>JANPJE010000533.1:0-3959 GCA_031425355.1 Spirosoma sp. | reverse complement strand
ATAATCCAGAGCCGCTTCACCGTCTTCAAAGAAAATTAGCTCATTGTCAAAATTGAGTTCCTTAAAAACTACGACTAAGAGTTCTTGATCGTCACTATCGTCCTCTATTACTATTATTGGTCCAATTTTATTCATGTTATTATATTTACTGAAACGAATAGAAGGACGTGGGCCAAATAATTAGCCGACGTATCAAAACCCATCAGATCAAGCGTTTGATCTGTCAACAACGACGCCGGAGTGCAATCCCGCAAACTTAAACCAGACCTCCGAGACGTGCAACCTGACACTGAAAACTGGTCTGCAAGCCACTGATGAACGCCACCAATGAACAACTCGTGCCGAAGGGAAACAAAAAGTCGTAATTTTGTTGAAATACCTCTTTAATTATAGAAGACCTGCTTGCTCGTGTAACCCTCAATCCGGCTACCCATGTTAGCAACCTACTTTTAAGTCAGGATTGAGGAATGCTTATTCTGAGCCGAGAGCAAATCATTAGCTATTTATCGCCCGCGACCTGCCCATGCGGAGCGAATCAAAATGCACCCTGTCGTCGGAAGGCTGGGAATGCTTCTTTTAAACGCCAGCAATGTGTCGCTGTACTTCAAGGACAAAATCAATTGAGACGCTATTGTCCTCAGCTATTTCTTCAATCGTAAGTTTGCCCGGTTGAGAGCTTTCTGGATAGCCAATGTTTTCACTTCCGCAATTTGTTTCTTCTCAGCTTTAACCGCTGTCACACGAGCAAAATACGCCCGTTCCTCCGGGGTCATTTTCGGCGTGTCCAACTCATCAATGGCTCGCTTGAGCCACTCCTCATTCCAGAAGGCTGGATATTGGTTAGGTTTAGTAGTATGGAGCGTCTTCATTGTATAAACCAGTTTCTCTAAATCGGTTTCTATTTCAGCTACTTGGTCTGTTAAACTTAGCCATTTATACCGTAATAAACGTCATCTGGCTACCAATGATTTCACCCTCTTAGCTTCGTAAATTGAAACCGACTGATAAGTGCAGTAATGCTTTAAAATGGACGTGATTTTAAAGCTGTTATGAATCATTTTTTGTAGTTCTTCTCCAAAATAGAGCGTCTAGACTCCATTTGCCCGGCCCGTTAAAAAAGAAGATAAAAGCCAGTAGTACAAATAAAAACGGGTGTTGGTCTTCGTACCAGAATTTGCCGTGGCCTACAAAAAAAGTAATGTAAAGCATCGTGCCAATAGTAAGCAGACAAGACAGTCTTGCGAACAAACCAACCGTAAGCAGAATACCCGCTATCAACTCCGAACTTTTACCAAGATAAACTAGGAAAGAAGGGGAAGAAGTTTGTTTGAAAACGTCCCATTTGGTATACTCCCTGATCTGAGCGGCATCGAACACTTCCCATCCATGAAAGATCAGCAACAACCCCACAATAATCCGAATAACAGTAAGACCGCTATCCTGTAAAACACCTTCCGCCGAGAAGAATTTCTTCATAAAGTTAACTTTGACTCTCTTACAAATTGTATTGCTTATAAAACCAGTTAAACGTATCAATGAATTGGTTGTAATTCTCTTCTTTGGCAAGCAATATAATATCGAAAGAAGGGCGCCGGTTAATAGCACTTTCTGGAATATTTATGCCCTCAATCTGGTTCAGTCTTTTTAATAGCTCTATTTTATATTCTAAATCATTAAAGGGAGGCCTATTTTTATAGTGCTGAAAATAGATTTCTACAGTCCCTCTTACCCAAATAGCAAATGGCATTATACTAATTTTTTTATCGCCAAACTTTTCAGGTGTCCAAGGGATAAATGAACCCCATCCATAAGAACCGGTGCCAAAATAAATCGCATAGGATTTTCCTTTCACCCAGGTAAAAATCTGTTGCGCAATTCTAGCTCTTTCGGAACTACTGAACTCTGCCATTTCTTTGAAATAACTTGTTTCATCCCGTTTGATCTGCGTTTGTGTTTTTACTGATTTTATAGATTGTGAGATTGAGGTTTGGCCAATAACTTTTGGTACAAGTGTTTTTGACTGATGGCCTACAAATTGCTTAATTTCTATGCCAATGATTTCAGCGGGGTTCAACTGCCCGTTTAAAAACTCAATGATTCGCTTCATCTCATTAGGAATGACATCGGCTACTAAAACCATCCTTATTTTACCGGCTTTTAAATTTGTATCGACCCTTACCCAGAAATCATCAATATTTTCGTCAAGGCCAATTAAGTTTTGTATTTCAGTGACAGCATCAAGGTTTTTTAGTTTGCATGTTGTTTCATAACATGTAATTAGCTCTTCTGCTTTCCAATAAACAACTGCATTGGCAGCATAGTCGAGCATTTGCCCAATTACCTCACGGCGTATGCGCGTGTCAGTACTACGTTTCACTTCAACCAGCGTAGGAATTGCATCCTGATCCAGAAAGAGATGATCGAGATACCAGCGACTTGATGCATTTTCTGTATCAGGAACGCCAAACTCTCTTGATACTAAAATCCATTTTCTTGGCTTTTCGCTATTTATTTGTTCACCCGCCAATAGTTTTGGATAATCGAACAATAGCCGCTGTAACAATAACTCCGAGTCATAACTCATCTCTTTTAATTCGTCAAGTGTTCCGTCTTGATTTAGATGAAATATTGTTTCTGACATTTCGTACTACGTTAATAGAAGCTATAATTGTAATGCCCTGTTGCAATTTAGCCAAACAAAAGAAACAAAAACGCCCCTGATCTTTCGACCGGGGGCGTTTTTATAAAATTAGCAGCCTGATATTACATCATGCCGCCCATGCCGCCACCGCCGTGACCATGTCCGCCACCGGCTGGTGCTTCTTCTGGCTCATCGGCAATGACACACTCGGTCGTTAGTAACAGACCGGCAATCGAAGCCGCGTTTTCCAACGCAAGACGCGTTACTTTTTTCGGATCAATAACACCGGCTGCGAACAGGTCTTCGTAGGTGTCGTTTTTGGCGTTGTAGCCATAACCGCCCGTACCTTCTTTCACCTTGTTCACAACAACCGAACCTTCGCCACCGGCGTTGGCTACAATCGTGCGCAATGGTGATTCCAATGCCTGACGGATGATGTTGATACCCGTTTTCTCGTCTTCGTTGATGGCGTTGATGCTGTCAAGAGCCGAAATCGCACGGATCAGCGCAATACCACCACCCGTTACGATACCTTCTTCAACGGCAGCGCGGGTTGCGTGCAGCGCATCGTCAACACGGTCTTTCTTTTCTTTCATTTCTACTTCGGTAGCAGCACCGATGTAGAGGATAGCCACACCACCCGACAGTTTGGCCAGACGCTCCTGCAATTTCTCGCGGTCGTAATCTGACGTAGTGTTTTCGATTTGGGCTTTGATCTGGTTCACGCGACCCGTGATGTCTTCCTTCTGACCAACACCATTCACAATCGTCGTGTTGTCTTTGTCGATCAGCAGTTTTTCGGCTTGTCCAAGGTAATCAATCGTTGCGTTTTCGAGTTTGAAACCGCGCTCTTCGCTGATGACCTGTCCACCCGTCAGGATAGCGATGTCTTCCAGCATAGCTTTCCGACGGTCGCCAAAGCCAGGTGCTTTTACAGCAGCTACTTTGAGGGCACCCCGGATTTTGTTGACAACCAACGTAGCAAGTGCTTCACCATCAACGTCTTCGGCGATGATCAGCAATGGACGGCCTGTTTGAGCAACCTGCTCCAGAACGGGCAGCAACTCTTTCATCGACGATACTTTCTTCTCCGAAATCAGGATGAACGGACGCTCCAGTTCAACTTCCATTTTCTCGGTGTTCGTCACGAAGTACGGCGACAGGTAACCCCGGTCGAACTGCATACCTTCTACGGTTTTTACTTCCGTTTCAGTTCCGCGTGCTTCTTCAACCGTGATAACGCCTTCTTTGCCTACTTTCTGCATGGCTTCGGCAATCATCGAGCCGATTTCATCGTCGTAGTTGGCCGAGATGGTTG
>JANPJE010000532.1:0-1657 GCA_031425355.1 Spirosoma sp. | reverse complement strand
CCTTTCGCTTTCTTGTAGTCGTGCTTGAGTTGCTCTTCCTTATCACCCAATTGCTCCACTAAACCCCATGCCTGCACCAGCAACTGCCGGTACTGATTGTAGTAATAACGGTCCTTTTCGCCTTCGTTAATGGTATTCAATAGTGTAAATGTAATACGGCGCTCCTCGCGGTTCTGCGCCTTATCCAGCACATAAAATGTAATTTGTACGTTCAGTGAATCGTACGGGTCTTTTACGAAATTATACCCTGGCTGCCAGATGAATTCGTACTGATTGTCGGTGTTTTTAACTAATGCTGTCTTTGGAATTTGCTGATTATCAGACAAAAAGCCAAAAGCCGCTACGTCATCTTCACCGTTTGGATCAGACAGATAAAATTTGAGATTTACGGTTGCGTTTTCGCGCAGTTTGTAATGCGTCTCTTTCGGAATAACCGCAATATCGGGTGGTAGGTCCATCTGCGTTACTTCCACTTTCAACCGGCCTTTTGTACGCGTTTTCGCCGGCTGGTCCTCGACCCAGAATTCAATGTACTGAGGGGCCTGCTTTAGCCGATTAAACTGATTCAGCGACAGCGTCCAGGTTAGTTCGCCCTGCGAGGAGAGTTTGCTGCCTTCGGGCATCTGATCAGCAATGGGGATAAACGCAATCGGGTCGCCGTCGTTGTCACGTACCGTCTGAGCATCCATTTTATAGGTGTTCTGTGTTCGATAACTGACATAAAATGGACGCAGTTCGCCAATGACGGGTGGCCTGTTCACATGTAACACCTTGAAATCAACTGTTTGAGAAGCGGACTGACCTTGCTTATTACGCACGTCGAAGGTGACGGGATAGGTTTTTGTCGTTTGGATACGGTCGGCAAAGTCAAAGCCAGGTGTCCAGCTAAAATGGCCCAGTGAATCGAGCTGCATACCTTCCTGTTTATCCTGACCGAAGCTAAACATTAGGGAGTCATTTAAAACACCAACAGCTTTCAGGTCGAATCGAATGGTGCTTCCTTCAGACACAACGTTCCAGTGGGGTTGTGTTGGGAGTTGTATTTGTAGCGATCTGGAATCCTGCGCGTGGCTGCTGCCAATCATGACGATCAATAGAAGCCACACCATTATACCGGCAGTTCGGTTCATAGCGAGGTTGAGAGGGGTCTGTTTTGAAAAACGTAAAACTAAGCCGAAGATTTTGTACAACTTGATTTATCTCCTGTATTTAAGACTTTTCTTAGCCAATAGGCTTTTTTCGTCTGTAATAATTATGTTTTTCCAAGAAATAGTAATAGTCAAAAAATAGAGTATTTACACATTTCACTGACATAGGCAGGTATGTTCACTGTGAAGTCCCGACACAATCCTGATAAATTGACAATAAGACTCTACACTAAAAAAGTCGCCCTCTGACTGTCAGGGGCGACTCTCTTACGTAGCACTACCGAGTACTTAAACTCGACTCGGTTACTTAATTTTTCTTGGGCGTTGCTGCCGAACCGGTTGCAGGAGCAGGCCTGGTCGCTGGCGTGCTGCCACCGGTTGTGGCTGGTTTCGCGGCAGCGGCTGCTTTAGCCGGGTCGATACCTAACTTCCGCAGAACCAGTTCCGTGATGTTGTTTTCTTCGGGTGCTACCAGCAAAATAGGAATGGTATTGGCACCGGCATCCAGG
>JANPJE010000531.1:0-3730 GCA_031425355.1 Spirosoma sp. | reverse complement strand
CGCCAAACTACAGGTCGACCAGAATAATGGGGCCGATGCCGTCAGAGAATTAACCGCGTTTCTGAAGCAATACCCAGACAGCAAGTTTGAAAACGAAGCGAACGAACTGGTTGGTGAAGCGTATTTTGCGTCGAACAATTATCCGGCAGCTATCGCCTACATTGAAGGATTGAAACGCCGGACGCCCAAAATCAACGCTACGTATCAGCGGCTGACCTATAATCAGGGCGTCAATGATTTCAATGCCGAACGGTATCCGCAGGCGGTGGCGAACTTGGATAAATCGCTGAAATTTCCGCTTGACAATACGATGCAGCAAGCCGCGCAATTCTGGAAAGCCGAGGCTTATTCGGCTGGAAAACAGTACGATACGGCGATTCCACTTTACGCCAGCATTTCCAAGTCCGGTTCGGGCGATTACGTCGGCAAGAGTTTGTACGCACTCGGCTATGCCTATTACAACAAGAAAGACTACACCCGCGCCATGCCCTACTTCCGCGATTTCGTCAGTCGCGGTGGCAGTAGTGATGCCGACGACAGGCCGCAGGTGCTGGATGCAACGATCCGCTTAGCCGATACGTATTTTGCCGCCAAGCAATACGAAAACGCCATCCGCTCGTATGACCAGGCCATCACCCAAAACGCACCGGACAAAGATTACGCATCGTATCAGAAAGCGATCATTCTGAGCTACGTAGGCCGTGATGCCGAAGCGAAGGCGCAGTTCGATCAAGTGCAGCGGCAATTTCCCAACTCGCGTTTCGTGGACGAATCACTGTTCCAGCGGGCAAATGTCGATTTTGAGAAAGGCTCTTATCAAGCTGCCATTCAGGGATTTACAAAACTTATTCAGGATAAACCCAGTAGTGCATTAGTGCCAGCCGCCCTGCTGAAACGCGCCATCGCCTACGGTAACGTTCAGCAATATGACCCGGCGGTAGCCGATTATAAACGCATTCTGGATAACTACGGCGACTCGGAACAAGCGCAAAGTGCTCTGCTCGGGATTCAGAATACGCTGAACGATGCCGGTAGACCCGAAGAGTTTTCGCAGGTGCTGGGTCAGTATAAAAAGAGTAATCCCGGCAGCACGGATGTTGAGCGGGTGCAGTTCGAGAATGCGAAGAATATTTATGCGAACGGGAAATACCAGCAGGCAATTCAGTCATTTCTGGCGTTTATGCAGGAATATCCGGCCAGCCCCGGCACGAATGAATCCCGCTATTATTTAGCCGAATCATACCGGCAGACCAACGACCCGGCAAACGCCCTGCGCTACTACAATATGGTTGTTGCCGATAACAAATCGGAGTATTTAGTGCGAGCCGCTACACGGGCCGCTGAGTTGGAAACAAAGCAGAAAAACTTCCCACAGGCTGTTCGTAACTACCAGATTATCATCGGAAAAGCCAACGGTAAAGCCGAACAGGTGGCGGCTCAGTTGGGCCTGATGGATACGTATTTTGTTTATCCGAAACCCGATTCGGCAGCGGCCATCGCCCGTGAGGTGATCACCGCCGGGAACGTAGTGCCGGGCGCGCAGAACCGGGCGCAACTTATGCTCGGCAAAG
The DNA here is from genome assembly GCA_031425355.1 of Spirosoma sp. GTDB lineage: Bacteria > Bacteroidota > Bacteroidia > Cytophagales > Spirosomataceae > Spirosoma. The sequence continues at coordinate 2,159 of JANPJE010000531.1, read as the reverse complement.
TGGCGTTTGGAAAAGGCGATTACAAATCGGCTCAGGCTGATTTCGAGAAAACCATTGCACTCGCCAAAGATGTGAGCGGTGCGGAAGCACAGTACTACCTCGGCGATATTCTGTACCGGCAGAAGAAGTACAAAGAGTCCGTTACTACGCTGCTCAAATTCAATGAGCAGTTCAGCGATTTCGACTATTGGAAAGGCAAAGCCTTTATGCTGGTATCTGACAACAACGTAGCACTGGACGAGCCGGCACAAGCCAAAGCCGTTCTGAACTCAATTATTGAAAACTCATCCGACGAAACCATCGTTGCCGAAGCCAAACAAAAACTGGCAACCATAGAGTCTAAAAATTAATGAAATATGAACCGTGTTGAGTGAACAATAGACTGCCAACAGCTTACTATTTAGCGCTCCACACGGTTCATTCTTTACTCCACATTATCCATTATGATCGTACGTCCCCTACTTACCTTTTCCCTGATTTGCCTGTCGGCCACGGTTTTCGCGCAGCAAACGAAACCAACCCGTCCGGTTAAGGAAGGCGAAGTTGACAATCAGGAAATTACCGTTGAGAAGAGCCGCAAAATTGACTTGCCGCCCGCCAACCGGATCTTCAATAAAATTCCGTCCAGCAAGCCATCTGCCGAGCAACGGAAACTCACTTACGAATTCGAAGACCGGAAATTAACGGTCGGTGATCCGAAAATTATGCCCGGTGTGCTGGCTCCTGCAACGACCCAACCCGATGAAACGGCCGCTTACAGCAATTACGTAAAGTTGGGTGCCGGTAATTACAGTTCGTTTCTGGGCGAAGGATTTGTTGGCATCAATAATCTGTCGAATCTGGCGCTGGAAGGCTCGTTTCGGCATCTGTCGTCGGCTCTTGGCCCAGTCGATGGGAAAAACTCGGCGCAGAGCGACACGCGGCTTCGGGTTACGGGCAAGTACTTAGCCGACGCCTTTAAACTACAGGCCGATATCGGCTTTGACCGGAATGCCTATAATTTTTACGGATACAGCCGCGAGTTTGCTGCCCAGCCCGGTTTTGACCCCGACCTGATCAAACAGCGACTTAACACGGTAAATTTTAAGATTGGCATTGAAAACGCCAAGTCAGAAAACGCGATTGATTACTCACTCCGAACGGGTATTACGTCGCTGCGCGACCGATTCAACGCATCCGAAACCGACTGGGCTACCAACTTCAATGCGTCGCTCGGTATCACCGATAATATTTTCGCGCTCGTAGCCGCCGATGCCTACGTAACGCAACGCTCCGACGGGTCAATTGTGGATAACCGGAACCTGTTTCGGGTGAAGCCAACGTTCAAGTACACCTCGTCGCTGTTTACCATTACGGCGGGTATCAACGCGGTTAACCAGACCGACCAACGGCAGGGCATTAACGACACACGGGCGTTTCCGGTAATTGATATTGACGTCGCTCCGATAGGAAATATCCACGTTTTTGCCGGTGTCGATGGCGATATTAACCGAAACACGCTACGTTCGTTACTCACTGAGAATAAGTGGCTTGCACCGCAAACTCTTCTATCTAACACTGTTAAGTCATGGGATATTTACGGCGGATCGAAGGGTGATCTGGGGGGTGGTTTTTCGTACGAAGGAAAAGTATCGTACGCCCGCTACCGGAACTTTTCGACCTTCAACAACACCATTCCGGATACAACCAAATTCTTTGTTCTTTACGATGGTGGCATCTCAAACGTGCTGACTATTTCGGGGCAATTGGGGTATGCTCAGAAAGATAAGTTCCGCTCGACGCTCAAAGCCGACTTCTTCAACTACCAACTCGACCGGCTCGAACAAGCGTGGGGACGCCCGACCGTAGCCGCTACGTGGAGCAACTCGTACACGCTGAACAAAAAATTATTCGTCACCGCTGATTTGTACTTTTATCAAGGCATTAAAAACAAAAACTTCGTTACCGGTGTCACGTACACCCTGAAACCCATTTATGATGCCAACGTAAAAATTGACTATTTCTTAGGGAAGCAAGTATCGGCGTTTGTGTCGCTGAATAATATCTTTAGCCAGAATTACGAGCGGTATTTGTATTATCAAACGCAAGGGCTTAACTTTCTCGGAGGAATCAGTTATTCGTTTTAATATCTTTCCACTGCACAACATGGCTTCCGTAAA
>JANPJE010000530.1:0-1836 GCA_031425355.1 Spirosoma sp. | reverse complement strand
TACGGAAGCCCGAACGTAATAAATACCAGGTCTCTGGCAATGGGTTCCAGCGAGGTAAGATCCGACGCATCATCTACGTTACTGAGCGCGATAATAACGATGTCTTCCTTGGGAAACAGCATGAAATAAGTGCCGAAACCGAGTAAGTTGCCGTTCTGAAACACCAGATCATTGGCTGTTTTGAACGTATTGGCTCCCCATCCATAGCCCCACTTTGTTTTCCCGATGGGCGTGAAAGCCTGCTTCCAGCTCTCCGAAGTCAGAAATTGATGCGTTTGTACAGCCCGCGCCCAACGGTACAAATCGCCCGTAGTGCTGTACATTCCCCCGGCTGCGTAACCCGCTGTCGAGTCGATTGGCATAACGGCAACCAGAACGGAATCTTTCTGATACGTGTATGGAGTGGTTTTGCCCGGTTGTTTCAGATTGATAAAATCGAAGCCGGTTCGGGAGAGACGTAACGGGCTGATGAACCGCTCCCGAATTGCCGTTTCAAATGGTTTGCCGGTTACTTTTTCAATGATTAATCCCAGCAGAAAATAACCGGAATTAGTATATTTCTCTTCACCACCGGGTTTGGTCGTCGTCGGTTGTTTGGCAAACATCGACACAATTTTCTCCTTCGCAACAGGCCGCGTCAGGTCCACTTTATCCGGCCCTTCGGGGCTGTAGATGAAGTTTTTGTAGTCGTAAATGCCCGATGTGTGCGAAAATAAGTCGTTTAGTGTGATCAGATCGCCATTTGGGTAATCCGGTACGTACTTGCTAAGCTTATCGGTTACCGATAATTTTCCTTCGGCTTGTAATTGCAGAATGGCCGTGCCAACGAACGTTTTGGTGATGGAGCCAAGTTGGTAAATGCTGTTCGTGTCGTTGGGAATTCTGGCCGATTCGTTCCGCCAGCCGTATCCTTTCTGCAGCAGAATCTCCCCCTTTTGCGCGATAAGTACGGTGCCGTTAAACCGATGCAGACCGGAAACCGCCGTCAAATATTCGTTCACTTTTTCGGCGGTGGTTCTGGCCTGTTGCGCGTAAGTCGGGAATAGTAGCGTCTGAACGAGCAGGAAAATAATTGCCCATAGAGTTCTTCTCATGTCGTGTTAATTTTTAGCCAAAACAGGCCAGAATTAACCTACTGATCTACTCAAATCCAGATTTGAGCCCTATTTATCAGGATTCTGCAGCCTGCTGACCAATATATTCGGTTGGCGATACACCCGTCATCTGCCGGAATGCCCGCTGAAATGTGGCCTGCGAGTTGAACCCGCACTCGAACGCAATGCCCGTTAAAGTCAAGTGTTCGTTGGCGGGGTTGGTCAATTGATGCTTTACGGCCTCGATCCGGTACGTATTGACGAACGTATTGAAACTCTTTTGCAGATGCTGATTGAGCACAAACGAAACCGTTTTTGGCGGTAATTGCAGGTGTCGCCCAACCTTCTCGACGGTCAGTTCAGGGTCGAGATAGAGTTTGTCGGTTTGCATGGCCGAGGTTAGCAGACCAACTACTTTTTCAACGGTTTCAGCAGGAATAGACGTAGCACTGACTTTGTTAGCTGCTACGATAGGCGGACTGTTTCGGGCGTACAGATAGCCTTTTATCCCCAGCCAGTAAATCATGACGGCAATGGGAATATAGATCGGATACCAGCCGAATTTGTCAAGCAATGGCTCCCGAAATGCTGGAATAATATAGGGCACCAGATGGATGAGCCAGATGACCTGGAAAACCAGAAAGACGTTCACGAACTGCCAAAGCCAGGGTAGATTCGGTTGATGATTACCGACCTTTCCAGCACTACCGTCCCGCTGAAACTGGCTTAGTCGTTGTCTGGT
>JANPJE010000529.1:0-2491 GCA_031425355.1 Spirosoma sp. | reverse complement strand
GATGGTATTTCTGACAACGCTGCGTATCTTCGCTATGTAAAAGATACTATCAAGCCAATTGAAACCGATGTCAGTTGGCTTAGTAAACGGTTATCCAGTATGATACAGACTATAGAACCAGCCAGACCGATTACCCGGATTGAGTGTACCCGGCGGATGTCGGGTGTGCGCGACGCCCTGTATGTGCTCAACGGGAAATGGAAGCTACCCATCATTCTGGCACTGCGCGAGGGACCAAAACGTTTCACCGAGTTGCAGCGAACAATTGAGACGATTACGCCCAAACTGCTTTCCAAAGAACTTAAGGAGTTGGAAATGAATGAGTTTCTGCTACGTCGGGTCTATCCAACTACCCCCGTATTGGTCGAGTATGAGCTAACCGACTATGGCTCTTCGCTGGACGGAATCATTGAAGCGCTGAGCGAGTGGGGTGTGCAGCACCGGGCGCGTATTCAATCCCGATGAGTACGCGGTAATCCGCAACTTACTACGTTACCACATAGCCCTTACTACTTAACTGACGAGTTGCGGAGCTTTAGCCTCGATTATACCGGATTCGTATTGTTTTTCTAACGCATGGGCTACCGCCTGAGAGTCTTCGTAAACGGTCATTTCGGTGATTTTTCCCCATTTGAGTGCCACAAAATGAACGCCTTGGTTTCGATACGCGTCGCCGTTTGCCAAGGTAGCCGCAGCGGTCCACTGCGCAATGACGAGCGTATTGTTGGGCCACCCTTTTACCACCACATTGGTGATTGTCAGATTCAGGTCAGGTAATAACCGGCCTACCCGTTGAAACCATTCGTTTACTGTCTTTAAATCATGCCGAGTGCCGCCCAGAGCGTGGTCGCCCGAAAAATGGTGCCGGATGGCTGGGGACAAGCCTTTGGTAAGTTGTCCGTATTGATGGTCATTCACGGACTGGAACGCCTTTTTGATGTTATGCTTTATGATTGAATGGTACATCGTTTTGTGAGTTAAGGTATATCAGAAACAGAAGTTAGCACATTGCCCGACCGGCGTGGCGAGGTAATCGCTGTCTTTTTCCGGATTTTGTGGCCCTTCCACATCCATAGTCCCGTTAGGGTCAGGCTGGGCAGGACAAGGCATTGCATGAGTAGCGTGAACCACCCGATCTCCCGCCAGGGAGCATAAATATAGGTGCCGATTGCTGCCGCGCCGATCAGGTGAATTACCCGCATCAGGCGTCGTTGCTGGATTGTTTTCATACGTAATAAGTTGCTTGTGTTATTGATAGGCACAAAGGTATTGGTGCTCCCAGTCGGGTGCATTGATGTAGGATAAGAAGCGCGAACGGCGGCTACTATTTTTTCTGGCGGGCAACGGCTTGTTTCACCCGGCTCAGACTCTCTGGCGTGACCCCTAAGTACGTCGCAATCAGATGTTGCGGAACGCGCTGGAGTAGGTTGGGTTCCTCCCGCAGCATGGCTAAGTAGCGGGTTTGTAAATCGTGGAACTGAAAGTGGCTCATCCGTCGGTCCAGCATCAGGTACGCCTGTTCGGCCATTAAGCGTCCCAACTTTTCCATCGCATGATACTGCTCGTAGAGGGCGTAAATATCCGACCGGTAAAAGACCGTGACCTGACAATCATCAATGCATTCCAAATAGAACTCGGTAGGCTGATTTGTTCTGAAACTGGCGAATTCGGTGGCAAACGGAAACTCATTCAGAAAGTAGAGAAAATACGTCGTGTCAACGCCCTCCTGCAACCGATAGCTGCGAATGGTGCCCGTATGGATAAAGATCATCTGGTCACAAATCTGCCCCGGCCGGAGGATAATCTGCTTTTTGCTGTACTGAGCCGGGTGCCCGATGCTGACCACCGCTTGCCAAAGTTCGTCCGTCAATTCGATTAATGGGTTCAGAAAAGTGCGAATCTCCATCCAGTGCGGTTGCATACTAAGCGGGTTTAGGACCAGACATACACGGCGATACGTCCGACACCTTGTAAAAATCTGAATTTTAAGTGGATAATCAGTACACAAGAAACCCAGACCCTGTAATGATTCTTATGCAAAAGATACGACTATCCCAAAGGATACCGGTATCCTTTGGGATAGTCGTATCTTTTGCATAGCGTTCATGGGTAGCTTTACCAAAAAAAGATGAAAACGATACGAATTATTTACTGGGCAACTACCGTGCTCCTGGCGGTGATGATGACCTTTTCGGCATATGCATACCTGACGCAGGCCGAAATGAAGCAGGGTTTTCAGCACCTCGGCTTTCCCGATTATTTCCGGATAGAACTGGCCATCGCTAAGTTCTTGGGCGTAGTAACCCTGCTGGCCCCTGTTTGGGCGAGGGTTAAAGAATGGGCCTACGCCGGCTTTGCCATCAACTTTATTTCGGCGTTTATTGCCCACACAGCCGTGGGCGACCCGATTTCGAATCGTGTAGGTCCGCTTGTCGCGCTGGTTCTGCTAACCGTTTCGTATCTGACTTATCACAAACTACAAACCGGTTTG
>JANPJE010000528.1:0-9364 GCA_031425355.1 Spirosoma sp. | reverse complement strand
AATAAAACCGCATTCCCGATAACATGGTACAGATTGATGTAGTTGAACCGATTTTAGAAGAAGACAAAGGCCGATTTGTCCTGTTTCCCATCAAACACTGGGACATTTGGGAGTACTACAAAACCCATGAAGCGTCGTTCTGGACCGCCGAGGAAATTGATCTCGGCCAGGACATGAAAGACTGGAATAGTCTCAATGATGGTGAGCGGCATTTCATTTCACACGTACTGGCGTTCTTTGCCGCATCGGACGGGATTGTCAATGAAAATCTGGCTGTTAATTTTTTGTCGGAGGTGCAGTATGCCGAAGCCAAATGTTTCTATGGGTTTCAGATCATGATGGAGAATATCCACTCCGAAACCTATTCGCTGCTGATTGATACGTACATTAAAGATGCTGCTGAGAAAGACCGCCTGCTCAACGCCATCGACACGATTCCGTGCGTTCAGAAAAAGGCAGAATGGGCATTGCGCTGGATTGATAACGGTACGTTTGCCGAGCGGCTTATCGCCTTTGCGGTAGTAGAAGGCATTTTCTTTTCGGGTTCGTTCTGTTCTATTTACTGGCTCAAAAAGCGGGGAATGATGCCGGGTCTGACGTTCTCCAACGAGCTGATCTCGCGCGATGAAGGCTTGCACCGCGATTTCGCCTGTATGCTTTATACCGATCACATTGCCAACAAGTTACCCGAATCGCAGATTTACGATATCATCCGCAATGCCGTCGAAATTGAGCAGGAGTTTGTGAGCGATGCACTACCTGTTTCACTCATTGGTATGAACGCCGAACTGATGAAGCAGTACATTGCCTTCGTGGCCGATCACCTGCTTGTTACGCTCGGTTTGCGCAAGATTTATAACGTAACAAACCCGTTCGATTTCATGGACATGATTTCGTTGCAGGGGAAAACCAATTTCTTCGAGAAGCGCGTGGGCGAGTACCAGCGGGGCGAGGTAATGGCTAAGTTTAAGGCCATGAAGGCAGCGGCCCAAAACCCGCAGGATGCCGATAACTCAATGCCCCTTGCCCTTGCCGAAGAACCCAAAGGCATGACGTTCGACGCTGATTTTTAAGAATACAGAAATCTTACCCCAAAGAAAAGTCCTGACATGGTTGCTATCCGTGCCGGGACTTTTTTATTTTTAGCCCATTCACGGGAAAGTCAGGTAACCGATAAACGTTTCTGAATGAATCGATTAGATATTATCCAGGGCCTGATGCGGGAGAAGGGTCTCAAAAATTACTTCGAAATTGGCGTTAAGAACGGGCATATCTTCTTCCGAATAAAGAGCACGTTTAAAATCGCGGTCGACCCAACGTTTGCTTTTGATGCTACACGCCGATTTGGAAAAGCAATTATTAACCCCTATAACCTTAATAATCAGTATTTTGAGAAAACGAGCGACGATTTTTTCGCGCAGGATGCCAAACGAGTATTCGCTGCCAAGAAAGTTCAGCTCGCGCTCATCGACGGTGTGCGGGAATACCAACCCGCCCTGCGCGATGTTGAGAATACGCTCCGGTATATGAACGATAATGGCGTTATTATCCTTCACGATTGCAACCCACAAACTACTGGTTCTGCCGAACGTAATGACAATCGGGACACTAACGACGTTTGGCGAACGATTATTCACCTGCGTAGCCAATGCCCCAATTTAAACGTTTTTGTGCTCGACTGCGATCAGGGACTGGGTATCGTCACCCGTAAGAAGCCTGAGTCGACGCTGCATTTTACTCCTAATCAAATCGATGCTTTATCATACGAAGACCTTAATGAGAATCGGGAAGTGTGGCTGAATCTGAAGCCAGCCAGCTATTTTCATGAATACTTCGAGATAAACGTCTGATTATCAAATCAAGTTTATCATCGTCCGACAACTTTAACTGGAGCACCGCGCGTAATTCGGTCATCGGCTTTGTGACTATTTAATACACCCAACTCTTCTACGCGGCTGGCGGGCATTCCCATGGCAGTCATCACCTCCCGGAACGTACCGTCGCGGGGGGCTGCTCTTACCTGCACACGCTCTGGCTTACGGTTGATTTTTTCAGGGTCGGTGAGCGGACGGAAATTTCCTGCTACCTGCCGAAACGTACCGAAGGCATTGTTGAAATCGGCAGCAGAAGATAGCCCGTGTAGTGCATAAACAGCATTATTGTACTGAATCAGCCAGGTGCCAATCTGAAGCCTCGTTTTAGGGTCCTGCTGTTGTTGTGGTTGTTGTTGTGGCTGGCCCTGCTGCTGTTGTTGCTGCTGTTGCGAAATCAGCAGGTAAGCGGGTAAGCCATTGATTGTCGTTTTGCTGTTTTCCAGTACGTTCAGACTTAATTCTTTCACCAAATTCTGGGCGGCCTCATCCAGTGAACTGCCTTTCGCCAGCATCAGAATCATAGCCGATTTTCCTTCTTTCGGTCCCATCTGAAACTGCGCGGGCGAATTCTGGTGCTGCCATCCGCTCGGTATTGGAAACTGAAAGCGAAGTTCGGGGTGATAAAACTGGTTATTCTCCACGAAACCCTGCTTGGGGTCTTCGCCATAAACCAGACCGTCAATCAGTTTGAGGTACGAATCGCGATCGACCTGGTAGGTGGCCGGATTCTGGGTCTGGTACTCTTTGGCCATTTCGTGCACTTTGCTGAGCCGGTTGCCGGGGTCAGGGTGGGTAGACATAAACTGCGGAATGGCCTGCCCCGAATTATCCTGAATGCGTTTGATAGTGCCGAAAAAGTTGGCCATCTGGTGAGCGTCATAGCCAATTTTACTCGAATACTCAACGCCAATCTTGTCCGACTCCGATTCGTGATCGCGGCTGTATTTAAGCAATAACACGCCGATGCCCTGCTGGGCCATTTCAGCTGCTTGCGGCAAAAAAATGGCCGTTGCAATGGTTCCCAGCGTGCCGAATAGCTGTTTAGTTTGCTGCTTAACGGAATGGCGGGCGGTGATGTGCCCGATTTCGTGACCCAGTACGCCGGCAAATTCGGCTTCGTTGTTAAAGTGGGCCAGAATACCGCGCGTAAAGTAAACAAAGCCGCCCGGTACGGCAAAAGCATTCACTACCGGCGAATCAACGATGTGAAATTCATACGGCAGGTCGGGACGGTGCGAAATTTTCGCCATGGCCTTCCCTTTTTCGTTCATGAAGTCCTGTAACTTTTTATCTTCATACAAACCCATCGTCGACACAATTGACGGATGCGATTCTTTCCCCAGTGCTATTTCCTGCTCTGTCGACATCAGGCTAATTTCGCGCTTGCCGGAAACCGGGTTACGGGCGCAGGCAAAAAGACTGCTTAACGCAATAAATACGACAAATCGGTAATAAGAAGTGGACATGTTCATCTTGATAGATTAGGGTTAAGATGTAAAGACGTACTCTGGAATGGTTGGCACCATAATATATATAAACTACGAACGGCACTCGTTTTGTTTAACGGGTCATAAAAGTGAGTATTTTCTGAATCCTGTTTGAGTAAAATTTCTCAGAATTTAATTACTGTGCACTACGTATAGCCACGTTTAATCTTTCTTATTTTGTGGTTTATTATACCCATTAACGCATGGCAGTAGACGGTATCAGCCGGTATTTCAGGTTGTGGAAACATATTTCCAACCCTGGTGAGTACATACTTCACAAAGTAGCATCACACAAACGCGACCTGATTTTCACAACCAGGCCCCTTCCAATTCGTTTTCAGGTGCCTCCAAGTCTGTACCTGATATTTAAGGAAATATTTATGGCAGACGTCTATGAGATTGACGAGTTGGTCAGTACGTTACCCGACGCGCCGGTCGTGATTGATATCGGTGCTAACGTCGGTTTTTTTGCCATTCAGTTGCTATCGAAAATCAACGAAGCAACTATTTACGCGTATGAGCCTGTACCCGCCAATGTGAAAACACTCCAGCGTACGCTGGAACAGAATCCGAGAATCGGTCAACAAATCAAACTCTTTTCGATGGCTGTAACGGGAAAACCCCTCGACAAACTGGAGCTTTTTGTGGAAGCAGAGGAGAAAAGTCAGGTTGTCGCGTCAGTATTTTCAGCTTTTCACGAAAATAACAGTCAAAAAATAACGGTGCCCTGTATTACCCTGACCGATATAATCCAGAAAAACGACTTGCAAACAATTGACCTGCTGAAAGTGGATTGTGAAGGCAGCGAATACGACATCATTTATAATACAGCGCCCGAATTGCTCAGGCGAGTGAAAAAGATGACTATCGAAGTGCATGATCTGGATAAAGATCGAAATCACATCGGTGCTTTCAACCAGTATGTTCAGTCGCTGGGCTACACAACGACCCATTCGCCAATCAACTCATTTTGTTACGCGCTGGAAGCTACGCGCCAATGAGGTTACTACGTTGCCTGCACTGATCAGGGTTCTGGGTTGCGCAATAAACCCTGATAAAGTTTCCAATACGCCGTTGCGGCAATTTCCCATCGAAATTTTTGACTCTGTACCCGTAATCGGTCCGGCATAGCGGCATCATTTCGATACGTATCCATGCCTGTTTTAAAGGTTTCAACAACGGTTTCGGCGTCAAATGATGGGAAGTAAAACGCTTCGGAGCCGCCTACTTCGGGTAAGCTTGTTAGGGCAGAACTGAAAACGGGTTTCCCAAAAGTCATTGCTTCGACGACCGGAATCCCGAAGCCTTCCAGCAGGGAAGGAAACAAGAATGCCTCACAGTGAGCATAATACCACCATTTGGTCGATTCATCAATGGGGCCTGGCATCATAAGTCGATCCGCTACACCCATTTGTTGGGCTTGTTCCCGAATCAGTTTGCTGTACTCGGGCTTGTCGGGACCGGCCAGCACTAACCAGTACGTAGGATTAGCGACCAATAAAGGAAGCATGGCATGAACGTTCTTGTAGGATTGCAGCAGGCCAATAAAAAACAGGAACGGGCCATCCGGCCTGACGGCTGGCGGAGTCATGGGTATGTTATCAGGGATATCGACGCCACAATAAATAACCTGCACGGGCGTCGGGGATGGCACGATCAGTTGCTTTCGCACGTCCTGCGCTACGTAGTCCGAAATGGTCGTTATAGCCGATGCCTGATTGATACGTGCCTGATAGCGTTTCCGCTGACGCTCTTTTCGCCGGGGCGAATAGTCAGTAAGAGATAAATAGTTAAGATCCAGAATGGTATAGACGAACGGCATCGGACGCGTGGGGTAAATTCGGGAACCCTGATACAAACAATGCCAGACATCGAACGTCCACGGCCGCCATATTCGCTGCCATTTACTGGCTACGATATACTTTACGGACGGGCCAAACACGCCTACCTGCTCGCGCGAAACCAAAAACGTTATCTCCCACTCGGCTGGTTTTTGACGAACCAATTCACGACCCAAATGCAGACACAGTTGCCCCAGGCCGCTGGTGAGGTTTACCATTTGTTCCGTTTCCAGAAATAGTCGGGGCATACGTTAAGCAGGCAGTTAGGCCGCAAAGTAAAACAAAAAGAGTTGGTTGATGGAAACAGAGCTCACGCTGGACGTGGGACAAGTTTATTTTTAGACAGGATTACCGGATTTTGTTCAAGCTGACAATCCTGTCTAAAAAACTGGTGGATAAAAACAGTGAATAGTAAACTTGTCCTACACCCGTTACGCTTCATCGCTCAGCACGGCAAAGATCAATTCAGACTCGTAGCCTTTACTGAGAGCATAACGAACGAGTTTCTGCTTGATAACCAACGGGCTACCATCCCGGAGAGTCCGGCGTTTTTTGTCTAATAATTCCGTAAGCGTATCGCGGTAATCGGTTGGAGCAATCTCCTTCATGGCCTGATCGAGGTTATACCCCGAAATACCACGCTGCTGCAAATGATGCTTGATTTTGCGTCGGCCCCACCCTTTTATCCGAAATTTTCCGCCCGCAAATGCTTTGGCAAATCGCTCTTCGTTCAGATAATTCTGCTGAATTAGTTCGGCAATTACTTCTTCGGCATCATCGCCAAAAACGCTCCATTCCTTTAATTTATCGCGAATTTCCTGCTGGGTGCGCTCCTGGTAGGCACAGAACATAGCGGCTTTCTGGAGGGCTTCTTTTACTGAATCGGTCATAGTATTGAAAGAACAAATCTGAGCAGAAATCAGTCTGTTTATCGCCTGTTTCGGGAAACAATTTTGCGCCTACTGCTTGACCGGCTGATATTGCATCAATGTGTTAATCAGCGTTTCAACCTGTGACGCGGGTAACTTCTCGACTACGTACTGGTGGCCTTTGCCCGTTGTATTCCAGCCATTAGACCCATCGGCGTTCAGAGTTAGCCGTCCTGCTTTAACGCTGTAATAAGGCGCGTATCCCCGAACGCCAACCAAAACGGCGGTCTGGTCCCAACTCATCCGACCCTTTTTATCTTCCTGCGATTTTGGAATCGAAATCGTAAATACGTCTTTAACAGGACTACGCCGGATCGTTTTATTTTGGATGAGGGGTACACCCGAATGAATTTTCTCGCCAATCTCAAAACCGCTCATCAGAATAGACGTCGGCCAGTTGGCAAACACGATTTTCGACGCGGGCGTATCCTTAAATACGTTGTACTCCCGCCCGCCCGGAAACTTACCGGCCATGCTTACCAGGGCCTTTACTTTCTGAGCAACCAATTCTTTACCCGACAGTTTAGAGTATTGATCGGGCTTGCTATTCAGCAGGTTAGCCAGATTGGTTAAAAATCCAACGCTGATAATCGTTACGCTACGGTCGGGTTGTTTAGCCAGAATCTGGCGGTAAAGTGCGACGGCATCGGGCACGTCGTTGTTTGAGCGGATGCGGTGCGGATAGCGGGCTGTAAGCGTATCGGACCAATGCTGCGTGTCTTTATCACTCACAGCTTTACCTTTCGGAACACCAATCGGCAGATTTGGGCGGTTGAAATACGTATTGAGCACACTCAGCACCTGCGTTACCTTTGGGTAGTTCGTGCTGGCAATGGTCGCCAGAATTTGGGCCTCACCCTTGTCGGCAAATGCGTGAAGCATGGCAATCGCTCCTACGTCGTCGTAATCGGGACCCATGTCGGTATCGAAGATAACGGGCACGGCCTGTTTTTTCGTGGCCGATTGTCCGTCGGCTGAACCGATTGTCAGGGTTAACAGCACACCAACCAAAAGCACGCATGACTGAATCATAAGGTTAAGCGAGATTTATAGGGCAATACGTGCAGTCGTATCAGCCATTGAGGTACGAATTACGAATTGTTTTCTGAAGAATCACACCTCACCTTTGTAAATATCCGACAACTATGCTCTCTCTAAAAACGCTTTCAATTCCGCCCGATGTCCAACTACGTAATCTGGGTTGGGACTGGATGCTCGGCCAGGATACCTTGCCCTACCTGACCAACGAAGTGGCGGTTGTTCAAACCGCCGAAGCCGATGCTTATTACGAAGCCGCCAATGAATTATTTGAGATGTTGGTAGCGGCCGGTCAGCACGTTATTGACGAGAACCGATTTGCCGAATTGGGCATTCCGGCCAACCTGGTCGAGTTGATAAAACTGTCGTGGGACGATGACCGGCAACTTCATCTGTACGGTCGCTTTGACCTGGCAGGAGGCATTGATGGACAAGGGATAAAACTGATCGAATTCAATGCCGATACTGCAACCTGTCTGCCTGAAACGGCGGTAGTGCAATACGCGCACCTCAAGGCGAATGGCCTCGATGAAAATCAACAGTTTAACGCGCTTTTTGAAACACTGACGGGCCAGTTTGAAGAGTTACTGGCGATTAATCCCGATTTACAGCCAACGCTGTTATTATCGGCTATCCGCGACACACCCGAAGACGACGCCAACGTAGCACTTATTGGTGAAGCGGCCCGCGAAGCTGGTTTCGATATTGAATTCGATTTTGTCGATAACGTCGAATTCTCGGCGGAGGAAGGCATTTTTTGGCAGAATCCTAAAAACGGGGAGTTCGAGAAGCTGGACTTCTGGTTCAAATTGGTACCGTGGGAGTCCATCGCTGAAGAGGAACCGGATCTGACAGAAATTCTGACGGAAATTGTTCGTAAACGGCTGGCTGTCGTGCTCAATCCGGCTTACACGCTTCTTTTCCAATCGAAATATATCCTGAAAATTTTGTGGGAGATGTACCCAAATCATCCGTTGTTGCTCGAAACTGACACCAAACCGTTGGTGGGAAAACTTTGCGTGGAGAAAGTACTGTTTGGGCGTGAAGGGGCTAATACACGCATTCTGAATACCGACGGCAGCGAACGACAGGCAACGGACGGCGATTATGGCGATTACTCAAAAATTTATCAGGAATACGTTGAATTCCCAAAGGACTCGGCTGGACACAGCTACCAGGCCGGGGTTTTTTATGCAGGCGAAGCCTGTGGATTGGGGTATCGGCGGGGTAGTCTGATTCTGGACAATACCGCCGGTTTCGTGGGGCATGTTATCGAGTAACGTATCAGGCGTCAATCAGTACCCTACTCAGCAATAATTCATGAATAACGTGAGCCTTTACGTTCAGTCGATCATCTACATCGTTGCGGGGATGAATCATTTCATAAACCCCAAAATGTATTTGGCTCTGATGCCGCCTTATATGCCCGCCCACAACCTGATGGTGGTGCTGAGCGGTGTAGCCGAGGTAGTTTTGGGTATTGGACTCCTGTTTCCGGCTACGCGCTCGTTATCAGCGTGGGGGATAATTCTGCTGTTGATTGCTGTGTTTCCGGCTAATGTTTATATGGCTACGTCCAACCGTTTCCGGAAATTCCCGGCCTGGTTACGGTGGATGCGATTGCCATTACAGGGCGTTTTGATTTGGTGGGCTTACCAATATACCTAACGTTTGCTGTAAAGATAAGATGTACGCTATTTCATATTTCAACTACTTGACACACTGACAACTGGCTGTTTGCGATTATGAAAGACAATAATTTCCACTCTACTATATATATCCTCAAGTAGCTTACCAGTAAATCATCTTTTCTGTCAAAAGGTTAAACTTGTAATTCTGCATATATCATACATGTTGTCTATTTCTATAATTACTTACTATTGCTCGCGGCATAATACCATAAAACAGCATTTAACGTTCTATAGGCAAGTAATAATTGTATTTTTATAAAATATATTTGCACTTTGCTAATATCATTTACTGGCAATCTATCTGTCTTAGAAGCGTGAATTAAGCAGTTTGCTTCCATAGCCTTCAATTTTCATATTACTCATTTAGCAAAATAATATTCATTAAAGTGACTTCGTCCATTAATTGGCGTCAAAGGGGTTACATAGACTTGAAATACGATGATTGCAGTTAGTATGGATAAGGATCAAAAGATCAGACGGAATCGCACACAAACTACCCAACGC
>JANPJE010000527.1:0-3209 GCA_031425355.1 Spirosoma sp. | reverse complement strand
TGCAACAGGGCGTGAATCCCGAAAAACTGGCTGCCAAATTTCCGGCTTTTCTGCAAAAAAAGGGCGAAGTAGATTCAAAAACGGGTAACCGGCTGGCTTTGCAGTTACAACCCCTTCCGGACATTCATCTGTACTCCCATTTTATGATGGAAGCCAGCCCCAATGGGGATGGCAATTCGGTGTATGTTTTGCTGTGTGTTGCTTTTTTTATCATTGCCATTGCCTGGATTAACTACATCAATCTGGCAACGGCCCGCGCCATTGGCCGGGCAAAGGAAGTGGGCGTTCGGAAGGCGGTAGGTTCATACCGAAGTCAGTTGATTGGCCAGTTCCTGATCGAATCGGCTCTGCTCAACTTCATCGCCGTTGTGGTGGCGTTCATTGGTATCGTCGTCGCGCTTCCGCTGTTCAACCAGTTTACCGATCAGCAGTTAACCCACTCGTTTGTATGGTCGGCCCGTTTCTGGATCGGCTTAGGTACGATGTATGCCATTGGAACGCTGTTGTCAGGGGCGTATCCGGCGTTTGTATTATCGGGCTTCAATCCGGTTTCGGTCCTGAAAAATGGCGTTTCCGCCTTTAAAGAGGGTGTATTTCTGAGAAAATCATTAGTCGTCATTCAGTTTTCGGCGTCGGTATTCCTGCTTGTTGGCACCATCACGGTATTTCGCCAATTGCAGTTTATGCGTAGTCAAAACTTGGGAATCGACATCGGTCAGACACTGATTTTGGATAAACCGATGAACGACTCTACGCGAATCAACCAAACGAAGGCCTTCAAAGCGTATCTGCTCCAGCAGTCTGCCATCAGGAGCGTTGCCGTGTCGGGTGCTATTCCTGGCGAGAAAGTAGATTTCAACGCGGGCGGCATCCGGGTGGCGGGCACGCCCGAAGCAACGGGCAAACAATACCGTGTGATTGGGATTGATTACGACTTTATTAACTCGTTCGGTATGAAGGTAATTGCCGGGCGAAATTTCGACACGAAGCTGGGCGAGAAGGACGCGGTGGTTTTCAATCGAACCGGAATCAGACAGTTAGGCTTCGACAATCCGGAGAAAGCACTTGGCAAAAAAATTGATTTTTGGGGTGATATGCTCACCATCGTTGGGGTTGTCGATGATTTTCATCAACAGTCGCTTCGGGAAGCTTACGAGCCACTTATTTTACGATTAGATCCCGGCGTAAATGGTCAGTTATCCATCAAGATCGCCAACAGCAATCCCAACCAGGCGATAGCCGTCGTTAAGCAGGCCTGGACGCAATTTTTCCCAACGGACCCGTTCTCCTACTCATTTTTGGATGAACGGTACGACAAACAATACCGGGCTGATGAGCGATTCGGGCAGGTATTTGGCTTTTTCACGCTGATGGCGGTGCTGGTATCCTGCTTAGGTTTGCTTGGCCTTGCTACGTTCACCGCACAACAACGTACTAAAGAAATCGGGGTGCGTAAAGTACTGGGGGCCAGCGTGTCCAGCATCGTGGCCCTGCTCTCAAAAGATTTCCTGAAACTGGTTTTGATTGCTATCGTCATTGCCAGTCCGATTGCCTGGTATGCTATGAATCGGTGGTTGGCGGACTTCCCCTACAAAATCGATATTGCCTGGTGGGTCTTTGCGCTGGCCGGTACGCTGGCCATCGGCATTGCGTTGTTGACAGTGAGTTTTCAGAGTGTGAAAGCTGCGTTGATGAACCCCGTTAAATCACTCAGATCGGAGTAAAGGGATGAACGGAAGGAGGGTTTCTTTTCCCTTCATCTTACTCGTGCCTCCTCCCGTTTCCCCCAAAAATCATGCTACGAAACTATTTTAAAATCGCCTGGCGGAACATTGTTCGCAACAAGGTTTTTTCGGCCATCAACATCATTGGGCTGGCTATTGGCATGGCTACGTGCCTGCTCATCAGCCTGTTCGTGCTCGATGAGCTTAGCTATGACCGCTTCAATGAAAAAGCCGACCGGATTGTGCGGGTCGTTTTTCGGGGTACCATGAACGGCGGGAAAATGAACGAAGCACATGTGATGCCGCCCACCGCCCAAACCCTGAAAGCCGACTACCCGGAGGTGCAGGAAGCGACCCGGCTACGCATCGGCGGCTCGCCGGTGATTATGGTCGGGAATAAGCCGTTTAGAGATGCCGCTGTTGCCTATGCCGATTCCAATTTTTTTCAGGTATTCACACTGCCCCTTCTCGAAGGCAATGCTAAAACGGCTCTCGTCCAGCCAAATACGGCGGTTATTACGCAGGAAATGGCCGGGAAATACTTCGGCAGCGAAGACCCAATCGGGAAGGTAATCACCATAAAAAGCTGGAACGCTACGTATCAAATAACCGGCGTCATTGACCGGATACCCGCCAACTCGCACTTTCATTTCGATCTGTTTGTGTCGATGGCCAGTTTGCCGGATGCCAAGGCCCCGTCCTGGATGACCTCTGAATTTTATACGTATCTGGTATTGCCCAAAGGCTACGATTACAAACGATTGGCCGCCAAACTGCCGCAGGTTGTCTCAACATACATAGGGCCGCAATTGCAACGGGGAATGGGCATGAGTTTAGCTCAGTTTCGCAAAAAGGGCAACGATATTGGTCTGTTCCTACAACCCCTGACCGATATTCACCTGCACTCGGATTTTGCCCACGATCTGGGCACGAACGGCAACATACAATACGTGTATATTTTCGGGGCTATCGCGCTGATTATGTTGCTGATTGCCTGCATCAACTTCATGAATCTGTCCACCGCCGGAGCCTCGAAGCGGGCCAAAGAGGTAGGCGTCCGGAAAGTGCTGGGATCGGCGAAGATGGCGCTGACCAATCAATTTCTGATCGAATCATTATTGCTGACGGCCATTGCCATGCTGCTGGCCATTGGGTTCGTGTATCTGACGTTACCGCTTTTCAATAGCCTGGCCGGTAAAGAGCTGGTGGTCAACTTCTTGACGAATCCCTGGTTATTGCCGAGCCTGCTATTGTTTGGGTTGATTGTAGGGGTACTGGCGGGGAGTTATCCCGCTTTTTTCCTGTCGTCGTTCACCCCGGTCAGCGTACTGAAAGGCAAGTTCACGTCGAGCAAAAACAGCATCGGATTACGGAGCGGTCTGGTGGTTGTTCAGTTCTTTATTTCGATAGTCCTGACCATAGGCACAACCGTCGTTTATCAGCAACTCAATTACATCCAGAACAAAAAACTGGGGTATACGAAAG
>JANPJE010000526.1:0-1523 GCA_031425355.1 Spirosoma sp. | reverse complement strand
CGAACTCAACTCGTTTACGTAATACGCATCGTCGCGTACATCGAGACTAACCCGCGAGTGGTAGCCGACTACGACAATTTCGTTCAGAATGAAATCAGGCTTGACGGCTTCCACATAAAAGTCTTTATCCCCTGATCCATCCGTTAACGTAAACTTGACGGGTATGAACAGCATAATGCTGTCCTGACTGGCTGACTGGTCGGCGGGCAGCCAAAGTTTACGGGTTGATCGGAATAATCGCATTACCTCTCCGTCAATGGCTTTCCCTAACGAATTGATAATCGTTAGGTTGTCCAGTTTGCCCGCTGGTGTTACAATTATCGAAACCAGTTCTGTCCCCACAGTAGCGGTCTGCATCGCTTCCAGTGGGTAACGGAGATTTTTCATCATATACTGCGAAAAAGCTATACCTCCGTCCACGAAGCGATTTTGGGGAAAAGCACGCAGGGTATCTACTCGTCCCCAAACCGGACATATCTGGAGGTGGGTAAGCAGTAATAAACTGCTTATCAGCATGGGAAGGCGAACGGATTGCATGTGGTTTATGAGTTAATGCGTACCCAGGAATTTCTGTTAGAATTGAAAGTAGATAAATGAGCCGCTGCTTTTCTGTGTCAGAATCACCAGAATCAGCATACTTACCCAGGCTATACTCAGCACCCACCAGGGTAAGCGCTTCGAGAGTGCAACCAGCGAACTGTCGCGCATCAGCCAGTGGCAGGCGATCAGCAGTACGGTGATAATCCCGACGGTCAGAATGGACAAATTGGTGAGCATTGGTGCCCCGTTAGGAATGACGCCAAACATCGACAATAGCAGCAACATAGCCCCGTTGAATGTAGGTGCCCGGAAAAATACCCACGTAACGTTCACCAAAAACAGCGTTAGCAGGGCCAGCCCGAACTTGGTAAACGAGTTAGAAAACGTTACCGGCCGAATAATCGAAGCCTGAGCTATCAAGGGTTTATCCATCACCAATTCGGCAGTTTTTGCCCGTCGGCGGGCCGACCGGTCGCGCCAAAATCGCTCAACGCATAGAAACAGCCCGTGCAACGCGCCCCACACGACGAAGGTCCACGAAGCGCCGTGCCAAAGGCCACCCAGCAGCATGGTAATCATCAGATTGACATACGTTCGGACGGAACCGTGTTGGTTACCACCCAGCGGTATGTACAGGTAGTCGCGGAGCCAGGTTGAGAGCGTAATGTGCCAGCGACGCCAGAAGTCGGAGAACCCAATGGCTGCATACGGATACCGGAAATTTTCGGGCAGCACGAACCCTAAGCACAGTGATACGCCAATGGCACAGGTCGAATAGCCCGCAAAATCGCAAAAGATTTGCCCCGAAAACGCCAGTACACCCGTCCAGGCATCGAGTGTTTGCACCGGGAACGGTAAGCTGAAAATCAGGTCGGCGGTTTCGGCCAGCAGCCCATCGGCAATGGTGACTTTCATGAATAAGCCCAGCGACAGCAAAAACAACCCCCAACTGAGTTGCTCGACCGTAGCCCGGCGGGGTGTTT
>JANPJE010000525.1:0-3346 GCA_031425355.1 Spirosoma sp. | reverse complement strand
AGCAGGGGCGAAAGAAATAAAAAGGGTAGAAAACAGCAACCCGCCACAATCGCCGTTAGTCCCGTGCGTCCGCCCTGTGCAATACCCACCGCCGACTCGATATAGGCCGTGCCGGGACTGGTACCAAATACACCTGCCAATGTTGTCGCTACGGCATCCGTCAACAGAGAGCGGTTCAGGTTGCGCGGCTGACCATCAGCGTCGTGTAGATTACCCGCTTCGGCGACGCCCACAAACGTTGACAGGCTATCGAAAAGATCGGTGAACGCAAAGGCGAAAATGACCGGCCATAACGACCACGACAGCGAACCCATCAGGTCTAATTTTCCAATCAGAGAAAAATCAGGTGCAGCCCAGATACCCTGAAAATTGACTAATGTTTTTTGCCCGAAATTCACCGCTGATGCATCGCCCCAAAACCGACCGACGGGCCAGGCTACCAGCGTTGTTACGATGATGCCGATAATAATGGCTCCCGGTATGTCGCGCACGACAAGCACACTCGTTAGCAATAATCCGAACACGAAGGTCAGTACAATGGGGTCGTTCAGTTTGGCGATGCTCACCAACGTAGCGGGATTGGCAATGATAAATTTGGCGTTCTCGAAGCCAATCAGCGTGATAAACAGCCCGATGCCCGCCGAAACAGCGTAACGTAGCGGCTGCGGAATCGCTTTCACAATCGCCGACCGGACATTCAGAATCGACAGAAGAAGAAACAGTATACCCGCCCAAAACACGGCACCGAGGGCTATCTCCGGCCGAATCCCCATGCCCTTCACGGCCGTAAAGGTGAAAAAGGCGTTCATGCCCATACCCGGTGCGACAACAATCGGGTTGCGGGCATAGAGACCCATCATCATACTGCAAAAAAACGATAGCAAAACCGTCGCCGTTAGCACGCCACTGAACGGCAAACCTGCCTGACTCAGAATGGCCGGATTGACAACAATAATGTACATCGTTGCCAGAAAGGTCGAAATACCCGCAAGGACTTCGGTTCGGCGGGAAACAGGAAGAGCAGAGGTGGGCATGAGTAGTCAGATGTAGTCAAATATAGTCAGGAGATGCTCACGAAAATGGCAATTTTTGACCATTTCCTGGCTACCTTCTGACCTTTCCTGACCCATTTATAATGAACTTCCCGCTGCTTCATCCAGCCAAATCTGTGCGGTTGACTTCGTTTGCAAAATACTGGCTGGAACCTGTTCGGTGACCGGGCCGGTCAGTGCTTCGTGGAGCATGGGTGCTTTTTTCGCCCCACTCACCAACAGAATTACCTCGTTGGCTTCGGTTAAATGCCGCAGTCCAAGCGTAATGCCCAGAGTTAGTTTGGTTTCTTTCTCGAAATACTTCTGACCAACGGTTTTCGTGCTTTCCGCCAGTTCAACGACGTGACAACCCAGCGTAAAGGGAGTTCCCGGCTCGTTGAGGGCAATATGCCCGTTCATACCCATACCCACGAGCAATAAATCAAGCCCACCGCGCGAGTCGATGAGGGCATCTATTCGGGAACATTCAGCCTCCAGATCAGCCGCTTTGGCATCGAATACATGAACCTGCTCCGGGCGAAGTTTCAGTGGCGTGAACAGGTCCCTGAATACGTAGTACGAGCAACTGCCGGCATCCTCCGGGCCAAAACCAACCCATTCGTCCAATCCCACGAACGTACATTGGCTAACATCCACCCGCCCGGCCTGCGCCAGTGCCACAAACCGGTGGTACGTCTCGATGGGGGTGTCGCCTGATGCTAAGCACAGTAGCGCGCCCGGCTTCCGGTTGATAAGTGCCGCAATGTATTCGGCTGTTGCCTGCGAGAGCGTGTCGTGGTCGGGAAATTTGTGAAAATTCATGGGGTATTTTTAGATAAGGGTACACCGGGATAAATCCTGGCGCAAGTGACTTATGCAGTGAATGATGACTTGCACCGGGATTTATCCCGGTGCAATAACATACGCCCACAAACTGGCAGCTACCTGTCAGGTTCGTTGACGGAGGTTCAGCTTCCGGCGCTTAAGCGAAACGTCGGCGGGGCGATCTGCCACCGCTGCTGGTGCTGGAACGGGGTCGGGTAGGGCAGGCTCACCTTCTGGCCCTCGATTAACCGTTCGTATTCGTGCTTTTTGCCGGGTTCCACCTGATCGGTGAGCAGGTGGGCTGTAAAAGACGCTTGTCGGTTGGCCGGTTGTTCCCCCTTCGACTGTCCGAATAAAAGGGGAGGACAGGCGAGCGCGAGGACTAAGAGAAACTGAATTTTGTACATGGGGGAAAGATGGCGTAATTTTGCGGTTCGTTTCATGAAGTTATGCAACTAAATAACCAAACCTACCAGATTCAAGGCGTTAACGTACTGGATATCACCGACGCGTTCGGTTTACCTTTGTATGTGTATGATGCCGACAAAATTATCGAAAAAATCGGCTTGCTCCGGTCCGCATTCAGTGGGGTAGACCTAAAGATAAAATATGCTGCCAAAGCCCTGACCAACGTGTCGATTCTGAAGCTGATGCGGCAGCAGGGCATTGACATCGAAGTGGTGTCTGTAAACGAAGCCCGGCTGGCGTTGATTGCCGGTTTTGAGCCGAATCAGATCATGTTTACGCCCAGCGGCAACGCCTTCGCCGAAATTCAGGAAGCCATCGGTATGGGTCTTCGGATCAACGTAGACAGTTTGCCACTCCTGCAGCAGATTGGCGAAACCTATGGCGATCAGATTGCGGTTGGACTACGTATCAATCCGCACATCACCGAGGGCGGAAACATCAAAATTCAGACGGGTCACGAAGATTCCAAGTTCGGAATTTCAATTCTGCAACGGACTGATATTCTGTCGACAGTAAATAAATACGGCATTTCTGTTGTTGGCTTGCACATCCATACTGGCTCTGATTTCAAAAACGCCAATGCTTTTTTAGATGGCGCGAAGGTACTGTTCGACTTGGCGTCTGATTTCCCTGATCTGCATTTCCTGGACTTTGGCAGTGGCTTCAAAGTGGCGTATAAAGACGGCGATTACTTCACGGATATAGCGGAGTTGGGCCAGAAAGTGTCAGCCGCTTTTCAGGATTTCTGTGTTCGATACGGCCGTCAAGTAGAGTTGTGTTTCGAGCCGGGCAAGTTGTTGGTTAGTGAGTCGGGTCATCTGCTGGTGAACGTCAACGTCGTTAAAGAAAACCCGAACCGGACGTTCGTTCAGGTAAACTCGGGGCTGAATCACCTGATTCGCCCGATGATGTACGATGCCTGGCACGACATCAAAAACATCTCGAATCCACCCGTATCCAATGAAGTGTCAGCGCAGAAAATCTACAACGTAGTGGGTTATATTTGCGAGACCGACACCTTT
>JANPJE010000524.1:0-2664 GCA_031425355.1 Spirosoma sp. | reverse complement strand
TAATAAAACAGCCCGTGAAGGATGGGGTCATACACCCAAATCCAGTTACCTCCCCGGTACTCGGAGCCGGGTTTCCAGTCGGTTTCAATCGCCAGAACCAATCCCCGGCTCATGGCCAGAATATCGACGGGTTTAGTCGTTCGGTCGTCAATAATGTCCTGATTGCGGTCGCTGATGAAAATATCCTGTGCGGGATGGCTGCCGCGTACTTTATAATCGAACAGGTCGAAACCGTTTCCCCGGTAGCCTTCGCCGTGCGTACCGCCAATTGCACTGGTCGTGTAACCGCGCAATGGAAAGCTGAAATACAAGCCAGTTCGCCGAAGGCTGTCGCGCTGGAGTGAATCCTGCTTATAGCTTTCCATACTGCGAAACCGTGCCTGCAACCCGTGCATGATGCTGCTGAACTCCATCCGGGCTGAATCGGGTGTTACGCGCTGCTCCCGAATTTTGGTATATAATGTCTGAAACTGCTGGCAATAGGCGTATAAAGTCGGTTCGTCGGAGTTGCTGATAACCACCTGCGACGATGCCGCATTCAGCCCCCCAATTAACAGTGCCCCCAAAATACCCACTACCCGCATGAACGAAGTTACGTCAATCTTCACTACTATCGAAGTCAATTAAGGGCGTAAAAATACGTAAAGTAACGTAACGGACGATGATGAGCCACTTGCGAAAGTAGCCTTTAGTCTCATCCTTCGTCCTGATGTAGAATTTTACAAACCCTGATAAGCCCGCTATGACGTTTCATGTCGGGCTTTTTCCGTTTCGGGGACTATCGTATTGGGCAGGCACAGGCAACCCACCACCTTTGATCCATCAATCAATAATCGTTGTACCGACCCATCGGGCTGCCGACCCATCGGACTGCCGACCCATTCCTCTAAAACCAATGAACAACTTATTTGCCCGGCGTGGACTCGCCCAGCGTGGATTTGTCCTTCTCATCAGCCTGCTGCTCACCATTTTGGCTGTTTCCTGCAAAAAAGAAACGGACATTGTCGACCCGACGCCGGTGGAGACACCCGATACACCACCCACCCCAGCTACCGGAGCCGTGACGCCCGTTGGTACGCCCGAAGGCGCAGCGATTACTGCCATTATCGGTCCAGCCGGAGGCACTATTCAATCGATTGATAAACGAATTCAGATTCAGATTCCGGCGGGTGCGCTGGCCGCAAATCAGACCATTTCGATGCAACCCCTGACCAATAATCACTGCCCGGCTGGCACGGGGCAGGCTTTCCGGCTGACACCCCACGGCCTGACTTTTGCCAAACCCGCTACCATTACGTTTCAGTACGATGCCCACGATGTAAATGGGTCAGCACCCGAAGCACTTCGGGTGGCCTACCAGACCGACAATGGGGCTTGGAAATCCCCTGCTGTCACGAGTTTGGATACAGTGACCAGAACGGTAACGACTCAAACGACGCATTTCAGCGATTGGGGCCTTTTCCAAACCATGCACATCTCACCGAATCAGGCTTTTCTAAATCCGGGAGAAACTGTCCATCTTAATGTATATCAGGCATTTACCGAAGCCGTAGAAATCCCCAATGGAGAACTGTTCGTCCCGCTACCGACGCTAATTCCGGCCAAATACATTGAGCGGTGGGCTTTTCTGGGCGATGGTACGCTGATACACAGACAGAACACCGGCGACTATTATGCACCCAATCATATTCCGACCGACAATCCGGAGGTGGTGAGCGTGTTCCTCAACAAATCGGTGACGATAGACGGTAAGGTTTTCAAAGACATTCGGTTAGTAGCCAATCTGTTTGTGGCTCCGGAGGGTGTTTCGATTCAGGTGAACGGGGGCGGGTGGCAAACCTATCCGGCTGCAGCCAATATCAACAGTACGCAAAATGTTATCCTCACTACGTTCGGGGAAGAATATGTGAGCTTGGGCTGGGTGGGCAAACCCACGGGTGTGTATGGTTGGGTAAGGGGGACCGACGTTTATTTCAATTACGTAAAAGGCAAACTCTTATATCAGCACATCTATGGCAAGGGCATCGTGAGCGGTGGCTCGCTGCGGGTTAATGGTGACGATAGCAACTGGGTTAGCGGTACGTTTAAGGTGACTACATCCGGCTGGATTAACACAGGTTCCATTCCGGCTACGGTCGGTACGGCAAGCGTCAAGGGGGTTTTTCGGGTGAAGCGATTATAGTAACGAACATTAACTAATAGGCTGATATATAGGTAAATAGGGCAGTGAAGCCCCATTTCTGCCGACGAATATTCTGTACGCAAGCATAAATTTTGTCTACCAAAACAACAACCGGAACGCCGGACTGAACCAATGAAACCCTTCCTCTCCCTTACACTCCTTGCCGGGGCCGCTCTCTGGATGGCCGCCCGCCCTACCGACGTACTGACCGACCTGAAACTGACGACGGAGCAGGTCCATAACCAGACGTTTTATCAACTGACGACGGAAAATCCCACTACTGAGTTACCTGATCAGGTTCGCCAGATTGGCAGAAAACTTTCTGACGCAGCACGGGCGTCGGCGGTGCGGGCAGTAGGCGCGATGGTTCGGACGTATGCGCAGTCAAACGATTTCCGGAGCCGGTATGACCAGTGGTTACGCGATCAGTACCGCGTTAGTGATGAGCAGACTGCCGATGCCAACTACGCTGAAAAGGCGTC
>JANPJE010000523.1:0-22534 GCA_031425355.1 Spirosoma sp. | reverse complement strand
TGCCAGCGCAATGGCCCGGCCAATTCCCTGACTTGACCCCGTCACGAGGGCGTTTTTGCCAGAAAGATTGAATAAGTCCTTAATCATAATTGTCTGAATTATAGACGTTGAAAGGGTTGCCGGTCTGAGAACTACGATGGGTGGCCAATGGATTTAAAAAATTAGCTAATTATGGATTCTGTGACTTGCACCGGAATAAATCCCGGTGTTCGCACAGAATAGTACACCAGCAATTATCTGCTGTCACTTACAACCCTTCTATCTGTCGCCGGGTCATTCGTGCTGACTCTCATCTGTTTCTATCTGAATCCAGCACATGTATGAAAAAGATATTCCTGTTTGCCATCAGTATGTTTTTGGTAACGGGCTGCGAAATGGCCAGCGACAAAAGCAGTCCATATCCTTCCTACAGCGCCAGTTATGCCAATACCTCGGATATGATCGGCGGAACGGAGCCAATTAGCGTCGAGCAGTACAACACCATTGTCGAGAATCCATTTGTCGACGTAGCGAAAGAGGCAACCTCTACCTTTTCGATTGATGCCGATGGTGCTTCGTACGCCAACGTCCGGCGGTTTCTGGCGACCAATAGCAAGCCTGTCGCAGACGCGATCCGAACGGAGGAATTAGTCAATTATTTCCCGCTCAATTATGCCGACCCGACCGATGGTCAGCCGATTGCGGTCAATGGAGAAGTGAGCGAATGTCCGTGGGAAAGCACCCACAAATTGATTCGGATTGGCATAAAAGGCCAGTCGATTGCGAAAGAGAATCTGTTGCCATCCAACATTGTTCTGCTGGTCGACGTGTCAGGTTCAATGAGTGATCCGAACAAATTAGCCTTGCTGAAAGAAGCCTTACCAAACTTTGTCGATAATCTCCGGGCGCAGGATAAACTGGCCATCGTTACGTATGCCGGGCAGGCGGGCGTGGTGCTGGGTGCAACCAGCGGTTCCGAAAAGAGTAAGATCAAATCGGCGATTAGTCAGTTGGGCGCGGGCGGCAGCACGGCCGGAGCGCAGGGCATCATTACGGCGTATGACATTGCGGAGAAGAACTTAGTTGAGGGCGGCAATAACCGCGTTATTCTGATGACCGACGGCGATTTCAACGTAGGACCGAGCAGTCAGAAAGAGTTGGTCGATTTGATTGTCAGCAAACGGGATAAAGGCATTTTTCTGACCGTAGTAGGCGTTGGAACCGGCAACCTCAACGACGGTATGATGGAGCAGGTTGCCAATAAAGGCAATGGCAATTACGAGTACATTGACAATCTAAAACAGGCACAGAAAGTGTTCGTGGAGGAGTTCAGTAAGTTTTATACCGTAGCGAAAGATGTAAAAATTCAGTTGACGTTTAATCCCGATCAGGTGAAAGCGTATCGGCTGATTGGCTACGAAAACCGACTGCTGAAAAAAGAAGATTTTACGAACGACAAAGAAGATGCGGGTGAAATCAACGCCGGGCAGACCATCACGGCGCTGTATGAAATTGTACCTGTGCCGGTAACCAACGTACTGGATCAGGCCGGCCGCCGGGAAGTCCCAACGTTCACGATAAATTTCCGTTATAAACAGCCGACTGCGGTCAGCAGCCAGGCCATCGACCTGCCCATTTTCGATACCGCTCCTGCGTTTACTCTCGCCAGCGAAAACATGCGTTTTGCGGCTTCTGTAGCAGCCTACGGTTTGCTGCTCCGTAACTCAGCGTATAAGGGAAACGCTACTTACGATAAAGTAAAGGGCTGGGCCTCAGCGGCTATGACATATGACCCATACGGCTATCGGCAGGAGTTTATCCAGTTGGTTGATAAAGCCAAAGGGTTGTAGTTGGGGATTGTTGAGTGTGCCAGGGATTAAGTTGACACCGGGCTGAAGCCCGGCGCAAGTGATTCGCTCAGTGAAAGATGACTTGCACCGGGCTTCAGCCCGGTGTCAACTCAGTCCCTGACTATCCCTGACCACTCTTGACTATCTCTGACAAATCCTGACCCTTCCCTAATAGGTCTTGGTCATATCGGCAGGGATGGCCAGGATGAAATCAGCGAGGTTTCGGTTTTCGTCGGTGGGTTTTTCCGTGTCAGATAGTTCGACTGATGAGATGGTCAGAATTTTCAGCGACGGTTGTCGCTGACGCAGATACCAGACAATACCCTCGAAGTTTTTGGAGTGATAATCGCCATTGAAGTGCAGCAGCGTCTGACCTGATTTTAAGTTTTGTAAAATAAAATAGGCCATTGTCGCGTCTTTAATTGCCTGAGCACGAGCAAAATTAGCCGTCATATCGGAGTTGCCACCGTGCGGATTAGCTGCGGCATTCGTACCCGTCGTGCTATGCGACGGTCCGCCCGACATCATATCCATCATGGCTTTGTAGCCGGGCAGGGTCAGGTCAACCGTAAGCGGGAGCGGAGCCATCTGGCGTTTTCCTTCTGCCGAAATCGTATCGAGTGCAATCAGCCCCTGCCGCGAAACCAACCGGGCATACCGACGCGGTACGTTGGTGGCAATGAACGGAATGTGCTGCTCGCGCGCAAAATCCGTAATGGGCTTATAATCTGTATCATAATTAGGCCAAAGCCGGGCCTGAGTTGCCAGCTCTTTCCCGGTTATCGCACCCGCCACATACTGGCTCAACGCGCCCTGATTATCGGCCTCAAACATCTCGGCACCGAGCACAAGATTTCCTTTTTTTGCAGCTTGCAAATCTTTAGTTAACTGGAGTTCGAGCCAGTGACAAATAGGATTGTTATGCAATTCGCCGAACAGCACCACGTCGGCATCGGTAGCCTGGCGAAGAAGTTTGGCATACGTCGTTGTCTTCAGCGATGTCGTGTAGAACTGGTAAGCGGGTTTGTCGGACCGGAAAGCGGAAGTCAGCAAACAAAGCAGGACTAAAATAGGGCGCATCGGGCGGGTGGTTTTCAGGCAATTCTGTAACTAATCGCCATCATAATTAGTTACCAGTCTGGCTGCTAATCTCCTCTTTTTTCATGAATTCACTTGAAACGCTACGTCAGTTTCCTGCTTTTGAGTCTGTGCCTGATGGTCAACTTCAGTGGCTGATCGACCGGGCAGAAGAAGTGTCGTTCCCCGAAGAGACCGTACTTTACAAACCGGATGAGTCAGTCGATCACCTACTGTTATTACTTGATGGCCGCATTCGGGTTGATGCAGGCAGTGGCGGAGCAGGTGATGAACTGCTATCCTTCGAGTCGCATTCGGTGATGGGGTTGTTGCCTTTTTCGCGGATGAAAAACCTGACGAATTACCTCATTGCCGAAACGCCCGTACGTCTGCTCAGAATCCACCGCGACCACTTTCCTGATCTCATACACTCGTCCTACGAACTAACGGAAAGTCTTGTCCACCAGATGACTACGCGCGTTCGGGATTTTACAAAGTTGACTCAGCAAAATGAAAAAATGGCCTCGCTTGGGCGATTGTCGGCGGGGTTGGCGCATGAACTGAACAACCCGGTGGCGGCTGTGGTGCGCTCGGCCGATACGCTCAGAACGCATATGCGTGCCACGCCCGAGGCCTTCAAAGCCATCATGCACCTCAGCCTGACTGACGAGCAGGTGGATTCGGTGAACGCGGTATTCTTTAAAAAGTTGGACCAAAACGTGAGCACGGGGTCAACACTGACGCTCCTCGAACGTAGCAGTCTGGAAGATGACGTGACCGACTGGCTCGACGATCATGGCGTTGATGATTCGGTCGATCTGGCCGGACCATTGGTCGAATACGGTTTCACGGTCGATGATCTGGAGGGGGTTCTGGAGAAAATTGGCGATGAAAATCTGGCGGGCGTAACGGCCTGGCTCGTCAATAATTTGGTGACCGAAAAACTGGTTTTGGACATCAGCGAAGCCTCCAAACGAATTTCGACGCTGATTAACTCCATAAAAAACTATACCCACATGGACCGGGGCGGTGGAAAAGAGTCCCTTCAACTGGCCGAAGGCATACGTAGCACACTGGCTCTCCTGGATCACAAAGTCAGAAGTAAACACATCGCCGTAACGATAACCATGCCGGATGATTTACCTATCGTTTGCGGCTGGCCGGGCGAACTGAATCAGGTCTGGACGAACCTCATCGACAACGCTATCGACGCCCTTCCCGACGGTGGAAAGCTCGAAATAAACACCGAAGTTGACCGGCGTTCAGACGGAACCGAGTTTGTATTGACCAGCGTAATCGACAATGGAACGGGTATTCCCGACGACGTAAAAGACCATATTTTTGAGCCATTTTTCACGACAAAAGGCATTGGAAAAGGAACCGGACTTGGTCTCGATATTGTACAATCGGTTATAAAACACCACAATGGCTCTGTTAAAGTCCACTCACAACCGGGTCACACCGAGTTTGTTGTTTGCCTGCCAGTTGAATAAATGACTGAGTGACTGAATTCCCCAACCTATGAAACTCCCCATCATTTTCTCCATTGACGACGACCCGCAGGTATTGCAGGCCATTCAGCATGATTTGCGCCAGCATTACCGGAAAAAATACCGCATTCTGTGCACAAGTTCGGCTCAGGAAGCATTCGATGCGTTGCCTGAACTGAAGAAAAAAGGGGAGGAAGTAGCCCTGTTTCTGTCCGATCAGCGAATGCCCGATGTGACCGGTGTCGAATTTCTGGCAAAGGCCCGGAAGATATTTCCAAATGCCAAGCGGGTACTGCTGACAGCCTATGCCGACATCGACGCGGCTGTGCGGGCTATCAATGAAGTGCAGTTAGATTATTACATCGCTAAACCCTGGGACCCGCCCGAAGAAAAACTTTACCCCGTTCTGGATGATCTGCTCAGCGACTGGCAATCGGATTATCGACCGGCTTTTGAAGGGCTAACACTGGTGGGATACCAGTTTTCGCCACGCTCTCATGAACTGAAAGATTTTCTGGCGGGAAACCTGTTTCCGTACCAGTGGATCGATGTAGAAAATGATTCGCGTGCACAGCCATTGCTTGACTTACACGAGCTCAAAACCAACGAGTTGCCCGCCGTTGTTCTCGGTGATGGCACTGTACTAAAACAGCCAACACTGGCTGGCGTAGGCGAGAAACTTGGTTTGCAGCCAAAGGCTTCCCGAAGTCTATACGATTTGGCTATTATTGGGGCGGGTCCGGCGGGATTGGCTGCTGCGGTGTATGGCGGCTCCGAGGGACTGAAAACAATTTTGATTGATAAACGCGCTCCCGGTGGCCAGGCCGGAACCAGTTCGCGGATTGAGAACTACCTCGGTTTCCCGAACGGCCTGAGTGGAGCCGACCTCGCCCGTCGGGCCATTACCCAGGCGCAGCGGTTCGGGGTGGAGTTTCTGGCCCCGCAGGAAGTTGTTTCCATTAAATCGGCGGGGCAGTACAAACACATCAATATGTCGGATGGGAGCGAGGTGGTCACGCGGGCCATTGTGCTGAGCACGGGCGTAGCGTATCATAAACTCGACAACGAAAGCCTCGACAAGTTTACCGGTGCGGGCGTTTATTACGGTGCCGCCACCACCGAAGCGTATGCGTTCAAGGGTAAGTCGGTTTACATTGTTGGTGGGGGAAATTCAGCGGGTCAGGGAGCAATGTACCTGTCGAGAACGGCGTCGGAGGTGTGTATTTGCGTGCGTCGGCCCGATCTCACCGAAACAATGTCGCAATACCTGATCGACCAGATTGAAAAAACGCCGAATATTAAGGTGCTCGGTTGCACCGAAGTCGTTGAAGGTCTAGGAAAAGAGCAACTTGAATGCTTAGTGCTGGAGAATATGGATTCGCACGAACGCCAGACGGTTAAGGCTGCCGGGCTATTCATCTTCATCGGCACCAAACCTCTCACCGACTGGATTGAAATGGATATTATAAAAGATCCGAAAGGTTTTATCGCTACAGGCCGCGATCTGGCCAAGTACGCTGATTTTAAGCAGGTTTGGCGATATAACCGGGAGCCGTTCGCGCTCGAAACGTGCAGTGCGGGCATTTTCGCGGCTGGCGACGTTCGGGCTGGAGCCATGAACCGTGTGGCATCGGCCGTAGGCGAAGGCGCTATGGCCGTGAGTTTCGTTCATAAATACCTGGCAGAGAATTAACGTAACAATGCTGAAAAAAACTATTTGCACCCATCTTTCCGTCCTGACAGAAGTTCGCCCTGCCCGCGAATACGAGTGCGACGAATGCGTCAAAACCGGCGATTCGTGGGTTCATCTGCGCACCTGCCAGACTTGTGGCACGACGCTTTGCTGTGACTCATCGCCGAATAAACACGCGACAAAGCATTTTCACGCCAGTAGCCATCCGGTCGTTATCTCGGCTGAACCGGGCGAACGATGGCTCTGGTGCTACGCTGATCAGCAAATGGCTGAGTATTGAACAAGAGGCTTCATTTCTGGTTGTAATTTCAGGATTAATGTTGTGTATCACCGGGTTGAAATTCGGTGATACACAACAAACAGAAACCCGGAAATGATTGCTGAAACTACCCTTACGGAATCCTATTGTCGCGTTCGTGCGCATTCTGAAGCCATTTGTCGGGGTCTGGAAACCGAAGATTATGTTGTGCAGCCCGTTGCGGATGTTAGTCCGCCGAAGTGGCACCTCGGCCATACAACCTGGTTTTGGGAAACGTTCATACTGGTTCCCAATGCGCCGAATTACCGGATTTTTCATGACGATTTTAGCTACGTTTTCAATAGTTATTACGAAACGGTTGGCAAGCGTGTGTTACGTACCGACCGGGGCAATCTGAGCCGCCCGACGGTGGCAGGTGTGTATGCGTATCGCGCTTACGTCGATGAGCACATGAGCCGGTTTTTAGACGATAACCACTTCTCGTCGGACCTGCACGCGCTCATTGAACTGGGCCTGAACCACGAGCAGCAGCATCAGGAACTGCTCATCACAGACATCAAATACATTTTGGGTCATAATCCGCTGCTTCCAGCGATTGATATGCCCGTTTATGAGCGTCAGCCACAACTGTCTGTCTCGCCAGTACGTATTAATTCTGGACTGTATGAGATTGGTTATCAGGGTAATGGCTTCTGCTTCGATAATGAACAGGCTCCCCACAAAGTTTATCTGAACGATACGTCGCTGGCCGGGAATCTGGTCACGAATGGAGAATACATCGACTTCATAGAGGCAGGTGGTTATCAGAATTTTCGGTATTGGCTGGCCGATGGCTGGGGGTGGGTGAACGCGCAGGCTGTTCAGGCTCCGCTCTACTGGCACAAGGTCGATGGAGCATGGTGGCAGTATACCTTCGACGGACTGCAACCCGTTGACCCAGCCGCGCCCGTTTGCCATGTCAGCCAGTACGAAGCCGATGCCTATGCCCGCTGGCGGGGAACGCGCTTGCCGACCGAATTTGAATGGGAAGTTGCCGCCGTGGATTCGGGTGCTATGAACCCGGCCAGTGGTCAACTTAATTGGGGAGCGCGGTGGGAGTGGACCAACTCGGCTTATCTGCCTTATCCTGGCTTCAACACCGCCGAGGGAGCTGTAGGCGAATACAATGGTAAATTCATGAGCGGGCAACTGGTTTTGCGGGGTGCGTCGGTGGCTACGCCCGACGGCCACTCCCGACCAACGTACCGCAATTTTTTTCAACCAGACAAACGATGGCAGTTTACGGGAATACGTTTAGTGAATCAATAGCCTCTGCGCCGTTAGTCGAGCAGAATGAACTCGAATCAGCCTTTGCCGATGAAGTGCGGACGGGCTTACAAAAAATACCCAAACGCCTGTCGTCGCGGTTTTTTTACGACGCGGAAGGAAGCCGGATTTTTGCGGAAATCATGCACTCCCCGGACTATTACCTGACCCGGTCGGAATACGAGATTCTGGATACGTACAAAGCCGATTTGCTTCGGTTATTTGCCCCCGACAATCGGCCCTTTGAACTGGTTGAACTTGGCGCGGGTGATGGACTGAAAACAAAAATTCTGCTGGGTTTTCTGTCCGGTCAACAGGCAGATTTCGTTTACGCACCGGTCGATATATCGGCGGATGCACTCGATGGATTAGTCGCTGATGTTCGTAAACAATGGCCTGATTTACAGATAAATGCCCGTTGCGACGATTATTTTAATGCCCTCGAACAACTATCCGAAGCATCGGATGTACGGAAAATCGTGCTCTTTCTGGGGTCGAACATCGGCAACTTCACGCCCGATGAAGCCATTGATTTTTACCAGCAACTTTACGACCGGCTCCAACCCGGCGATCTGGTGTTGACGGGCTTCGATCTACAGAAACATCCAGCTATTATTCATGCAGCATATAATGACCGGCAGGGACTGACGCGGGCCTTCAACCTGAACCTGCTACGACGTATCAACAACGAACTCGATGCCAATTTCGACCTCGCAGCTTTTGATCATTACGAAGTGTACAACCCTGAAACCGGCGAAGCCCGCTCGTACTTAGTGAGCCAGCGAGCGCAGATGGTGGACATAAAGGCACTTGCTATGACGGTACCGTTTCAATACGGCGAGATTATTCATACCGAAATATCCCGGAAGTTCACCCGCGTTCAGATTGATAATCTGGCGCAGCAAACGGGTTTTTCGATCAATGGCTGGTTCACTGACTGCAAAGCGTACTTTGCCGATGTCGTGTTTGAGAAGTAAAACAGTTTCGCTGGATTACGTTAGTTATAAAAGCGTCAATCAATTTTTAGTGGACCTCCAACAATTTGCATGTCGTGTGCGGCAAAAATTTTAGCTAATTCTTGCGGAGTCGGGGGTGCTTTCAGCTCCGACATGGTTACGAAAAACTCTTCAAGTTTGCCCGCCGGTTGAACAATTACGGTCATTCGCCCTTTTTCACTTACCTGTGTCCAGGCATGGGCCACTTTTCGGGGTAAAAAAATAGTATCGCCCGCCGTGAGCTGGTGTTTATCGTCGCCGACCTGAAAATGATATTCCCCGTCCAGCACCGTAAATATCTCGTCCTGAAACGGATGAATGTGCAGGGCAACTCCCCGTTTTGGCGACAAACCTGTTTGTTCAAACATGGCAAAATCACCGTTTGTGTCCTTGCCCGATATTTTTACATCCTGAATGTTTACGTTGACACCTTTCAACTGAATATGCCCATGATATCGACCCTCGCCTGCTTTTACTTTAAAACCTTTGGGGCTTCGGTCTGATGACTGTTGACGTTGAATGTTGGCTGCTAAAGGCGCAGCGGCCAGCGTTGTCTGAATAAATTGGCGACGTTTCATAAGGAACCTGATTTTTCGATAGCATCCAGATAATCAGTTGATTAGGTTGCTGTTGAGGTGAACGTGTTTGTGCTGCCAAGGTACGCACTGACGTAGTGAGGACGTCGAAACTTTTATTTAGCGTAATGAATGTGTCTTATAACACAAACAAGCCCGGCCATGATGACCGGGCTTGCTGGCAATTATGCAGATAGAAAATAGAGCCTATTGCTTATCCCACCAAACGCGTCCGTCCAGATCGTCGGCTCCGCCGGTAATGCGGCCAACAGCGGTCGTGTAGTTCGCTTTGTTAACAAAACTCTCGGCAGCCGGGTAATTCAGGCGACGAATGAACTGTCCTTTGATCGTTTTTCCGGGATACGGATTCGGCTGTAATGACGGGAATCCCGACCGACGCCAGTTGGCAAAAGCCTCCGGCCCGTTCAGAAATGATGCTACCCAATACTGCGTGTTGATATCTTCGAGCGCTTTCGCCCCTGTACCCAGCGTCTGGCTATTCACGAACGTATTGATGTCGGCCGCTGGCACAGTAGCAATGGGATCGTAGTCTTTCAATTGCTCCGAATGTGCCCGGATACCTGCTTTAAACAGGTCGCCTGCCGAGCCGGTAATCCAGCCTCGCTGGGCTGCCTCGGCCAACAATAGAGACGTTTGAGCATAGGTTACGAAGAAGACCGGCGCGTCGATTTTGCCCAAAGACCGTCGGTTGATCTGCGAATATTTATAACCGGCCCCAGCCTTGCCCGGAAATCCGGGTGTTTTGGGCAAATCACTATCATCAACACCCATCGGCATGCCGACCTGGGCGGCAGGGTCAGTATTTTCCTTCTGGGCAGGGTCCGTCACCAGCAGACTTGGGTTATCATACACTACGCTGATGGCCCGAAGGCGCGGATCGTTCTGGCCTTTCATGTAGTCTACGAACGTTTTGTGCAGGTAGTAGTTTGACCGCTCGGTGCCGTTTAGGTTATTATTGTTGGTATTTGGGTAAGCGACAGAATGACGGATTAAAGCGTTATCCGCATTCGACTGCATAACGCCCCCGGCAAACGCTTTTTTGACGGCGGCTTCGGCGGCAGCAGGGTCTACTTTGGTCAGCCGCATACCCAGCCGCAACATGAGCGAATAGCCCAGTCGTTTCCATTTGGGAATGTCGCCCGCGTACAGTAATTCGCCCCCTTCTCTGGTTTTAGCTGCATCAAGCGCGGCAGACGCCTGTTCCAGTTCGGTCAGCATATCGCGATAGATTTCCTGTTGCGGGTCATATGCGGGCAGAAACGTACTGCTTAGGTAGCCAAGGCCAGCCTGCTTATACGGTATGTCACCATACGTATCGGTTAGCACCGAGAAAGTGTATACTTTCCAGATGCGGGCCATGTTGTACAGATTCGAGCGCGTGGCATCGTCCTTGGTTTTGTCGGTGACATCGACCAGCAGCTTGATGGCATTTGGAAAAAACTGGTTCCAGGTGCCCTGCGTGTTGTTGTCGTTACGCCGGTTTAGGTTGCCCCCTTCCAGCACACCCACGACCGATAGATGCTGCGTTTGCTGCACAATGGGCATTTCGTAGTTGAGCGTAACGCCCGACGGATACACCGAATTGCGCTGGGCATTGGCAAACAGAAATAACGGATTGATCGTCGTTGGCTGAGTAGGGTTTTGGTTCAGTTCGACAAAGCCTTTATCACAGCTACTCAGGGCCAGCCCCGAAGCAAAGGCCAGCAGAATAAGTGTCTTTTTCATGATTCACGAATTAGAATTTAAGATTCAGGTTGAAGCCCATGCTGCGCGTCAGTGGTAATGCTCCCGACTCGATACCCGCCAGGTTATCCGACGCGCCACCAATCTGCTCGGGGTCGATGTTGGGTGTAAACTTGCGCAGCACCGCCACGTTGTTAACCACACCTGACAGTGTTAGTCCGCGCAGGGAACTGCGTTTCAGGAGTTTCGAGAAATCGTAGCCAATGGTCAACTGCCGAAGCTTGATGAAACTGGCATCATACACGAACTCTTCAACAAAATGCCCGATGCTCCGGATGTCGCCGTAGAACAACTGCGCGTTGGCCACGCGGGTAGCATTGGGTGACCCATCGGCCCGGACACCGTCTCCCAGAACGCCCCCATCCCGGCCCGGCAATGATCCCTTGTGCAGACCATGACGCCACAGGTTATAATTCGTTGACGAAATCAGCTTGTGCCCACCTTTGAAGTCGATCAGGCCCGATACCCGGATGCCCTTAAAGGAAAACGTATTAGTCCAGCCGCCCCAGTACGTCGGTACAGCACTGCCCCATGTCTTTATCGTGTTGTCGAAAGCTGGTCGGCCATTCGCCTGAAAAACGCGCTGGCCGGTGGCCGTGCGGGCATAACCCCGGCCCTGTAGCGAGGCCATTGGCTTGCCGACTTCGTGGGTAATGATACCGGCAAAGTCAGGCTGGGTAGCTACCGTCAGGGCGGTTTGGCCGTTGGCTAATTCAACCACTTCGCTGCGGTTGAACGCAACGTTGAAACTACTTTCCCAGCCTAATCCCCGCCCTTGCAGAATAGTGCCGGTGAGCAGGAGTTCAATGCCTTCATTACGCAGTTTGCCAACGTTAACCTTCGTGAAGTCATAGCCCGAGGCATTAGAGATCTGTACGTTCAGAATTTCATCGATAGTGTTTTTACGGTAAACGGCTGCATCGAAACCAATGCGGTTTTGAAAAAATTTCAGTTCCAGACCAAACTCCAGTTCCTTCACTTTCAGCGGTCGCAGGTTCGGGTTTGGGCTGGTACCGGTGCCGATCTGGGCCAGCGGCTGACCATCAACGAAGGTGTTTGCCAGCAGGTTATAGTACAGGTTGTTCTGGTACGGGTCAGTGTCGCCCCCTACTTCGGCATAAGCCCCGCGAATCTTGCCATATGATAACCAGTTGGGTAACTGAGCCGCCTGGCTAAACACAAACGAACCGCTCACCGACGGATACAGGTAACTGTTCGACTCCGGATTGAGCGTGGAGAACCAGTCGTTTCGGCCCGTTACGTTCACGAACAGGTAATCGCGGAATGAGAACTCGGCTGCACCATAGAAGGAATTCACTTTCTTCTCGCTGAAATAAAACTGCGGGTCTTTGATCTGACCGTTCATAACCGTGTATAAATCACGAATGAAGAAGTTATTGACCAGCACATTATTGTTCTCCGAAGTTTGGTAGAGCTGATTGCCGCCCAGCGTTACGTCTATCCCGAAATCACCGAATTTGCGCGTAGCTCCAACCAGGAAGTCAAGGTTTGTCTCCCGGAATTTTTGCACATCCTGATAGTAGAAGCCGTTAAAGCCCGTTGGTACAGGGCTGTAGTGGCGGCTACCGGTCGGGCCGTTGTAATCGTTGTTGCGGGTGTAATAATCCATACCCAGACGTCCCTGCACGTATAGCCAATCGGTTAGGTTATACCGCAGGCTTACGTTCCCCAAAATCCGGTCGCGCTTAATATTTTCAAAGCGATCAAGCGTTGACCAGTATGGGTTATTACGGGGGGTAAATCGCGAGGTAGCCAACTCATTGCCATTCACATCCTTGCGATTGTCGCGCAGCACGTCCAGCTCAATTGAATTGGCGAGGGTGTAGATGGCCGCGTTGGCGTTCATGCCCTGAATGCCAACCTGGGCCGGATTTTTGATGTACTCGTTCGAATAATTGATGTTGGTGGATAGAATCAGCTTCGAGGTTAGGTTATAATTCAGGCCAAGGTTGAGCGACCGCTTCTTGAATGAACTGTTCGGAACGACGCCCTTGTTGTCTAAGTTTGAGAACGACAGGTGAAAACCGCCTTTATCCGAACCGCCCGACAAGGCTACTGTATTGGTGAAAGTCGTCCCGGTTTCGTAGAAGTCGCGGATGTGGTTTCGAACCGGCGAGTAAGGCCGCTGTACCCCATCAAACTGAATAGTTGGTCTACCATCAAATTTTTCGCCGAAGCTGAAAATGCCGGTCGATTGGGCCGAGGCCAGGTCGGTTGGACGTACGCCATTTTCACCCTGCCCGTATTCGTACTGAAAATCGGTTTCGTCAACCACCCTGTCAGTCGTGTAATTGGAATTTATCTCTACCCCGATGCCCTGCCGCTTTGTGCCCGTTTTGGTGGTAATGATAACAGCCCCGTCTTTGGCCCGAAATCCGTAAAGCGCAGCAGCCGTAGCTCCTTTGAGTACAGTCATCTGCTCAATGTCGTCGGGGTTGATGCTCAGCAGGCCGTCACCGCCGTCGGAGAAATTCTCTCCGCGTGTTGTTTGGCCTTCCGAGTCACCCCGGCGTGAACCAAAATTGCTATTGTTGATTGGAATGCCGTTGACAATAATAAGCGGAGAGTTATCTCCTTTAAATGACGACTGGCCCCGAATCCGAATTTTAGCCGTACCGGCCGCACCGGTGGCTGCCGGGCTTACATTTACGCCCGACAATTTTCCCTGTAGGCCGGTGCCAAGGTTTACGGTCCGGTTTGTCGTGATTTGTTCGGTATTGACCGAAGCGGTGGCGTAGCCGAGTTTTTTTGAGTCTTTTTTAATACCCAAAGCCGTAACAATTACTTCGCTCAGGTTCTGATCGCCTTCCTGAAGGGTAATGTTTAGCTGAGACTGGTTGCCAACGGTTACCTCCTGACCGGCAAACCCGATGGCACTGAACACGAGTATTGTCGACTCATTGTTGCGGCTGGGGGCAAGATTGATCGTAAAATTCCCGTCACCGTCAGTTGTGGTGCCTAATTGAGTATTTCTAACTAAAATGTTTACCCCCGGAATGGGCTGCTGGTCCTTGCCCGATATGACACGGCCCGTTATCCGGCGATCTTGTGCATGGGCGGTGTGGCTAATCAGGAAAGTGACCCAAAGTAGTAGAAAGCAGGCACTTACCTTGTTACGTAAAGTGTGTTGCATAAGAGGATGGGGATTGATTTTAGGTTCATGTATTCAATTAAATGCAAAATATTCTCGTTAAAATTACAGAATAATAAAGTTAATAAGTTGTTATATCTACTATTAATTTCCTGATTCGGGTAAAAAAAGCTGCCGTTAAATAGATAATTTAACGTTAATTCGAAATTGGCAAAATAATATTTGGATACCGATAAATCTAAAGATTCATTGCTAATTTTCCGTTAATACGTAGTAAACGCTTGAGTGCATTGATAAAGAATCCCCTCGCATCCAGACTGCCGAACGTTGGCACGACGATTTTCACCGTTATGTCGAAATTGGCAACCGATACCGGAGCCATTAACCTGTCGCAGGGGTTTCCCGGATTCGACTGTTCGCCGGAATTACTATCGCTGGTAGAGCATTATCTGCGGAAAGGATTCAATCAATACGCACCGATGGCGGGCGTTCCGGCACTGCGCGAGGCTCTGGCCCAAAAAACGGCTGATTGTTATAGTATTATCTACAATCCGGAAACCGAAATTACTATAACGTCCGGCGCGAGCGAAGCCATATTCGCGGCTGTTGCGGCTGTTTTGCGGCCCAACCGGAGCACCGGACCGGACGAAGTACTGGTGTTTGAACCGGCTTATGATTGCTACGTTCCCGCCATCGAACTAAACGGTGGTGTGCCCGTCTATATACCCTTAGCCCCGCCCGACTACGCCATCGACTGGCAGGTGGTGCGGGAGAGAATTACCGATAAAACCCGGTTGATTATGGTCAATACACCCCATAACCCCACCGGCTATGTCTGGACACGGGATGACCTGAATCAACTGGCGGCCATCATCCGCGACCGCGACATATGGATTGTGAGCGATGAGGTTTATGAACACATACTCTTCGATGGGCGGGTGCATCATTCATTGATGACGCACTCTGAACTGCGCGAGCGTACGTTTATCATCGGATCGTTCGGGAAAACGTTTCACATTACCGGATGGAAAATCGGGTATTGTCTGGCCCCCGCCGACCTGACCACCGAATTCAGGAAGATTCATCAATACCTGACGTTCAGTACCGTAACGCCCATTCAGTATGCCCTCGCTGATTACCTGCAACAACCCGAACCCTACCGTCAGTTGCCTGCTTTTTATCAGCGCAAGCGCGATTTATTTCTGGCAGGGCTGCGCAATTCACGGTTTACAATCAAACCGGCGGAGGGGAGTTTTTTCCAAACCGTCTCCTATGCTGCCATCACCGATGAATCCGATTATGCCCTTGCCGTGCGTCTAACGAATGAAATTGGCGTAGCCTCGATTCCGGTTTCGGTATTTTACAGCCAGAAGAATGATTACCGGATACTGCGATTCTGTTTCGCTAAAGATGACGCTATTCTGGAAGAAGCCGCCGAGCGATTGAGCAAATTATGACCTGATCCGTTATGCCGTTCGCTCAGGCATAACGGATTCCTGCCACTCATCAAGCCGAATAACCGTTCCGGTAGTTTGCAATGCATAGTACTGTCTGTGACCTATATCTTTGTTTCACCAATCGGGAAGAACCCGACTACATGTTAAACCGAAACACAACTATACAGTCATGAAAACCATTATCAAATCACTCGCATTAGTTCTTTCTTTGGGTTTCGCTACGTCGGCTGCTACATTCGCCGAAACAAACCCAATCAGCCGTCCATCGGCAGTTGCTTCCTACCAATCCGGTGTTTACACGTCTATTGACGGTAAGCTGAACATCGCTCTCGACAAACAAAAGGGCGGGGCCGTGGATGTTCGCCTGAAAAACTCCGAAGGTAAGGTCATATACACGCAGCACGTTGGCAAAAATGAGGACAAATACCGGACCCGCTTAAACCTGAGTGAACTGCCCGATGGTACGTATCAGGTGGAAATCACGAACGGTGTTGACACGACTACCCACACCATAAAACTTTCGTCTCCGAAACCAGAAATACCCAGCCGTGTTGTCGCGCTGAACTAACAGAGTTTGTTCTGTGATAACAAAAAAGCGCCCCTGATTGGATCAGGGGCGTTTTTTGTTATGACTCAACTAAACGAAGTGACCATCTACGGCTTTGGCTCTCCTTTGGATGTGCTGCCGGTAGTTGCGGCCAGTGAGTTGATCCAGGCGGCAATTTTCAGCGCATCGGGTTTGGGAACCTGTGGCATGGGGGGCATCTCAGTGGCGTAGTCGGGCCAGTTTTGCGGTTTCGGGTTATAAATCAACTCCACAAGCTGGTCATTGGTGTATTTGCGTTTCGCTACGTCCGAAAAAGCCGGGCCAACCTGCCGTTTGTTGGCCTGGTGACAGGCTGAACAGGTGTGGCGCGTGAGCAATCCTTTTACTTCCTCATACGTCGGCGCTTTCGCCATCGTTACGGCCTGGCCTTCAACCAGTTTGGGCTTGGCTCCCGTTGTGACTTTGGCGGGTACCTTTCCCGGCGAATCCACGCGGGGAACCACTTTTTTGCCCGTTGCAGGAGTAGCTGGAACTGGTGCTGGCGTGGCCGCCGAGTTCTTTGTGCTCACGTCGCTCATCGACAATTTCTCACCCTCCGGAATATTGTTCAGCGTATAATAGGCAATCGGGTGAACCAGCGAGTACGAACCCTCAACACCCCGAACGCCATCGAGCGTCAGTTGGTGAATATAATACTTGCGTAAGTCGCCCACAATCAGACGAGCCTTGAGGCCATCGGCAGAAACTCTCACGCCTTTGAGCGGCAGGGCTTCTTTGTTGATGGTGGGGCTGCCATACACGGCGTGGTACTTATATAGAAAACTCTCGACCCGATACGACGCTAAGTCTTCTGCTGATTTCCGGTCAACGGGTTTGGTGAATTCGACTTCAAATCCGTCGGGC
The DNA here is from genome assembly GCA_031425355.1 of Spirosoma sp. Classification (GTDB taxonomy): domain Bacteria; phylum Bacteroidota; class Bacteroidia; order Cytophagales; family Spirosomataceae; genus Spirosoma. The sequence continues at coordinate 5,528 of JANPJE010000523.1, read as the reverse complement.
ATCGCTTTCACAGTACGTATCTCAAGCGGTGTTACGCCATTCCAGACCAAGCGTTGCAAGCCCTCGTTCGCTTCTCCGGCCGATCCCCAGCCCCGGTTGGTTTCGCCCACGAACAGCGAGCCGTCTTTGGCCCACGCCATCCGCAAAACGCCCGACCGAAACCCATTTCGAAACTCGACCGCACCGCCCTGATACTCGCCGTTTATTTTTTCCATGAACACCCGCGATATTTTACTCATGCCCTGATCGCCCACCAGCAGTTGACCAGAAAAGGGTCCGAATGCGCCCTGCGGAATCTCCAGAATTTCAGAGTTGGAAATGCCCAGAATACCATGCGGCAACCAAACGGCAGGCGTGTGAATATCGACATTCGGGAATTGCTCTTTCATGGCGTAGAGCAGGTTAGGCGTCTCGTTTACTACGTTCTCAGGCTTGATGGCCCGTCCATTTTCGTCCCGGCGACGGCGTTCGTCCACTTTCGCCACAAACTGTTCATTGGTAAGTTTAACGGGCGAATTGGCCGCGCCAGTCCAGCGCAAACCGGCCGGGTGACCCGTAAAAGCCCCTTTGCTAACGTGAAACACACCGCCCGAACCCATCCATTCGCCCTGATTGTCGGTATAAAAAAGTTCGCCTTCGTAGATACCCAAACCGCAGGGCGAGCGCATTCCGGTCGCCCAGGGCTGCATGGTGCCATTCTCGCTGATCTTCATCGTCCAGCCTCTCCACGGAACGCGGCTTTCACCCCGCCACCATTCTTCGTCGCCGAACGCTACGTTGCCCGTCACGAAAAACTGGCCGTCGGGCGCGATCTTCGGCCCAAAACTGTATTCGTGGTAATGACCCGATAGCGGCCACGCATAGACCGTCTCGAATACATCGGCTTTCCCGTTTTTGTCGGTGTCGATCAGTTTGGTCAGTTCGCCCCGCTGGGCGCAGTAGAGTGCACCATCTTTATAGGTCAGGCCCAAAATCTCGTGCAGCCCCGACGCGAACTTCCGGAAAAACGGCTTGCGGCTGGTCGGATTTTCTACAATCCAGACATCGCCCCGGCGCGTAGCAACGCCCAGGTTACCGTCGGGCAGGGTGGTTAACCCACCTACTTCAAGTAAGGTGCCTTCGGGTGCGGTTACTTTCAGAATCTTAAAAAAATCTTCTTCCTTCGGCGACTCCTGAGCCATCGTTGCAGATAGGCTGGCTACGGCGAGAAGGGTTGTTAGTATCTTTTTCATGTTTATATTATTATTCTCCAGGCTGAAGCACTGGAGCAGTTGATTTTACGTCTATAGTTGTCTAATTCGACCAAAATAGCCGTTCAATAAGATCATTTGCTCCGTACTTTAGCTCGGAGTGGCCTCAAAATAGGATCGAGTAAATCAGTTTTCCTTTCGCCGGCACGATTAATTCCTGCCGTCCGTTGGCATCGCGAATGGTCGGTTTAGCACCGCCGAGGTCGTCTATCCTGACATATCCCTGTCCGTCAACGAGATACATGCCGTTTTCCATTGCGCTAATGCTCGTGCCGCTAATCAGCCGGGCGTAGAGATCGCCGGCCGGATTGGTGATCGTCACTTCACGCTGGATTCCTTTGCCTTCGGGCAGCACCCGGATTTTATCATCGACTGACGCGCCGAAACTCTGGTAACGGAAGGTGGGGCGGTCGCTTTCGTCCAGTACGTATCCTTTAGGGCGGTAAGCCGAACCGGTTGTGTCGGCAGTCCAGTTGGCCTGTGGTGACGCTAACTTGCTCAAAAACAGCACCGGAGCGCCCAGCCGCTGTACCATGCCCATTGGTCGGGAGGAGCCATCACCCCGGTCGTGCCACATGGGCGTCGTGTCTAAAAATGAACCGCGCCAAACCTGCACCAGCGCACCTTTGTCTAAGTCATACGTATAATGCACCTGCTCGGGGCTACCCACCGATACGGCATGAACCACGCGTAAGGTGCGGCCCTGCGCATTTCGCTCGCCGGGCATGTCCATAAAACTCCGCAGGATGGTGTTGGTCGGTGCATCGACAATAATCGGGTCAACTTCGTCATTAGAACCGCTGGTGGCATCGGTAACGGCGAATTCGCGAATACCCGGCCCGGCAATGGCTAAGCCCAGATTCGGTTTCACCCACTCGACAAATTTGGAATAGTACAACTCGAAAGGCAAATCACCTTTGGGCAGCGTAACCTTGCCGGTGCTGCCGCCCGGTGCCACAACCGGCTGATTATTAACCTTGAGCATGCCCCCGCCCCCCGGCGCACCGAGGTTAAACCGGTATTCGCCCGGCTCCGAAACGCGCATCGTACCGATATAGCGAATCAGGAACTCGTTTGGTGTGCGGCTAACATCGGCTGAGAGAATTCCCGTTGGCCCTTCCGACTCCGGTGCTGTTTTGTCATAGGCCGGTTCTTTTTCAAACTTGCCTTTATAAACGCTGTATTTCAAATTAAGCAGTTCGGGGCGGGGTTTATCGTACGATACGTAGCGGATATTCCGAAATGCCACTGCGCCATGATCGCCCTGAAAGCGAAGTGGGCCGAGGGCTTTTTCATCGGCAAACAAAGAGCCTCGGGTTGGCCCGGTTAGTTCAATGTTTTCCTGAACTGGAACGCCGTTCAGCTCAATTCGAATAACGCGGGCATTTTCGGTTTTCTGACCATTGGCATTAAACCGGGGAGCCTGAAACGAAATTTTCAGATGCTGCCACAAACCGGGTGCGCGGCTGGCATTCTGACGGGCTGCGTGGCCTTCGTAACCTTTTTGACCTTCGGGGCGTTTTTCGTCCCATCGCTCATAAACGGCTCCATTATCATGAACATTTGGTGTACGAATATCCCAACTGTCGCGCAATTGCACTTCGTAACGGCCTTGCAGATACACCCCCGAATTGGATTGAGAAGCCATCATATAATCTAATTCCAGATCGACGTCGCCGTGGTTCATCGTCGTGACTAAATCATACTTATACGGGTTTTTAGCATCAGCCGGGGCGTTTGCTACGGGAACATTGACCAGAACACCCGCGCCCTTATCGGTCGTGATCGTGTTCGCTTTGTTAAGATCGGCGCGAACGCTGCCAACGACGCGCCAATTGGGCGTTGCCGGGGTAAATGCGCTTAAGTCATTGAGTGGGAGCATAATACCGGGTGCGGGCGCGGGTTGGGCAATTGCCAAACCGAAACCAGCGGCCCAGCCAACGCCCAACAGCCAGCAAAAACGGGCTGCAATGGTTGGATTTACCATGAGATAATAAAGAAGTTTGAAGGCCGAAAGTTACATTTTTTCTCTGTAAAAGACTGATAATTGACATTTGCCTTATCTTTGACCGTTATACTTTCGAATTCATTAACCCGAATTAGTTGCTATGAAAAACGTACACGTATCACTGGCTTTAGGCATCAGTCTTGCCAGCCTGGCCTTCACAAGTGTAGCCTTTGCCCAGCCTGAACCAGGCAAACAAACACCGCAATCCACCGAAATCTGGGAGCCTGTTCCCCCTGTCGTTACGCCCGGAACAACCTCGGCCAATACCAGCGGCACCACGGCTCCGTCTGACGCGGTTGTGCTCTTCGACGGTAAAAACACCGACGAATGGGTGGCTATTAAAGGATATTCGCCCGCCAGTTGGGAGAAAGTCAACGAAGGACCGCTGAAGTGGCCCGTAACGGATGGGATCATGTATTCGACCAAAGGATTCTCGGCTCGCTCGAAGAAGGAATTTACTGATTTTCAGCTTCATATAGAGTTCAAAACGCCCGAAAAAGTAGAAGGTACGGGTCAGGGAAGAGGCAATAGCGGTATATTTTTACAGGGCCGTTATGAATTGCAGGTTCTTGATAACTACAACAACCCGACCTACGTCGATGGCATGGTTGGGTCGATTTACAAACAGACGATTCCCCTGGCTAATCCCAGTCGCAAGCCCGGCGAGTGGCAATCCTACGATATTATTTATCAGGCTCCCCGCTTCAATAAAAAAGGTATGATGACGGACTATGCCTACGTAACAGTATTGCTCAATGGTGTGCTGGTACAGAATCACGCAGCCATTCGCGGCACGACCGAATACATTGGTTACCCGAAAGTTCAGGCGCACGGTGCCGGTCCGCTCCTGTTACAGGATCACGGCAATCCGGTTGGGTTTCGTAATATCTGGGTTCGGGATTTGTAATTCATGGGAAACCAGAACAAATTTTAACCCGGCTTGTTATCAGTTAATAAGGCCCCCGGCATTTACCGGGGGCCTTATTTGTATCCTTGTATTTGTGCAGTTCGGTCGGCCACTGCCGTGGGGTCATTCCAGTAATTACTCATCAGCCTAACTCTGTGTCCCTCCATGCGCTTTTTTACCTTGTCTCTTTTCCTGATTGTAATTTCTGCCGCCTGCTCAACAACAACCATTTATATCATTCGTCATGCCGAAAAGGTAAACGAAACTGACACCACCGACCTCACGCCAGCCGGATACGCACGGGCAATGGCACTGGCCGATACGCTCGCCAATCGGGGAATCGACTCGATTTTCTCAACGCCGTATCATCGAACCCGCCAAACGGCCCAGCCGCTCGCCAAACGCTTAGGTATCAAGTTAACGGATTACCCGGCGAAACCCATTGATGCCATTGTCAGGCGGGTTCGCCAGATTCGGAAGAAAACCGTGTTGATTGTGGGCCACAGCAATACAATCCTGGAAATTGCTCAGGGGTTGGGCGCGAAGCCAACGCTAACTAAAATCGAGTCGGGTGATTTTGATAACCTGTTACGGGTGCGGATTCAGCGCGGACCATTTCGTCGGTCGGTACGTCTTTCTCAAACCATCTACGGTCAGCCAACAGCCCCATAAGGTGACTGATAACCATTATTTACCGTCCTATAGGCTGTTTAAATCAAATCATACAAATGCAGTATTGACGGCAGAGGTAGAGAATTTTATCTTTGTTCAGTACTTCAGCGATTCACCTCCCACTATTCACCTATGAAACGATTATTTCTCACCATGTTTCCCCTTTTGCTTATGCTGACGTTCCTATTCGTTCGGGGGCAGGGCATCCGGGCTGTTCGTGATAAAACGCCGGACGTACGTAAAACTCCTGCGGTCAGCACACCGGTGACGTATACGGGTCGCCAGATTATGGTAGCCAGTGGCGGAGGCTTTACGGGTTTCTCGGCCAGCTATTACCTGCTGGACAATGGTAAACTCTTTGGCCGACGTAGCCGCGACACTACGTTCACCTTTATTGGTCAGCAAACAACCGCCAATACAAAGCGCGTATTTTCGGTAGCTGAAGGCAAGTGTAAAATCAGGACCACCAAATTCGATCATCCCGGCAACATCTATAAAGTTGTTCGGTGGCGGAAAGGGAAGTTGGGTAATAAAGTAGCCTGGGGGGCACCCGGCAGAACGGCTCCGCCAAACTATGCCAGATTTTACGACACGTTTATGTCCATGATCCCGGCTGCATCCCGGCTGAAATAAGTGTAAACCATATCCTCATGAAACGACATCTTCTACTCCTTACGCTGCTGACTACCGT
>JANPJE010000522.1:0-6429 GCA_031425355.1 Spirosoma sp. | reverse complement strand
ACCTAACCACGGCCCGAACACCCGCTGACCGGCTCTGGCTGAAAGAAAAATTAGTCCAACACGCCAACGGAAGCGGGCAGCACCAAATCCGAAATACCTATCCTGAATACCGTCATTTACGGGCCTACTCGACCTGGTTTGGCAAAAACATGAGTGTCGATTTCGATGCCTGTGTATCGGCAGATTGGCGGGAACGAAGCGTTTGCAGCGTAAAAACCGTTACTGCCGTGAAGAACACATTGGTATCCGGACGTCGGTAAAAAAGGGCCGGATTATGCCGAAACGACGCAAATAAGCCGGTTTCATCCTGCAAATCGGCAATGCGCCGGATGATGGCGTCGGTGGTCAGGGCGGTCATAGTTTGGTAAAAGTACTGGTTGATACGTTCTCTTTTTCCAGATTAAGGTTGGATATTTGCCACCTGATTTTCTGATTGCCTTCAATGCCAAACCTGATTTTATTCGACGACCCGGCTATCCGCACGGCCCTGTTGCCCTTTACGTTTACGCGACCGGTGGCAGGCATTCGGATCGGCATTCTGACGCTGGCTGAAAAATGGGCCGACGCGCTGGGCCAGCCGCCCTCGTTTCTGACCGAAGCGTATTTGCAAGCCCGGTTTCCGCAAAACATCGGCCCCGACAACTGGTATATAAATGGCGCCGTCTGCCCAACTAAAGCCCTTTCGGAAGCGATTTCATCCCTGCCCGACGGGGCGGGTCTGATTATGCCTGATGGCCTGGTTCTGGCCCTGCGAACCGGCAAACCGCTGCAAAACCTACCCACGGTCAGCGACGATTATGCGTTTCATACGTTTGCCGAACCGCTCACAATTATCCGTCATCTGTGGGATATTTTCTTACAGAACGGTGATCAAATCCGCGCCGATTTCGCCCGCTTAACTGCCGGTCGAACATCGGCCTCAATAACGGACCCGTTTACCCGCTGTTACGCCCCCGAAAACATTTTTGTAGAGGAAGGAGCCACCATCCGGGCCGCCATTCTAAACGCGGAAGGCGGACCAATTTACATCGGTCGCAACGCAACCATCAGCGAAGGGTCTATCATCATTGGCCCCTTTTCTCTCGGCGAAGGGTCGACCGTGAACTGGGGCGGCAAAATGCGGAGTAACACCACCATCGGGCCGTTCTGCAAAGTCGGTGGCGAGGTGGGTAATTCTATTTTCTTCGGCTACAGCAATAAAGGCCACGATGGTTTTCTGGGCAATTCGGTTGTGGGTGAGTGGTGTAATCTGGGTGCCAATGTCAACAACTCGAACCTCAAAAACGACTACAGCAACGTCAAACTTCACGATTATGCGACCGGTCAATTGGAAGACACCGGACGGGTTTTCTGCGGGCTGATGATGGGCGATTTCACCAAAGCGGGCATTAGCACGATGTTCAATACGGGAACGGTGGTGGGCGTTAGTGCCAACGTGTTCGGCGGAGGTTTTCAGCCCAAACACATTCCGTCGTTTTCGTGGGGCGGTGCCGACTCCGGTTTCGCACCGTACCGCATCGAAAAAGCCATACAGGTGGCCCGCGAAGCGTTTACCCGCCGGAATATGGTGTTCGGCGAGGTAGAAGAAGCCATTTTACGAACAGTTTATATGAAGGAGGAAAGGAAATAAGGGGTCGAAAAGGAGGAAAGGATTCAACAGGTTACCTCCTCCCTCTCCTCCCTTTCCTCCCCCTTTTCTCCCTTTCCCATGCTATTCAACGAGATAATCGGTCAGGACGAAACGAAGCAGATGCTGCTTCGGGCGGTGCGAACCAACCATCTGGCCCACGCGCTACTGTTCGACGGGCCAGCGGGCAGTGCTAATCTTGCGTTGGCACTGGCGCTGGCGCAGTATGTCAACTGCGAAAACAAACAGGGACCCGGCAGTTCGGATGCAGATTCCTGCGGACGGTGTGCGTCGTGCGTGAAAGTCCAGAAACTCGTCCATCCCGACCTGCACATGGTTTTTCCGGTAGCAAATCTGGCAAAAGGAAAAACATCGGAAGCGTATCTGACCGACTGGCGAAAATTTCTGCTCGAAACGCCCTACCGAACGTTGCCTGACTGGCTCGAACTGATGGGGGCAGATAATAAGCAAGGCAATATTTCAGCAGAGGAAGCCCGAAATATTCTGCAAAAACTGTCGCTGAAAGCCTATGAGGGAGCGTATAAAATCATGCTCATCTGGTTGCCCGAGCTGATGAACGTAGCGTCGGCCAACGCGCTGCTGAAAGTGCTGGAGGAGCCGCCCCCGCAAACGCTGTTTCTGCTCGTGACCAATCAGCCCGATAAATTGCTGATTACGATTTTGTCCAGAACCCAGCGGGTGGCGGTGCGGGCGTTTACCGATGAGGAAGTAGCCACGCACCTGCGCCAGCACCTGAACCTCGACGAAACGACAGCCCGGCGCAAAGCCTATCTTGCCAACGGAAATCTGGCCGAAGCCCTGCAACTAAGCCACCAGGATACCCCGTCAACCCGGAGCGCCGAACCGGACCAGCATACGTGGTTTGCCGAATGGATGCGAACCTGTTACCGGCAGGATTTGATTAACCTTGTCAAACAGGCCGACCAGTTTGATGGTTTCAGCAAGGAAAAGCAGAAAGGACTGATCGCCTACAGCATTCGGATTTACCGCGATTTGTTTTTATGGCAGCAGGGAGCCGCTGTGCTGCTACGTCTGCCCGATGATGAACTGGCGTTCGTTAAAAATTTCGCTAAAATATTGACTATTTCGCACATCGAACACATTGTACAGGATCTGAACGAAGCCGCTTATCACCTCGAACGCAACGCCCGCGCCAAAATGATTATGCTCGATATGTCGCTCACGTTCAGCCGTTTAATCAAAACTAAGTTATAAAGTTGTATAGTTCAAGAATGCGTTCCCGAACTTTATAACTTACAACTCTACGACTATATAACTCCTATCTATGATGAAACTCCGTTCGCCCAAACCCAAACAACTTATCGGCATGACCGATCTTGTCGATTTTCCGGATTTGGGGCTGATGGATGTACAGGCTAAAGTTGATACGGGCGCATTTACGTCGGCACTGCATTGCAAAGACGTTCAACTGATAAAATCGGGGCTTCGAAAAACCCTGAGTTTCTGGCTGATCGACAAAACGGGCCTGCCTGCGCGGCAGTTCTATAGCGACCAGTTCAGCCAGCGTATGATTCGTAATTCGTTCGGCGTGTCCGAAAAACGGTACGTTATTAAAACCCGCGTTGTTTTGTTCGGGCGCACGATTCGGGCGGAGTTTACCCTTGCCGACCGCGAACAGCTAAAAAACCCGGTGCTGCTGGGCCGTAAACTACTTCGTAACCGGTTCATCGTTGATGTGTCGCAAAAGAATTTATCTTACGAAAAAAAGTTGGTAAGTCGCAAGTCAGTAAGGGATAAGTTGTAAGTGGCTGACGCAGGATTAATAGATGCGCCAGCCACTTACCAACTTGCTACTTATCACTTACTAACTTGCCACTTACCGGCTTACTGACTATTGATCTCATGCGTATTGCCATTTTATCGGCCAATCCGAATTTATATTCTACGAAACGACTTCTCGAAGCCGCCAATCAACGTGGTCATGAAGGCGTCATTGTCAATCATTTAAACTGCCAGGTTATGATTGAAGGCGGCAAGCCGTCGGTCCGCTACGAAGGGCAGGAGTTAGCCGCTCCCGATGCCATTGTCCCTCGTATTGGGGCCTCCGTAACCGATTACGGCTGTGCTATTGTCCGTCAGTTTGAGATGATGCACGTGTTCACAACCGCCAAATCGCAGGCCATTATGCGCTCCCGAAATAAGTTACGGAGTTTACAGGTGCTGTCTAAAGCGGGCGTTGGTCTGCCAAAAACTGTTTTTGCCAATCACCCAAAAAACGGCGACGTAACACAGCTCATCAAATTAGTTGGCGGCCCCCCGGTGGTGATTAAACTGCTGGAAGGAACGCAGGGCATTGGCGTCGTTCTGGCCGAGACAACTAAAGCCGCCAAGTCAACCATCGAAGCTTTTTTTGGCCTGAAAAAACATGTGCTCGTGCAGGAATTCATAGCCGAAGCCAAAGGGTCCGATATTCGGGCATTTGTGGTGGGTGGGCGCGTAGTGGGTGCCATCAGACGGCAGGGCGTCGAAGGAGAATTTCGCTCCAATATTCACCGGGGCGGCAATGCCGTTGCCGTGCAACTCACTGCCGATCAGGAACATACGGCCATTGCAGCCGCCCGCGCACTCGGCCTGAAAGTGGCGGGTGTCGATATGCTTCCCTCCGACCGGGGGCCGCTGGTGCTGGAAGTCAACTCATCGCCGGGGCTGGAAGGTATCGAAACCGCAACGGGTATCGACGTAGCGGCTGAAATTATTGCTTACATCGAAGACAGAATCCGAATGGACGAAGGTGACACGGTGGGGGTTTGATGTAGAATGATGAATTGTATCAACGTATTTTCACATCCATAATTTATAATTCATCATTCCCTGATGCCTGCTCTCGATCCTGATCTCAAGAAAGCCATTGTCCGGATGCCGGGCGTAGAGAAAGATAAACTGTTGCTTCGACTGATTACCAAAGACGCGGTACTGACCGAACGGCTTCAGTTTGAGCTGGTTGAAGAAAGCAGAACCATCGACGAACGGCGCGGCCTGATTCGCGCGTTTATCGACCGCACGGCCAGTCTCCATGCCGATACCCCCGGCTGGCTGATGATGGATATGCGAACGGTAAACGGCTACATCAGTCGGCATCTGAAGGTGACGAAAGACAAATACGGCGAGGTAGAACTGATGCTCTACATGCTCAATACGTTCTACGAAAACAATGCCCATCTTCTTCAGAAGTATAACTCCCGCTCCGACAAAGCCGCCGAGTACATTGCCAAACGTACCGATCAGGTGCTGAAAAAAGCCATCAAACTTGACCCCGATTATCACATCGAGTTTGCCGACGAGATCAATAAACTGCTTGGTTGGGTGCATTATTCAGCCCCGGCCCACTATGCCCGGCAGTTGAGCTTACCGAAAGAGTGGGTTGTGTGAAAACCCGATAATTCAACCGAATTCTGGAGCGTGGATAAACCTCATGGGCTAATGACGGGTTATACCCGAATAACCTACTCACCGAACCCATGAATCAAACAGTTTTGATTACGGGCGGCACCGGTTCCATCGGTCGTCGCCTGACGCAACTGCTTCAAAAACAAGGCTACAACGTTTCGTTGCTTAGCCGGTCGGCAAAGACCATCCCGAACGTAACAGTTTTTCAGTGGGACATCAAAAAAGGCCATATCGACCCGCAGGCTATCGCCACCGCCGATCATATTATTCACCTCGCCGGCGAGGGCATTGCCGACGAACGCTGGACTGACGCCCGTAAAGACGACATTCTGAAGAGCCGCACTCAATCAACTGAATTGCTGGTGCAGGCGCTGGCAAAAAACCCGCATCACGTCAAATCCTTTATTGGGGCTTCAGCCATTGGTTTCTACGGGGGCGACACCGGCGACCGACCATTGACCGAAACTAATCAGGGCGGTTCTGATTTTCTGGCGCAGGTCGTGCGGGCATGGGAGCGATCAGAGGAGCAAGTCGCTTCGCTCGGCATACGTACTGTAAAAATGCGGATTGGCGTGGTATTGATGGCCGACGGCGGTGCCTTACCTAAGCTGGTGAAGCCCATACAATTGGGCGCGGGCGCACCGATTGGCTCCGGACAACAATACATTTCCTGGATTCACCTCGATGACCTTTGCCGTTTATTCATTCAGGCACTCTCCGATGAATCGTGGAAGGGTGTTTACAATGCAGTTGCGCCCAATCCGGCTACCAATGAAACCCTCACGCGAGCCATTGCTGATGTGCTGCATCGACCTTTATTGCTGCCAAACATCCCGAATTTTGCGATAAAACTCCTCTACGGCGAAATGGCAATTGTGGTTACGGGCGGCAATTACGTACTAAACAAACGCATCGCAGACGAAACGACGTTCAAGTATCAATACGCCGATTTGACCAACGCGCTGGCTGATTTGTTGAAATGACTGAATGGCTGAGTGATTGAATGATTTCCATACGGACCTATTCAACCACTCAGTCATTCAATCACTCAACGCCTAACTCCACTCCCGATCGGCAGAATCTTTGGTGTTCCAGACGTCGGTGGGAGCGAACCAGGTGCCGCCTTTTTTAAGGAATTTCTTGGCAACTTCCTCGTTCAGTTCAACGCCAAGCCCCGGTTTATCAGGCACTTTCACAAAACCTTTCTCTACAATAGGTTTCATGCCGGTAACGATATCTTCCCAACCCGCTACGTCGACGCCGTGGTGTTCCAGAGCAACGAAATTCTCGGTAGCAGCCGCGCAATGGATGTTTGCCATCATGCAAATAGGTGATCCGGCAAAGTGCATGGCCATTGGAATACCGTGTTCTTC
>JANPJE010000521.1:0-2221 GCA_031425355.1 Spirosoma sp. | reverse complement strand
GACGACCAGTTAGAGCCGATGTGGACGCTACGTAATGGTGATGAGATTTATAGTCAATCGACCAAAGGTGAATTTATTCGGATAACTTTTTCGCAGATTGTCCATCACCGTGCCCAATTAGGGGTGGACCTTCGGTTATTGGATATTCCGATTCCGGGCAGTTACGGCCCCAGTGCCGACGAGCTTAATTTTTGAACAAGCAATATCCAGAAAGCTAAAAAGCCGTGCCGCAATACGAAATTGCGGCACGGCTTTTTTGATTATCGGTGAGTACTCAGCCCGCTCAAGGCTTAAAGCTGACCATTTTCTAATTGACCAACACACGTAATAACGTTGGTTTCGCGCCATCGGCAGGCTTAACGTTCAGGAAGTACAGACCCGGCGACAAGGCATTTTTTGCCGTAATGCCAAGTGAACCAGCACTATCTGTCTGACTGGCCGCTATGGGAACCTCCGAACCGGAGATCGTGTAAAGCCGGACATTGACCGCTTTTGAATCGGGTGTAGACAGGCTAAAATTACCGTTGCTGGGATTAGGGAATACGGCTAAATCGACTTTCTGTTCGCCCACGCTGGCCCGAACGGCAATGATTTTAGAGAACTCAAATCGTCCGTCGAGGTCTTTCTGCTTCAATCGATAGTAGTAAACCGTTTCGGGCAATACGTCCGTATCGGTAAACGCATAAACCGACTGCGACTGTGTGCTGCTGTTCCCGGCTACGAAACCAACCGTTTCAAAGCTTTCTGCATTCATGCCTTTTTGAATATCAAAGCCTTGATTGCTCTTTTCCCAGGCCGTAACCCAATTCAGTTTAACCGCATTATTAGCCGACTTGCCGGTAAACGAAACAAGATTTACGGGCAGCGGAGATGTTCCATTCAGCGTAACATCATCGACCCGAAACGTTCCGGTAGCTGAGGCAACAGGTGCTGTCAAGTCTGCACGTTGCGTACCATATGGATAAAATCTGAATGTTAAGGCCGTACCGGGAGGGACCGAGAAATCGGCAAAATCCCAAGTTATACTTGTGCCGCTTGGAGTTGATAAAGGTGCGACTCCCCAACTTGTTGACGTGGTAAAACCATCTGTACTATACCGGATTTCTAATTGGTTGGGAGCACTGTTACTGGCTTGCCGAAAAAAGCTAAGCGAGGTCACATTTAATTGGGCACCCGCGTTAGCTGTCACTGAAAACTCGATATACGAATTGTTGTCAATGCTCGACGTATTATTTAATGTTGTTGAGTTAAACACATTCCCAGTATTCATACAGGTAACTGTACTTCTGGTAACAGGCGTACCGGTTGCATTTGCACTCGTTACAGGCACATTACCATTGGTTGGACAGGCAGAAACTCCTGTGAAAGTGTTCGTGTAAATTTGTCCATTCGTTGCTGTTGGTATAGTCACCAAAAAGCCAAGCGATAATACCAGAGTCCCAAAAAAGTTACGGTAAAAGTATTTGTCCATAGGTTTATATAGTTTAAAATGTAATTATATGGGTATATTCTATAGTTACCAAATATGGCGTATTAAGTTTACATAATACGCCTACAGCCATCAATAACCCATCAAATCCAGTTCGTCGGTTTCGAGGATTTCAACCCGCTTTCCCATCTTTTTCTGGATGATTTTGAAATGATGTTCATCGTCAGGGCAGATAAGCGAAATCGCTTCACCCGACGCTTCAGCGCGACCCGTGCGGCCAATCCGGTGAATGTAATCTTTAGGCGAACGGGGCAGTTCAAAATTGATCACGTACGGCAAAAACTGGATATCTATCCCCCTGGACATCAGATCAGTAGCGACCAGAACGGTAAGTTTACCGGCCTTAAATTTAGTCAGAGCGTCGGTCCGGGCACCCTGCGTTTTTCCGCTATGAATGGCTGCCGCCTGAATTCCATTTTTGCTGAGTTTAATCACTACGTTGTCGGCGGTGCGGGTAGACGAAACAAACACAAGTACCTGTTTCATCTGCCCGTTTTTTATCAGATACCGCAGGATTGGCCCTTTGCGCTCAGGGTCAACACGATACGCTGTTTGTTTGATTAAATCCAGGTTCTGTTCCTCCTCCTCAATGACTTCAACTTTCAGCGGGTCACGCAGCAGGTTTTCGCGAATGGTGTCAATAGCGTCGCCGAGGGTGGCCGAGAATAAAATCGTCTGCCGTTTTTTGGGAAGCAGGTCAAAAATCTGGTCCATCTCATCGGCAAAACCGAG
>JANPJE010000520.1:0-7592 GCA_031425355.1 Spirosoma sp. | reverse complement strand
AACGTGGCCCGGATGCAAATGCTCGGCGCAACGGTCGTTCCGGCTACATCGGGCAGTCAGACGCTCAAAGATGCCACGAATGAAGCCATGCGTCACTGGATTAATAACCCCGTCGATACGCATTACATCATTGGCTCAGTCGTTGGTCCGCACCCCTACCCCGATATGGTAGCGCGATTCCAATCGGTTATTTCTCAAGAGATTAGACAACAATTGCTTGCCAAAACCGGACGTGAGAATCCAGATTATGTGGTGGCTTGTGTAGGCGGGGGTAGCAATGCGGCCGGAGCGTTTTTCCATTATCTCAACGAGCCATCGGTGCGGTTGGTAGCGGCCGAAGCAGCCGGGCAGGGCGTTACGTCGGGACACTCGGCAGCAACGACTGCGCTGGGCAAGCCGGGTGTGTTGCACGGAAGCCGGACGATTCTGATGCAAACCGAAGATGGCCAGGTGACGGAGCCTTATTCCATTTCGGCAGGGCTGGATTATCCGGGCATCGGACCACTCCACGCGCATCTATTCGATTCGAGACGGGGCGATTTCTACGCGATTACGGATGATGAAGCCCTGCAAGCTGGTTTCCAGTTGAGCAAACTCGAAGGCATTATTCCCGCACTGGAAACAGCTCATGCACTGGCTGCACTGGAAAAAATGAACCTTCAGCCCGATGATCTCGTGGTGGTTTGTTTATCAGGCCGGGGCGATAAAGATTTGAGCACGTATTCAAAGTATTTGTAACGTAATGAAGTCAGTCTGCTGTTGCGCGGTGTCACCCGTTCGGTGGTAGACTAACCCCTTGATTTTAAGCGGATTTCCACCGCAACGGCGGACCATCCGCATTACCGATGACACAACAACTGACTCAAAACCGCATTACAGACCTGTTCGCTACTAAAAGCGAGCGGTTACTAAACGTTTACTATACCGCCGGATTCCCGAACCTCGACGACACCATGTCTATTCTGCGCGGTTTGCAGGCGGCTGGCGTCGACCTGGTTGAGATTGGGATGCCCTATTCCGACCCCGTTGCCGATGGCGAAACTATCCAGAAAAGCAATGACCGGGCGTTGAGTAATGGCATGTCGCTGAAGACGTTGTTTGCCCAGTTGGCTGACTGCCGGAGCGAATCGAGCGTTGATCCAATCACCGTACCGATTCTGCTCATGGGTTATATCAATCCGGTATTGCAATTTGGAGTAGAAAACTTCTGCCAGGCCTGCCGGGAAGTTGGTGTTGATGGGGTTATTCTGCCCGACCTGCCGCTGGATTTGTTCCTGGATGAGTATGCGTCCACCTTTCGGAAGTACGGCATTTTGAACGTTCACCTGATTACGCCCCAAACAGCAGAAGAGCGCATTCGGCTGATTGATAATGAATCTGATGGGTTTATTTACATGGTCTCGTCCGCCAGTATAACTGGTTCCGTAAAAGGCGTTAGCGACACCATGCGAACGTATTTCGAGCGGATTCAGGCCATGAACTTACGCAATCCACGTTTAATCGGCTTTGGCATCAACGACCACGCAACTTTCGATATGGCGAGTGAACACGCCAACGGAGCCATCGTTGGAAGCGCATTTATCCGACATCTAGACGAAAAAGGTACATCGGAGGAGAGTATCCGGGCGTTTGTGCAAACGATTCGGGCGTAGCGGCTTACCTTTGCGGCATGAATTCCGAGATTAACTTTGATAAATCACCCGATGGACTTATTCCTGCCGTAATTCAGGATGCCGAAACGGGTAAAGTGCTGATGTTGGGCTACATGAACCGCGAAGCCTACGACAAAACCGCTACCGAGAACATCGTAACATTCTTTAGCCGGAGCAAACAACGGCTCTGGACGAAGGGCGAAACATCAAATAACTTCCTGCACGTTCGCGAAATGCTGGTGGACTGCGATGGTGATACGCTGCTTATCAAAGCGAATCCTGCCGGGCCGGTTTGCCATACCGGAGCCGATACGTGTTTTAATGAAGACAATCTGGGGAAAAGCAGTTCAGAGCAGGCCAATCCAGAACCCTCCAGTCCGGGCCGGGGCCAATTCCTCAATTATCTGCAAGGCATAATCCACGATCGTAAGATAAATCCGTCCGAATCGTCTTATACGACCACGTTATTTAACCGGGGCGTAAACAAAATTGCGCAGAAGGTCGGCGAAGAAGCGGTGGAGTTAGTGATTGAAGCGAAAGACAATAACGACGACCTATTTAAAGGCGAAGCGGCCGATTTGCTCTTTCATTTTCTGGTACTGCTGGAACATAAAAACATAGACCTTGACGATATTGTGGCCGTGTTACAAACCCGCCATCAAAAACAATAGATTCGGGTTTGCAGTTTGTTCAACGTTGGCGGACGCCATAATGGTGTCTAAGCAATGGTTCTCACCTAATTCACATTCTTCATGGGCCTTATTATTCGTATTCTTATCAGTGCCGTGGCCGTTTGGGTCGCCAGTCAGTTTATTCCGGGCATCTCGGTAACGGGTGGAGCCACTACGTATTTGCTCGTGGCTGTAGTTCTGGGTTTCCTGAACGCTTTTATCAAGCCGATACTGACGGTTTTAACCATTCCCATTACAGTAATTACATTAGGCCTGTTTTTGCTGGTTCTTAACGTACTGATGGTTTATCTGACAGACTATCTGCTCAGCGGTTTTCAGGTTACCGGATTCATTGCCGCGTTATTATTCAGCTTTGTCGTTTCCATTGTAACAGCCCTGATCGACGCCATAGTCTAATCATACCGACGGGCCTCACCCGTAAATCATCGCGACAAACGCCATATCGTCAAAATATGGCGTTTGTCGTTTTCGGGCATGCTGGTTTTTTTGTAGGTTTCAGCCTAAAGCCTTAACCCGATGCCAGAATCTATTTCTCCCTATGATGTTATTGTGATCGGCGCGGGTTATGCGGGTCTGACCGCCACGCGCGATTTACTGAAAACGGGTAAAAACGTTCTGCTAATCGAAGCCCGTGACCGGGTTGGTGGGCGCGTCTGGACACAGCGATTCGATGATGGATCGTATGTTGATTTGGGTGGCGCCTGGGTTGGCCCGACTCAGGACCGAATTTACGCTCTGGCACGTGAATTTGGCGTTGAGACCTTCAAGACCTACGAAGAAGGCAAAAGCACACAGTTTTTTCGGGGAAAAGTGAAGCGGTATACAGGTTTGATTCCCCCGCTGCCCATTGGCGCATTACTGAGTTTGGATGCGGCTATAAAGAAATTCAACAAAGTGGCAAAAACCATTAACCTTTCCGAACCCTGGACTACGCCTAATGCCCGCCATTTCGATTCGATGACGCTGGCGAGCTGGATGAATGGGCAGATGCGTTTTGACGTAGCCCAGCAGTTTTTCAGAGTTGCTGCCGAAGCGATCTGGGCGACTGACCCGGCCGAAATCTCCATGCTTCACGCCTTATTTTACGCCAAATCGGGCCGGGACCTAGACACATTGATGAACATAAAAAACGGAGCGCAGGAAGAACGCTTCGTGGGCGGGGCGCAAACCACCGCCGACCGTATGGCTGCTACGTTCTCTGACCGTATCGTATTTAACACGCCCGTTACGGCCATTTCACAGGATAGTAGTCAGGTAAGTATTGTCACGAAACACGCAAATTACACAGCACGACGGGTAATTGTGACAATTCCGCCAACCCTGCAAAGCCGCATTGATTTTCAGCCACTTCTTCCAGCCCAACGCGCCCAACTTATCCAACGGATGCCAATGGGTTCGGTCTGGAAATGTTACGCTATCTACGAAAAGCCTTTCTGGCGCGAACAGGGCCTGAATGGCATTGCCGCCACACCCGATGGGTACGTAACGGTTACGTTCGATAACTCCCCCCGTGTCGGGAGCGACAAGGATAGAAGCCAAGGTGTCCTGATGGGGTTCGTGCTGGGAAATCAGGCGAAAGAATTTTCAGGTTTTCCCGAAAAACAACGCCGGGATACGACCCTGAACGCATTCGCTACGTTCTTCGGAGAGCAGGCACTTGCTCCTGTTCGTTACCTCGACCATAGTTTCATGAATGAAGAATGGAGTCGTGGATGCTATGCGGGCGTAATGGGGCCGGGCGTCTGGACAACTCTCGGCCACGTTTTACGAGAACCCGTTGGCCGGATTCACTGGGCCGGAACCGAAACATCGGACGTCTGGAACGGCTATATCGACGGAGCCGTGCGCTCCGGCGAGCGCGTAGCAAAGGAGATAATGATGCACGATGACGAGCAGTTTGCGTCGGCTAATTCGACGCAAGTATGACCAGAAAGCACACGATTCAGCGAATAGCGACTAACAGACGTAAACTTTCGGTAAGTCATAACCGCATCTCAATGCCTTCTTCCCGCAGGTATTTTTTCAAAGCGGGAATCTCAATTTCTTTGAAGTGAAAAATACTGGCCGCCAGTCCGGCGTCGGCTTTGCCCGTTGTGAATACGTCCACGAAATGGGCCATGGTACCCGCGCCACCCGACGCGATGACTGGGATGTTAGCCCCCCCCGAAATTTGGGCGGTTAACTCCAGCGCAAAACCCGCTTTTGTACCATCGGTATCCATTGACGTCAGCAAAATTTCGCCAGCTCCTCGGTTTTCAACTTCTTTTGCCCAGACAATCGTACGGAGTTCGGTAGGTTTGCGGCCACCATGCGTATGAACAATATGTTCGCTATCAACGTAGCGTGTGTCAATGGCGACTACGATGCACTGACTACCAAACGCTAAAGCCAGTTCGTTGATTAAATCAGGATTACGGACAGCAGAGGAGTTGATCGAAATTTTGTCGGCACCCGCATTGAGTAAAGCTGATACATCGGCTACTGATGAGATTCCGCCCCCGACCGTAAAGGGAATATTGATGGTGTGCGCCACATTCCGAACCAGTTCGATGAGGGTTTTGCGTTCATCGACGGTGGCGGTAATGTCTAAGAAAACCAGTTCGTCGGCTCCCTGTTCGGCATAAATAGCCGCAAGAGCTACAGGATCGCCAGCGTCGCGCAGGTTGATAAAGTTGGTGCCTTTTACGGTACGTCCGTCTTTAATATCGAGGCAGGGAATGATCCGTTTTGTAAGCATAAATCAGTATTTGTCGATAAGTTTACGCTGCATAAACATCTCCGGTTTGTCTAATGCTGTAAAGCCAAACTGTTCGTAAAGCGTGTGCGCGTCTTGTGTGGCCAATATCCACCGGCGAAGGCCCTGTAAGGCGGGATACGTCGAGATTGTTTCCACTAACTGCTTCGATATTCCCTTTCCCCGGTGTTCAGCTACCACAAACACATCAGACAGGTAGGCAAACGTAGCCTGATCGGTGATGACCCGCGCAAATCCCACCTGTTTATCCTGATGATAAACGCCAAAGCACAACGAGTTTTCGATTGACCGCTCAACAATGTCGAGTGGAATGTTTTTCGCCCAATATGACTCCTGACTCAGAAACCGGTGAATCAATGGAATGTCAAGTTTGGCCTTGTTCATGCTGATTGTGTACTCGCTGTTCATCACGCATTAAACAGTTGTAATTCTTTCAGTGTCACTCGTCCTTCATAAATCGCCTTGCCAACAATAACGCCGTAAATATCCATGTCGGCCAGCATTTCAATGTCGGACATATCACTGACGCCCCCGCTGGCAATTACGTTCAGGTTAGGAAATTGATCCTGCAAGTTGCGATACAGATCAAATGAGGGTCCTTGCAACAAACCATCCTTCGCTACGTCGGTGCTGATGACGTACTGAATACCTTTTTCGGTCCACTTTTCTACAAAGTCATAGATCCAGACATCGGTGCCTTCTTCCCAGCCATTTACCGCTATTTTTTCGTTTTTGGCGTCGGCACCCAGAATGATTTTCTCCGAACCGTATTGCGAAAGCCACCGTTCCAGAACGTCGGGCTGTTTAACGGCAATACTTCCCCCCGTAACCTGTTTGGCTCCGCACTCGAACACCATCCGCAAATCGTCGTCGGACTGAACGCCCCCGCCAAAATCAACGTGGAGTGTGGTTTTCGACGCGATCAGTTCAAGCACTTTCCAGTTGATGACACGTTTTTCTTTAGCCCCGTCGAGGTCTACAAGGTGTAATCGCGTCAGACCGGCCCCTTCAAACTGCTGAGCTACTTCCAGTGGTCGTGCGTTGTACTCTTTTTTCTGGTTATAATCGCCCTGGGTAAGCCGAACGGCCTTGCCGTCGATGAGGTCGATTGCGGGTATTATATGCATTTTCTAAACACAGAGTAAACGGAGGATTCACGGAGCGCACAAAGAATCTGTGTTCTCTGTATTTAACTCCATGCTCTCCGTGTTAAATTATAGTTTCAAAAAATTCTCCAGAATACGTTGCCCGATATCCCCGCTGATTTCCGTATGAAATTGGGCTGCATAGAAATTGTCGCGGTGTAACATCGCACTAAATGGCTGGATGTAGTCGCAAATGGCGGTTGTTTCAGCGCAAACGTCGGCGGCATAACTATGCACGAAATAGACGTAAGCATTTTCGGCCAGGCCGTTCGTTAGAGGACCACGTAACGTATGGATATTATTCCAGCCCGTATGCGGCACTTTAAAGTCAGATTGCTTTGGAAAACGTCGAACGTCAATATCGAAAATGCCCATGCAGGTTGTGTCGTTCTCTTCCGAATATCGGCACATAAGCTGCATCCCGACGCAGGTTCCCAAAACGGGCTGAGTCAACGAGGGAATCAGCTTGTCCAATCCACGTTCGCGCAGGTAAGCCATAGCGGTACTTGCCTCGCCAACGCCGGGAAAAATGACTTTATCGGCGGAACGGATTTCGGCCTCATCGTCGGTAAGCAGGTACGGCGCACCCAACCGCTCCAACGCGTACATAACCGACTGGACATTGCCCGCGTTGTATTTGATAATGACGGTTTTCATAAAGCAAAAGCCCGGTTTCTTGGCAGAACCGGGCTTTGTATATTGTGGAAATCAGAATTGTCGCTCCAAACTCACAAACACGCGCATCTCGTTCTGCTGCGTTACCGCCCAGAGTGATGATGCCGATAGTTATTTGTGGGTAATCTCATAGGGCAAAGGTAAAGGCTTAAGGCTGCAAAACAAACTTCTCTACACCACTTTGGAATCCGCTCCTCAGTCAATTCGCCGGGTTCTAATTTTTTGAACCGTAACAGTCGTAAAACAGCCTACTAAATCGGTTAATCGCTCAGTTATTAATTTGGTCAGGATATGGCGCATAGCTTCTGTCTCCTTAAAGTGATACCGCAGAAACAAAACGCTAATACCTTTAACGTTATGAGCAAATACCCATTCGCCAAAATCCTTATCTTCCGTCAAAATATTGCGGGGCGGATTGCGCGATGATTCGATCACCGTCTCATCACGAATACCACGATTGGATTCATACACAGAATATACCTCAATTCCCAGTTCGCGAATAGATAAGATCAGGCTATGGTCAATGTTTTCGTCGGCAATAATCATGCTGCATTTAACATAATTACTTCCTCATTTGCCAGAACATCAGATGCATACATTAAGGAAGCCATTACATCAGCTTCCTGCAAATGAGGGTACATCGCCAGCAAATCTATTACGGTCGCTCCTTCTG
>JANPJE010000519.1:0-4181 GCA_031425355.1 Spirosoma sp. | reverse complement strand
TTCCATGCGCTGCCTGTCCATCGTGGTAGCCATCAGCACAATGTTTTTGTGGCGGTCGTTGTATTGAAAAACGTTGAACTGCGCCGTCTGAAACCGTTTGTGCGCTTCGGCCAGTTGCCGACTATAAAACTGTAAATCCTGCCGTGCTTTTTCGGTGCGGTAACTCGTTACGTACTGCATCAGGTAATTCATCGAAAGCTGCGTAACGGTAGCGGCTGCATTGGCATCGGGCATGGTAGCCCGCAGGGTAATAATACCCGAACGGGTGTCGAATCGGGCACTGACACGCTCCTCAATCTCTTCGGCTAACTCCTGTTGCTTCATCGACAGCCGTACCGTGCCTTTTGATAGAGCGGGCAATGAATTCATGTCGGTCAGTTTGCCAAAAGACAGCAGGCGTTTCAGTGACCAGCGCGTTGTATCGGGAAGCAGAAACTGACCGACTGTTTTGGTTTGTCCATCCGTCGTTGTAACGGGCTGCTCGATTAAGTGAAGAATGAATGGTGTGCTCTGCAATACGTTGGGGTACAGGTCTGGGCGAACGGCGTCCATATCTTCGGCATCCGGCAAGTCGATACCGGCGAATCCCGCCACCGACGCTAATCGTTTGAGAATGTTGCCCGACCCATTCGTCATTTCGGGCATAATTCGGGCCTCCGACCGAAATTCTGGTGTGAGCAAAAAAGCGAAAAGCAACCCAATTCCTATGAATAAAGCGGTCGTAATTCCGACGATAAACCGCTCCTGCCAGATCGCCCGCACAACAAAACGGGTCGATAAAGAAAGCCCGCTTGTTGCCGATAACGGTAAGGTTGTATCATCGGGTATGGCCATGTAAAGACAAGATAGACAGGTGGTTTACACTGTAGCGGGCTGACGAATGGCTGTATGACGCTGAAAAACAGAAAAAGTCTCCTAATGAATTTATCAGGAGACTTTCTGCGTGACGTTTTACAAATCGCTAATTACATTCGCTGCATGAGTCGCACGACCATTTCGGCCTTCCACGACACGAACGTACCGGCTTCAATGTGCATCCGCGCCTGCCGAACGAGCCACAAATAAAACGTCAGGTTGTGCAAACTGGCAATCTGACCGCCGAGTAATTCTTGGGATTTAATCAAGTGGCACAAGTACGCTTTCGAATAAAACGTACTGGCATAGCCACCCAAACCCGCGTCGATTGGGCTGAAATCGCGGCTCCATTTCTCGTTTTTGATGTTCATAATACCTTCCGTCGTGAACAGAAGCCCATGTCGGGCGTTGCGGGTGGGCATTACGCAATCGAACATATCGACGCCTAATGCAATCGCTTCCAGAATATTCGCCGGTGTGCCAACGCCCATCAGGTAGCGGGGTTTATTGGCAGGCAAAATGTCGTTGACCAATTCGAGCATGGCGTACATTTCCTCCGCCGGTTCGCCCACGGCCAGCCCACCAATGGCGTTCCCTTCGCGCTCTTTCGAGGCAATTACTTCCGCTGACTGACGGCGCAAATCCGGGTACGTACTGCCCTGAACGATAGGAAACAGCGTTTGCCGGTAACCATAATGACCCTCTGTCGCGTCGAACCGGTCGATGCAACGGTCGAGCCAGCGGTGGGTCATCTCCATTGATTTTCGGGCGTATTCGTACTCGCAGGGGTAGGGCGTACACTCGTCGAAGGCCATAATAATATCGGCACCGATGGTCCGCTGAATATCCATGACCCCTTCGGGCGAAAACATGTGTTTCGAGCCGTCGATGTGCGACGTAAACGTAACGCCTTCTTCCTTAATCTTGCGGGTATTTGACAATGAGTAGACCTGATACCCGCCTGAATCGGTCAAAATCGGGCGTTTCCAGCCGTTGAAGCCATGTAATCCTCCGGCCTGACGCATGACGTCAAGACCCGGCCGCAGGTAAAGATGGTACGTATTGCCCAGAATAATTTCGGCGTTGATATCGGTTTCGAGTTCGCGCTGGTGAACGGCTTTTACGGTCCCTGCCGTGCCGACGGGCATGAAAATGGGCGTTTGAATAACGCCATGATCGGTTGTCAGCGTACCGGTTCGGGCCTTCGACTGCGGATCATGGGCAGTAATCGAAAATGTCATACGGCAAAGATAGGGAAGAAGGAGGAAAGGGAGGAGGGGGAGGGAAGGGAGGAGTAAAGTAGAAAAGGAACGTATTCATGTGCCTTTCTTTTTTTCCTTTCCTCCCCCTCCTCCCTTTCCTCCTTCCTCCCTTTTCCCCCTATCTTTGCACCTTCGTTCAAAGTCAACGCATTAGCGAGTAACCGTCTCCCGTTTGTGATTACTGTCCTGCTGATAACCTGGCTGTTTATGGTCGGCATTCAGCTTATTTACATTCTTTTTGTCTTTTCCCGAACGGCTTTTTACCGCCAGCCCCGAGCAGGTGAAACCAACCCCACCGGCGTGACGGTTGTGGTTTGCGCGCGCAACGAACTGGAAAACCTGACTGATTTGCTGCCGTTACTGAACGATCAGAACTACCCCGAATTTGAGGTTTTAGTGATGGACGACCGCTCAACCGACGGCACTGGTCTTTTTCTGGAAAATGACATTGCTCATTTAAACCACGTTCGATTTATCCGCATTGACGACGAGTACGAACACGTAACGCCCAAAAAATATGCGCTGACCATTGCCCTCAAAAAAGCGAAGTACCCGGTCGTGCTTCTCACTGATGCCGACTGCCGCCCAGCCTCAATCAACTGGCTGGCCAGTATGGTAGCCCCACTCGCTAACTCAGCGAAAGCCATTTCGCTGGGATTCTCTCCCTACGAGCACAGGCCGGGTTTTCTGAATCTGCTCATCCGGTCCGAAACGCTGTTTACGGCGGTTCAGTATTTCTCGCTGGCGTTGGCGGGTCGGCCGTATATGGGTGTCGGGCGAAATCTGGCCTATCGAACCAGTACGTTCTTCGATAACAAAGGATTCTACACCCATAAAAATGTGGTGGGTGGCGATGATGACTTGTTTATAAACGAAGTCGCAACGGGCCGAAACACAGCCGTTTGCCTCGACCCCGATGCGTTTATGTGGTCGAAACCGAAAGAAACCTGGCCCGACTGGCGAATCCAGAAACGGCGGCACCTGAACGTAGGGAAATACTATAAATCGGGCAATAAAGTCCGGCTTGGGTTGCTCATGGGTTCGCACGTGCTGAGCTGGGTATTGGCTTTGGTCGTTGGGCTGGTTGTTTTGTTCTATGAAGCACAACCCCGCTCGTTTACCGCCGACGAATGGCTACTTTTGCAGGCCGGAACGGCTGCTTTTGGTATTCGGGTACTCGCTTTTTGGGGCATCGTCGGGCGGATCAGTTACCGGTTGGCGCACACGGTTCACTGGGCGGTGATCCCGTATATGGACGTACTGCTCGCTTCCTACTATGGGTTGGCGGGCCTGAAAACAGGGTTCTCCCGGCGTAAAAAGCGGCTTTACTGGCGTTAAGTAGTAGTAGCCTGGATGGCCACGTCCGGGAGTAAATGAACTTCGCTTTACCCGGACGTGGCCGTCCAGGCTACTACAATGAACGTCGACCTGATCCTCAAATATTTTCCAAAACTAACGGCTCAGCAGAAAGAGCAGTTTGCCGCTTTGGATGAATTATACCGCGACTGGAACGCGAAAATCAATGTAATTTCGCGGCAGGACATCGACTCGCTGTATGAGAAACATATTCTGCATTCGCTCGGGATTGCCAAGATCGTACAGTTCAAACCCGGCACCGAAATACTGGATGTAGGAACGGGCGGGGGCTTTCCGGGTATTCCGCTGGCTATTCTGTACCCGCTGGCTGATTTTCACTTGGTCGATAGCGTCGGTAAGAAAATCAAGGTTGTGCAGGAAGTGTCCGACGCGCTGGGGCTAACGAACGTAAAAGCCGAACAGGCCCGCGTTGAGCAACTAAATACGACGTATGACTTTGTGGTAAGCCGCGCCGTCACGCGTTTGAAGCCATTTCTGGGCTGGATGCGCTACAAAATCGTGAAGGCTGGCAACAACGACCGGCCCAATGGTGTTTTGTATCTGAAAGGGGGCGACCTTGCCGAAGAACTGGCCGAAGTAACCGACCGCTACCGGGTCTATGACCTCTCCGATTATTTTGACGAGCCTTTTTTTGAAACGAAGAAAGTAATTTACGTACCTAAAAAATAACCGGGATTTTTGTGATTT
>JANPJE010000518.1:0-16343 GCA_031425355.1 Spirosoma sp. | reverse complement strand
GGGTCGTCCGGTTTCGGAAACCCAAACATGATTCCAAGCCGCGAGGTCGGTGGGGGTTCGGGCATCCAGAATGGCAATCAGGTCGGCCCAGGTTGCATTACCAAACGCGTATTTTTTCAGGTATTCCCGAAGTCCGTCGCGTAGTGCGGTTTTGCCCATGAGCTGCTCCAACTGCCGCATCATAATTGGCGCTTTATGGTAGATAATGCCGCCATAAAGTGAACCGGCTTCCTGCAAATTCGCCAGCGGCTGCCCAATGGGATTGGCTCCCTCGGTACGGTCGACGGCGTAAGCTGCCGGGAAATGATCGACTATAAATTGGAGGTCGTAGTTGGCGTCGGCGGTCGACACTTCCATGATTTTATCGGCCACGAAATTGGCGAACACTTCTTTCAGCCACACATCATCGAACCAACGCATCGTCACTAAATCGCCGAACCACATATGCGCCGTTTCGTGGGCAATCACGTGAGCGCGGGAAAGTCGCTGATCGCGGGTAGCACCGTTGTCTAAAAACAGGGCCGACGACCGGTAGTCAATAGCTCCGGCATGTTCCATTCCGCCATACTGAAAATCGGGAACGGCTACGAAATCAAACTTTTTGAACGGGTACGAAATCTGTGTGAAATCCTCCAGAAACGTCAGCGCATCGGCATGGAGCGTGAAGAGCAGGTCCGTACTCAATCTGATTTTTGTGCTGTCGGTTTCGCGGTGAAGGAGCGTCATCGGGCGATTGTTGACCGTGCGTGATACGGGCGTGAACCGACCCGCAACAAACGAGAACAAGTACGTCGGAATCGTGTCGGACGGATGAAAATTGATTGTTTTTCGATCAGCAACAACGGCAGAATCCCGACTGGATGCATTGGTCATGGCTTGCCAATGGGCCGGAATTGTTAGCGAAAGCTGAAACGTAGCTTTTAAATCGGGCTGGTCGAAGCAGGGAAATACCGTTCGGGCGCGGTCGGGAACGAGGAGTGTGTAGAGGTAGTCATCGTTGCGGTTCAGCGACAGATTACCCGCGATGAACCGGATAGAAAGTATGTTCTTTCCCGGCTTCAGAAAAGCAGTAGAAATCAGCAAGTGCTCGCTCTCAAATACGATAGGAATAGCTGCTCCGTTGACTGAAACATTCTGGATATGAGTGCGTTCTTCTTTAAAGTCGAGTTGAAGCGGAGCCTTGTTTTTTGTCCAGGAAAACTCAATCGTTTCCGTGGCTGGAATGGGCTGGTTTTTCTGCGCAGGAATGTCGAAATTTAAAAAATAAGCCAGCCCGCCGATGGTTTGTTTCCGGGCTTT
Source organism: Spirosoma sp. (assembly GCA_031425355.1). Classification (GTDB taxonomy): domain Bacteria; phylum Bacteroidota; class Bacteroidia; order Cytophagales; family Spirosomataceae; genus Spirosoma. The sequence goes on along the minus strand of JANPJE010000518.1, from coordinate 15,044 downwards.
CGCCAGTGTTTGCGATACGCCCGTTTCAACGATTGGCGGATTGGTTGACACAGAACGGCTGCACGACATAGCAAGTAGTGAAAAAAAGAGTAACGTAGTACCGTAACGGGTGATTTTTGAAGAGTTCCAGACCATAGACAAGTCGTTGATAAGAGTTTGCGGTTTGTTGTCAATTACGTGCGACGAGTCTCCGGTGCTATAACTCACTGGTACAGTTGCCAATCCCGCGCCAGCGAACAACAAACCACAAACGAAGAACACGTTGAGTCAAAAATACGCACTCTATGAAACAGCTCCTTATTTTTCTGTTTTTATCGTTGCTGACGATCGGCCAGGCGACGATGAGCCTTGCTAATTCCGTCCTGATTCCGATGGACAACCAGCAGTCGAACCACCTTAAAGCGTATGGCATTGCTTACAAAGTGCTGAAAGACGACCAGGAAGTTGACTGGCTTCTGAACTATCGGGGTGGTAGTTTTCTGATGAAACAAACCGCTGCCATCGAAACCGAATGCCGGGTTCGGGGCGTTTCGTTTGAAACGATTTCGGATGCAAAAGCCGCGTCTATTCGCCAGCAACTCGCTGATCCTGATCTGAATATGAACGTAGTGACGCTTTTAAAAGCGGCCAAAATAATCGTTTATTCACCCATAAAAGTTAGCCCCGCCGAGTTCGAAAATACCGACGCCGTGCTGCTGGTACTGACCTACGCCGAAATTCCGTATGAAGTCGTTTATGATGACGAAGTGCTGAAAGGCGATCTCCCCAAATACGACTGGCTTCACCTGCACCACGAGGATTTCACGGGGCAGTATGGTCGAAATATTCATCGGCAATCATTAGCCGACATCAAAGCGCAGGAAGATATTGCCAAAAAATACGGCTACTCGAAAGTGTCGCAGATGAAACTTGCCGTCGCCAAAGGTATCAAGGCATTTTGTTCGGGTGGCGGTTATTTATTCGCGATGTGTTCGGCTGCCGAAACGCTCGATATTGCGTTAGCCGCCGAGGGCCTCGATATTGTGGGCAGCAGCTACGACGGCGACGGCACCGACTCCGACGCACAGGAAAAACTCGACTTCAGCAAAACCTTCGCATTCGGCAATTTCACCCTCGAAGGCGACAACGGCTACCGGGGATTCTCGACATTCTCCGACATCAATTCATCCGGCGGGCGAGGTTACGATCAGCCGGGCGGCTTCTTCGAGTTATTCAATTTCTCGGCCAAGTGGGACGTTATTCCGGCCATGCTCACCCAGAACCACGAATCCATCATTAAAGAATTTTTCGGGCAGACGACCGCTTTTCGCAAGGGAGCCGTTAAAGCGAGCAGCCTGGTTATGGGCGAGGGCAAAACCTCCGACCGCTACCTCTACGGCGAAATGGGCCGGGGCCAGTGGACTTTCTACGGCGGGCACGATCCAGAAGGCATCCGGGGCGGGGGCGGCTTCCGGAACCCCACCGATCTAAATTTGCACCCGCATTCGCCCGGTTACCGCCTGATTCTCAACAACGTACTGTTTCCATCGGCCCGAAAAAAGAAGCGGAAAACGTAGGGATTATTTTTAGCAACTATTCTTTGTATGTTCAGAATCATAGCCTACGCGCTCGTTTGCTGCTTACTCTCATTCCCTGTTTTAGCTCAGGATTACCCTATTATTCCGGTTCCCTTTACCGGCGTTACCATCGACGGCGGCTTCTGGCAACCCCGGCTCGCAACCAACCGGACCGTCACCATTCCGTTCGATTTCAAAAAATGCGAAGAAACGGGACGTATCAGCAATTTTGCTGTGGCAGGCGGATTGGCAACCGGTACGTTCAAGGGGTTGCGGTATGACGATTCAGACGTATTTAAGGTGGTTGAAGGGGCATCGTATTCACTACAAACGCACTATGACGCCAAATTAGACCGGTATTTAGACAGCCTGATTACCCTGTTTGCGGCCGCTCAGGAGCCGGATGGCTATCTGTACACCATCCGAACCATCCTGAAAGACAGCACTGCCCGCAAAGACAAGCAGGCGGGTTCAACGCGCTTTTCCTACGTAGCAGGCAGCCATGAACTGTACAATGTTGGGCACATGTATGAAGCCGCTGTGGCGCATTTTCTGGCTACGGGCAAACGAACATTCCTGACCGTAGCTCTGAAAAACGCTGATTTCCTGATCCGTACCATCGGCCCCGATAAATTGGTTGTGGTGCCGGGGCATCAGGAAATCGAGATTGGCCTGGTCAAACTTTACCGTGTCACGAACGACAAACGGTATCTGGATTTCGCCCGATTCCTGCTTGACATGCGGGGCCGCGCCGACAAACGAACGCTGTTTCCTGATCCGGCTCAATCGGGTCAGGGGGCGAGTTATTTGCAGGATCATTTGCCGGTCACGCAGCAAAAAAAGGCCGTTGGGCACTCCGTCCGGGCAGGTTACATGTACGCGGCCATGACCGATATTGCCGCAATCCAGCACGATAAAGCGTATTTAGACGCACTGCTGGCGATCTGGAACGACGTAGTTGAGCATAAACAATACCTGACGGGTGGTTTGGGAGCGCGCGGACACGGGGAGGCTTTTGGGGAGGCTTATGAGCTACCGAATGACGTAGCGTATGCCGAAACCTGCGCGGCCGTTGCCAATATGCTCTGGAATCACCGGATGTTTTTGCTCACCGGCGACTCGAAATACATGGACGTTTTTGAGCGGGTACTGTACAATGGCTTTCTGGCGGGCGTCTCGCTCCAAGGCGATCAGTTTTTCTACGTGAATCCGCTGGCATCCGACGGGAAGCGCAAGTTCAACGTGGGGCAGGCTGCCACCCGCGCGCCCTGGTTTGGTACGTCGTGCTGCCCAACGAACGTTGTGCGATTTTTGCCTTCGCTACCAGGCTACGTGTATGCGACGAAATCCGATACGCTGTACGTAAATCTGTTTTTAACCAATCAGGCGAAACTGACGGTTGGCGGCAATACGGTAAATCTTCAGCAACAGACCAATTACCCCTGGGATGGAAAAATTAACCTGACGGTTCGCCCGGCGAAACCGCAGCCGTTTACGCTGTTGGTACGTCTGCCGGGCTGGTCATCGGGCAAACCCATGCCCGGCCAGTTATATCAGTACGTTGATGCAAAAGCCAACGCGCCCCAACTTCGCGTCAATGGTCGGGTGGTGCGCTACACAACCCAAAACGGGTATGCCAGCATCCGCCGAAACTGGCTCCCCGGCGACCGCGTCGAATTAACCATGGACATGCCGGTGCGGGAAGTAAAGGCGAACAAACAGGTTGCCGACGATATTGGTAAAGTGGCCATCGAGCGGGGCCCGATTGTCTATTGTGCCGAAGGTGTCGATAATGGGGGCAAGGCGTTGTCGCTTACCATACCCGCCGGAACCGCGTTTCGGCCCGTAATACAGCCCGAAAAATTGGGTGGTATCGTGTCGCTCACCAATCCGAATGCGGCTAATCCATTGACACTCATTCCATATTACGTCTGGTCACACCGGGGAGCGAACGAAATGGCCGTTTGGTTTGGACAGGCAACCCCTTGATATAATATAAGTAAAATCTAATAAATTTCTTTTACAGGTATTCTTAACCCAGATCGTCTGCTCTACAAAGAAAATTACCCCTAAAATGTTCAAACAAACAGATTTGCACCGTGTTTATGATATAAATAAAACATAAAATCAACGGTATGAAAATCGCAGTAGAGCAAGGACAGGATAAGACCTTGTTGGCCGATGGTCAGCACAACGTAACGATTACGCACATCGACGAGGGGACGAGTGAATACAAAGGAATTCCATTTTTTGCGGCTCGGTTCGAGAATGAGGACGGGTACGTATCGCATCGATTCTACCAGTCGCCGGCGGGAATGCCCGCAATTGTCGGCTTGTTTGAGATGGCGGGTATTGACGTAATAGAAGGCAAAGACCTCGATACCAAGCAACTCATTGGCAAGCAGGTTGATATTGAAGTAGGGGAGCGGTCGTATAATGATCCCGAAACCGGTAACGAGCGCACACTGAAGCAGGCGGTTAATTTTCTGGCCAGCTAAATAGGATTCTCTTCCCGACTTAAAAAGCCCTGACGACAGTCGTCAGGGCTTTTTGATGGTACGTCGTTCGTTGGAAAACTTCATTTTACTTTGGGTTACTGCCGTACCTCGCCTGATTATGAGCAGCGACTCTCTTCATTCACTATGTCAACTGCGTTTGAACTCACGCATAAATAGGCCCTACTCTTGATGTAATTCTATTCGGCAAATTGTATGAAAACAAAAAAGCCATTTACAAGGATTAGCTCGTAAATGGCTGATTGTCAAGTGAACCCGTAGGGATTCGAACCCCAAACCTCCTCATCCGTAGTGAGGTGCTCTATCCAGTTGAGCTACGGGTCCAAATCGTACTGTAACTCCCTATCGTTAATGAACTGCACGATACGAATGCATTTCCCGTTGATTGGGAGTGCAAAAGTAGGGAGAAAATGCACGTTTGTCAACCTATTTCCCCGAAAAATTTGCTTTGCGCTTCATCAGGAAAGCCCCGATGCCTTCCAACGCATCGGCTGAGCCACCCAACTCCTCCTGATTATCAGCTTCTTGATCGAGTTGGCTGTCGAGGTCTGAATAGAGTGATTGGTTCAATACTTTTTTCATGGCACCGATGGCGCGGGTCGGAGCGGCTGCATAATACGCAATCACTTCGTCAACGGCAGCGTCCAGATCAGCCATTGGAACCGACCGGCTCACAAGGCCAATTTGGGCCGCTTCTAGACCAAACACCCGCCGACCGGTGCTGCACAGATCGAAGGCTCGCTGCGGGCCGATAAGTCGGGGTAGAAAGAACGTCGAGCCCGCGTCGGGCATGAGGCCAATGCTCACGAATATCTGACTGAAATACGCGTCGTCGGCGCAGATGACCACATCGCAGGCGAGGGCGAGGGAACAACCCGCTCCGGCAGCGACACCGTTGATTCGTCCGATAATGGGTTTGGGCAGGTTGCGCATAGCCCGAATCATGGGGTGATACGTTGTCCGCAGTGAATCGCCGAGGGCCAGTTGCCCGCCCGACGCGGCTGCGTTGGCGAACCCCTCTTTCAAATCGGCACCCGACGAGAACGCTTTGTCACCCGCGCCGGTAATGACCACTACGCGTACCTGTTCATCGGCACCGGCGGCTTCGACAGCGGCTGTAATGTCGCGAATCAGGCCGGGACTTAGCGCATTGTACACCTGCGGACGATTGAGGGTGATGCGGCAGATGGCATTCGTTACGTCGTAAAGGAGATTTTCGTACATAGAAAAGGGTAGTTGAAAAATCAAACCAGCCAGAATACGGTCAGCACGCTTACGCCGAGACCCAGCACAAGGCCAGCCCCGATTTGGGCCGTCGTATGGGCGTTGAGCTTGAGCCGTGCACTGGCCACAAAACCCGTTAACAGCACCAGTATCAGTAGCGGGATGAACAAGTCCGTCAGGCTAAACCGGATAAGCATACTGGAAATGACACCCACTACGCCCCCAATGCCAACGCCATGTGCGCTAATTTGCCACGTTAGACTAATGACGCCAACGAGCAGAATAGAAACGGCAATGCTGGCAATCAGGAGACCAATTTCGGGCGCGAGGGTTGAAACAACCTGCATCCGAAAAGAGAACAAATACGCTACGCCGATGTAAATTAATGAGGTTAGAAAATAGGGTAAACGCCTGTCCGATAGCTCTGTAAGGTGAAGATTCTGAACGTATCCGCTGCGGTAGAGATAGTAAATCAGCACGGCGGGCACCATAAACGTACCAACAAAAATCAGAACCAGTAAACTAAGTCGCAGGGATGGCGGATACACATCCAAACCCAACGCCGAGGGCACCAAAAACAGCAAAAGGGCGAATAATAGCGTCGGCATCAGTAACGGGTGAAAAACGACCGACAGGAAACGGGCAAAAGACGTAGTCAATTATGAATGATGAATTATGACCGGGTCGCCGGTGCGATGATAAATAATGAATTGCTGGCTGATTAACCTATTGCTCTGCAAATTTAATCTACTGATCTGATGCGCTGTCAGTCATAGTTCTTACAATTGTTTCCTGAGCCGTGCCACCGGAATGTTGAGCTGTTCGCGATATTTGGCAACTGTCCGGCGGGCAATGTTGTAGCCCCGGTCGTTCAGGATTTTCTCAAGCTTATCGTCCGAGAGCGGGTGTAGTTTGGGTTCTGCGTCAATCAGATCTTTTAAAATATTCTTCACTTCGCGGCTGCTCACATCCTCGCCGTTATCGGTTGAGATGCCTTCCGAGAAGAAATATTTGAGTGGATAAATCCCGAATTCGGTTTGCACGGCCTTGCTGTTCGCCACCCGCGATACCGTCGAAACGTCCATGTCGATCATTGTGGCAATGTCCTTCAGAATCATGGGGCGCAGTCGGGATTCGTCGCCGGTCAGGAAAAAATCATACTGGTATCGTACAATGGCGTTCATCGTTCGGAGCAGCGTTTGCTGGCGTTGCTTGATGGCGTCGATAAACCACTTGGCCGCGTCTAACTTCTGCTTCACAAACGAGACGGTTTCTTTCAGGCCTTTGTTTTGTTTTTTGCTCTTGTCATACGTATCGAGCATGTCGGCAAACGAACGGCTGATCCGTAACTCCGGCGCATTTTTGGAGTTCAGCGTCAGTTCGAGTTTGCCGTTGCCATTCGATAATAGAAAGTCGGGAATCAGGTATTGCACATTCCCCGACTCGCCCTCCATCGAGCCGGGTTTAGGATTAAGGTGAATAATGATGTCGATGACCCTCTTGAGCGACTCATCGCTGATATTGAGCCGACGCTGAATTTTATCGTAGTGTTTTTTGGAAAATTCGTCGAAGAACTCCTCGATAATCCGAATCGCGAGTACAATATATGGGTCCGACTGGTCTTTGCGCTTGAGTTGCAGTATCAGACATTCGGGCAGGGTTCGGGCACCGATTCCTGCCGGGTCGAACGACTGAATTTTTTGCAGTACGTCTTCTACTTCATCCGAATCGGTGAACACATTTTGCGAAAACGCCAGATCGTTGACAATGGCCTGTATCGACCGTCGAATATACCCATCGGATTCAATGCTGCCAATCAGTTGCAGGCCCACAGTTCGCTGTTCCTCAGTGAGTTGCATATAACCAAACTGCTGTAGTAGCGAATCAGTCAGGCTGGAACCCGTAGCGAGCGGCATGTCGCGGTCTTCTTCGGCGTAATTGCCATCGCCCTGCATTTTATAGCCCGCGTAGTCTTCGTCCTGAATATAACTGTCTATGTCGAGGTCGTCGTCGCGCTCTTTATAATCGTCGGTTTCATCGAACGAGTCCTCGTCTTTCTGGTCATATTCCTCGTCCATGCCCTCCTCCAAAGCCGGATTTATTTCCAGTTCCTCTTCAATGCGCGTGTCCAGTTCGGCAGTCGGAATCTGAAGCAGTTTAATGAACTGGATCTGCTGCGGAGACAGCTTTTGCTGGAGCGATTGGGAAAGGCTTAATTTCTGCATGAGTAGTGCTACAAGCTATAGATTAGGCAGTTAGGTTGCGGAATAAGCATTTGGCAAAACTGGCCCTCACAATTATTGAGCCAAATTAATTAAAAAATGTTTTTATCAACATGAATTTTCTGTAAAGTCTCTGAATACTACCTTCGCGACGTATGACAAACAAGCTTTACGACACATCGCTGAGTCTGCTCACGGACTTGTATCAGCTAACAATGGCTTATGGGTACTGGAAAACAAAGACAGCCGAAAAGGAGTCTGTCTTTAATTTATATTTCCGCAAAAATCCATTTAACGGGGGCTTTACCATTGCCTGCGGGCTGGCCCACGTAATCGGCTACATTGAGAACTTTAGCTTCTCGAAAAAAGACCTGCGGTATCTCGGTACGCTGACCGGCAACGACGGACAACCGCTTTTTGAAGACGCCTTTCTGGATTACCTCGCCAACCTCAAACTCACCTGCGATGTGGAAGCTATTCCTGAAGGAACAGTGGTTTTCCCGAACGATCCATTGGTTCGGGTACGCGGGCCAATTTTGCAGTGTCAGCTTCTCGAAACACCCCTGCTGAACCTCGTCAATTTTGAGTCATTGATTGCCACAAAAGCCGCCCGGTTGCGGTTAGTGGTTGAAAACGATACGTTGCTGGAGTTCGGATTACGTCGGGCGCAGGGCGTCGATGGGGGCATGACGGCCAGCCGCGCAGCCTACATTGGCGGTTGCGATGCTACCTCGAACGTACTGGCCGGTAAACTGTACGATATTCCCGTTCGGGGCACTCACGCCCACAGTTGGGTTATGTCGTTCGATGATGAGCAGCAGGCATTTGACGCCTACGCCGATGCGTTACCCAACAACGTAACGCTGCTTGTCGATACGTACGATACCGTGCAAGGCGTTCGGCACGCCATCGAAACCGGACGAAAATTAGTGCAGCGCGGACACAAACTGGCGGGTATCCGGCTCGACTCCGGCGACCTGGCTTACCTGAGCATCGAAGCCCGAAAACTGTTGGACGAAGCCGGTTTTCAGGATACGACCATTGTTGCCAGCAATGACCTCGACGAAACAATTATCAACAGTTTGCGGCAGCAGGGAGCCAAAATAAATGTTTGGGGTGTGGGTACTAAACTCGTTACGGCGTTCGACCAGCCCGCTCTTGGTGGCGTTTACAAACTGGCTGCGCTCTGGGACGAGAAATCGGGTCGGTGGGAATATAAAATGAAACTGTCCGAGCAGGCTATAAAAATATCGACGCCGGGCATTCAGCAGGTACGTCGGTTTCGGAATGAGCGCGGTTTTCTGGCCGATATGATTTACGATTCCGAGACGATGAACGGTCAGGCTACTAAATCCGCTACGATGATCGACCCGCTGGATTTCACCAAACGCCGTCGCTTCGATGCCGAACAACCGCACGAAGATTTGTTAGTGCCTGTTTTTCGGAAAGGTAAGCTGGTTTACGATAGCCCGGATATACACTCTATACGGGCGCGGGTACAAACGCAGTTGGCCGGGCTGCATCCAGGCGTGAAGCGGTTCGTGAATCCGCATACGTATCCGGTAGGGCTGGAAAAAGAACTGCACGAACTAAAAACAAACCTGATTCTGGCACTTCGAGAAGGCCAGAATCAGGTTTGATGGATCGGGTTATGAAAAAAGTGATGATTTTAACGGGCCTGAGCGGAAGCGGCAAATCGACTTTTGCCCGGCAGTTCTGCGCCGAAAATCCCAATTGGCTGCGCGTCAACCGCGACGATCTGCGTCGGAGTTTACTGCCCGTTTCCCTGCCGGAGTATTGGCAAACCTGGTCTGAACGCGAGAAGAATCGGCTTGAAAATGTAGTGAATGAGTTGCAGAGAACGGCAATTCTGGACGGACTGGCGCGGGGCTGGCACGTACTGATCGACAATACCAACCTGAAGCTGAGTTACATCAACGAATTCCGTAAACTGCTGAACGAACAATTTGATGCGGTTGATGTAAGCTATCAACTGATCGACATACCGGTGGGTGAGTGCATCCAGCGCGACAAATACCGCGATGATTCGGTGGGGGAGGCCGTCATTCGGAAGCAGGCCGAACAATTAGCGGTACTCAAAAAGAACTTCAAATTCCGCCCCGAAACCCTGACCCGCCCCGACGTTTTTCAACGTATTCAGGACGCCTGGAGCGCCGGACCGCCTTTACCGCGCTGTATTTTGGTGGACATCGACGGAACGGTAGCTGCGATGGGTAACCGCTCCCCCTTCGACTGGCACCGCGTGGGCGTCGATACGCCAAAGTGGCCCATCATCAATTTAGTGAAAGCGATGCGGGCGTCGGGTTACGCCATCGTATTTTTCTCGGGTCGCGACGCCGTTTGCCGCCCCGAAACCACCGACTGGCTTTGTACGCATTTCGACTGGCTCCCCACCGATTTTGAATTAGTCATGCGCCCCAAAAACGACAACCGCAAAGACGCCATCGTCAAAGCCGAATTATTCGCGCAGCACATCGCGGGTCGCTATTACGTCGAGTTCGTTGTGGACGACCGCCAGCAGGTCGTGGACATGTGGCGACGTACTATCGGACTGACCTGTGTGCAAGTCGATTATGGAGATTTTTAATTAAAGCACCAGCGTCTCCAATTGCTCGTCCAACTGATGGCGTTTTTCGATGAAGTAAGCATCCCAATCTGTTAACTGGCTGATCGTCTGATACGTATCTGACTGGTGCAGTGCTTCTACGTCGGTCTGTAGTTTTGTTGCGAGGGTTTGCAAACGCGTTCGCTCGTGTTTCAGCAATGCTTTTTGCGTAACAGTTTCGGAGCGCGACACGAAGGTTTCCCCCCGTTCGAGCGTTTCCAGAATCTCTGTTACGCGCTGAAGATCGTTGCGGTCGTTGGCGGCTTTGAGTTCGGTAAATAGCTGTTCAGCCTGCGATTTGAGTGCTTCGGCCACTACGTCGGGATGGCAGAGTTGGGCGGCTTTGCGGAATTTTCGTTTAAGATCGCGCTGCTCATCAGAGGTAAGGTCAAAACGCGATTGCTGACGAGTCTCCCTGTATTGCCGGTTATAATCCCTGTAATCCTGTTCGGCTTCGGTGCGCTCGTCGTCGGTGAGGGCTTGTTCCCGGCGGAGTTCGAGGAGTTTCAGGATCAAATCACCGAGCCGGAGCGCGTGCTGAATGCTGAACTCGTGGAGTGTTTTTTCAATATCTGCTTTCTCGGCTTCCAACGCCTGCACCTGCAATTCCAGAATCCTGATTTCAATTTTTAAGGCACTCAGTTCAATATCTACGTAAGCTGTGAGGGTGGTATGTTGCTTACCGAACAGGTCAATTTGAGTAACGGCTTTGGCATAGTGCCCACGACGTAACAGGCTGACAATCTGCGCTAATTCGTCGGTTAGGTTCTGCTGAGAGAGTTTATCGAGGTGTGGTTTGAGGTCGTCCGGTTCGTCTAACGCAATGAGTGTTTTGATTAGATCGAGCCGTTTGAGGACCTGGCTTAAATCAAGTGGTGCTTTGTCGGGGGCGGGTGCGTAACGGTCGCGCAGTTGCCGAAACTCAGCCATAAACTGATTGGCTAACCGCTCAGCTTCGGTCGAAATGGTGATATTTTCGTGATTCTGCCGCGCTTTATAGCTCCAGTTGAACGAGCCGGTAATGACCGTTTGTCCGTCGATAACGCAGAACTTGTTGTGCATGAGTGTATCGCTCTCCTCACCCGACCCAATGGCATACACCCGCCCACCGGCTTGGCGCAAGGCATCGAATGGCAAACCACCCTCGCGAAAATTGATGGCGTCGTTCGTAATCATCAACTCCACCGTAACGCCCGCTGCTGCCCGCTCGCAAAGCGTTTGGAATAACGCCCGGTCTGTGAACCATGCAACCGCTACGTACACGCTCTGCCGGGCTGTTTGCAACTCGGCAATTATCGTTTCGTGAATGTGAGTGAAATGGGCGGTGGTCTGCACAACAGGAAAACTTACCGGAAAAATTTGTAGATGTCACGACGATGGACGACGCGGGCAAACTCGATGGTATCGCCATTGATGAACAGGCCAATTCGATAATCACCAATTCGAATCCGATAGGCTGTTTTAAAACCTTTCAGTTTTTTCAGATTCACAATGGCTGGCATTCCATCTGCCTGTTCCACCTGCTCAATGGCGTTGGCTATGTCTTCTTTCACGGATTGCATCCGTATTTTCTCGATGTCCTTTTCAAATTGACTGAGGAATACAGTATTCATGCCCTGCCCAGTGCCTTGAAAACAGACGAGCGGCTGACGTGTTGGCTCCGGTCAGCTTCCTGGAGCAGAATTCCCAAACCAATGTCTTCTTTATCTTCTTCGGCAATAACCGTCGTAGCAATGTTGAGACGAGCCAGCAATGCCGACAGTAATTCTAATTCGGCTCCGTCCTTTGGCGTGATTAATAGCGATTGCATGGTTGTTTTGAATTATAGAACTGAATATACGTATTTCTGGATAACGCCCGACTTGATACGTAGATTTTGGGCTTTAGCTTTCATAAATTAGCGTTCCTATGTAGTTCATTACCTTGATAGAATACAGATTCTGCGCTGATGGTTCGGTAACCAGATCAAGAGCCCATTGAATGGGTTCTTTAATGGCCTCGGCAATGGCGAAGTAATTCTCGGCATACGTGACCGGGTCTAAGCCATCGTCAAACGCAATTAGCAAATCAATATCGCTATCGGGGCCGAACCGCTCCGTACAGACCGAGCCAAACGCTACGCCCGCTTCACCTGATTCTGTTTCAGAATTTGCGTTATGCGGGGAAGATTTAAGCTGAGGATGGGTTGGATGGGCATGGGTTTAGGGATAATTTAACTTTTGCAGGTCGGCGGTGAGGACTTCATATATAATTACTCCTCCCAGTATTCAATTCCACGCTTGTCTATATAACCATGCATTCCAGGTTCAATGCCTCCATTAACAAGCGATAGATCATTTGAAAATTCTCTTACTGAACCATACTTAGGTTCTATCACAACCTGACCTAAGTGATTCATAAATCCCCACCTGCCTTTATTCTCGAAGGCTGCTAAGCCATGCGAAAAATCTTGTACAGAATCGTGATTCGTGGAGATTATCTCGTAGCCATTTTTATCAATAAAGCCCCAAGAATTTCTTTTAACACGAGCTAGACCCTCGGAAAAAGCGTAAGCTTTCTTATATAGAAAAGGAATCAATACATTTGCTTGCGCATCTATAAATCCCCATTTGTCATTTTTTAAAACAGCAGATAGCCCTTCCGAGAATTTGATTTCTTCAAAGTAGAATAGTCCAGGATCGTCATAAGTTGGCGGAATTGTAATGTCCCCTGTCTCGTTAATAAATCCCCACTTATTATCTACTCTGAAAGCTGCTAAACCCTCGAAAAAATTGAATCCCATCTCAATATCATCCTGATTGGAAATAATACTGAAGTTACTCTTCTGTATATAATGGTATATGTCATTTGACTTGACAAGGATTATTTTACCAGTTATACCAGAGATACTATCATATACCATTGGCTCCACTTCGATACCAGATTTGTCGATTATTCCGTGCAGAAAAGACCATTCTTTGTGACAATTATGTTTACCGACTACTGCCAGTCCGTTTGAAAAATTTTTCGCTTGAATGTATTGATGGGGAATACAAACTTCCCCGTTTTTATTTACATATCCTCTTAACCCCTCCTTCTGTACAGCGGCCAAACCTTCGGAAAATGAACTTACTCCTTTATAAATTGGTGGAATAACATGGTTACCTCTAATATCAATAAATCCTCCCCCTACAGTATTCCATTGCCCCTCCCACTTAGGTGTGTAAACCGCTGCAAGTCCCTCCGAAAAAAAATTAACTCCATCATACACACAGTCAATCACAATATTCTTATTCCGGTCACAAAAGCCCCACTTATTGCCCTTCCGATATGGAATCAAAAACGGCTCTTCGGGTTTGGTGAGCAGCTTATCCGTTAGGGCGAGTTGGTTGGAGACGCGGGCTAAGGCCGGGGATTGGGCGGTTTTTACGAGGGCAGGGGTGGGGTTTTCGGGCATGGTGGATGGGACAGAATAGAAAGTAATAATCGCAGATAAACGTTTAGCTACGCTTCAGCTTTTCCCTACGGTGTTCCAGGCTTTGAATGGTCAGTTCATTCGCTACTGAAGGTTGCTGTTGCTGGCTTTCCCGCACCTTTGTACCAGTTCGTCGGTTCGACGCAGGCGTTCGCTTGCCAGTGTCTCAACCCGTTTTTTGATTTCGCTCAATGACATAGTACGTTGCGTTAATCGTCGTCGGTGAGGGGTATTTTAGGGAGTTCGTTCATACCCAAAGATAGCAAAACTTAGAATCAATGTGCCCGACTACGTGTCTGGGTACAACTCACAATTTTCGATTCATCACTCTTTTGCCAGCCTTACAAAATCCTTTACCTCCAGAATCGACTTTTCGTAACCAATGCTGACCGACTTAATCATGGCCTGGGCCAGTTCCTGTAGAGTGGAAAACCCGGCAGGATACAGTGCCCGGCCAATGGGATACAGCCAGTTGATATAAGCGTAGTATTTATTCGTGTTTTTCAAACCCGGTGTCGGTTTCATAAATCCGGGGCGAAACATGTACGCTTTCTTGAACGGCAGACGCAGTAACGCGTTTTCGGTGGCTCCTTTCACGCGTGCCCACATGCTGCGGCCCTGCTCGGTGTTGTCGGTGCCAGCCCCCGATACGTAGCAAAAGGTCATATCGGGGTTGAGTTTTGCCAGCAGTTGGGCGGCATTCAGTGTGAGGTCATACGTTAGTCGGCGATACTCGGTTTCGTTCATGCCAACGGATGATACGCCCAAGCAGAAAAAGCAGGCGTTGAAGCCTGACAATTCGCGCTCAATCGGGGCCAGATTGAAAAAGTCAACGTGGATAATCTCGCGTAATTTATCGTGTGTGACGCCACCGGGTTTACGGTTGATAACCAGCACCTGTTCTACATCGGGATGCTGTAAACACTCGTGCAATACGCCTTTCCCCACCATGCCGGTGGCTCCGGTTATAATCGCTCTGATTTTCATGAATTGTATCGTTAGTCAACGGTACATCGGTCAATGGCCCGTCGAATATTCGCGCTAAATTGAATAAATTTACCGCTCTGCCCAATTAAACTCCTCTACCGTATGAAAAGCCTGTTTCTTATTCTGCTCGTCACGTTGACCACATCGGTTTTTGCGCAGGAAATCGTCAGCAATCGCCAGCGCGATATTGTTTTTCGTTCGGTCAACGTCATTCCGATGGACCGGGAGCGGGTTCTTGACAACCAGACGGTTGTGATTCGGAACGGTCGGATAACGGCAATGGGTAATGCCGGAAGCGTGAAGTTTGGTAAAGACGCACTGGTGATTGATGCAACCGGAAAATACCTGATGCCCGGCTGGGCCGAAATGCACGCCCACGTGCCCCCGATTGACGATATCGAGCCGATGAAGGAAGTACTGACGCTTTATCTGGCAAACGGTATTACCACCATTCGCGGG
>JANPJE010000517.1:0-6560 GCA_031425355.1 Spirosoma sp. | reverse complement strand
AACTTATCCAATAACCAACCTACTCACTAAGCCTTTATACCATGACTCGCTGGGGAATTTTAGGACCGGGCCGTATTGCCCATAAGTTCGCGCAGGACCTGCTCACGCTACCCAATGCAGAACTCTACGCCGTTGCTTCATCTGACCAGCAACGCGCCGACGAGTTTGCCAAAGAATACAACGTACCGCATGCGTTCGGCTTCTACGAAGACCTGCTCACCCTGCCCGATCTGGATGTTGTTTACGTAGCAACTCCGCACGTCAAACACCACGAACATGTAATGATGCTGCTCAATGGCGGCATTCCTGTTCTGGGCGAGAAGCCATTTGCCATGAACAGCGAACAGGTTCGGGAGATGGTCGAAACAGCGCGGACGAAGGGCGTATTTCTGATGGAAGCACTCTGGAGTCGATTCATGCCGGGCATTGAATTCGCTCTCGATCTGCTTAAATCCGGAGCCATCGGAAAAGTCGTTTCGGTAAGGGCTGATTTTGGCTTTAAAGCACCATTTCTGCCCGAAAAGCGGCTTTTCAATAAAGAGTTAGGGGGTGGCTCTCTGCTCGACATTGGTATTTATCCGCTGTTTTTAGCCTACCTGATTCTGGGAAAACCAACCACCATAAAAGCATCAGCGACCTTCGGTACAACGGGCATTGATGAACAATGCGGTATGGTGCTGACCTACGCCGATGGACAATTGGCTTTGTTAGACAGCACATTGCTGACCATAACGGATTGTCTTGGATTGATTCAGGGCGAAACCGGTCAGATACGTATTCACAGCCGCTTTCATGAAACAAAAGGGCTGACACTCAAACGCGATGACCAACCGGCAACGCCATTTACGTTTTACCGAAATACGCATGGCTACGACTACGAAGCTCAGCACGTCATGCACTGTCTGGCCGAAGGCCGAACCGAAAGCCCGCTTTGGTCATTAGACGACAGCCTGAATCTGATGGCGTTATTAGACGCCGTTCGAGCCGAAGCAGGAATTGTCTATTAGGGGGAGGAGAGGGAGGAAAGGAGGAGGGGGAAGAAAGGGAAATAACTACACAGTGGCATCGTTTCCCTTTCCTCCCTCTCCTCCTTTTCTTCCCTTTCCTCCTTACCTTTGCCCCATGACTGACCGCTATGCCCAGCGCGGAGTTTCCGCCAGTAAAGAAGACGTTCACAACGCTATTGCTCAACTCGATAAAGGTCTTTTCCCGAAAGCGTTCTGCAAAATCGTACCCGATACGCTGGCGGGCGACCCGGACTTCTGTACCATCATGCATGCCGACGGAGCCGGAACAAAATCGGCACTGGCGTATCTGTACTGGCGCGAAACCGGCGATTTGAGCGTCTGGAAAGGCATCGCGCAGGACGCAGTGGTGATGAATACCGACGATCTGATTTGTGCCGGAGCCACTGGCCCGATGCTGCTGTCGTCGACCATCGGACGTAATAAAAACCTGATTCCGGGTGAGGTCATCGCCGAAATCATTAACGGCACGGAAGAAGTTCTACAGATGCTGCGCGATCATGGTATCGAGATTTACAGCACCGGGGGCGAAACCGCCGACGTTGGCGATCTGGTACGTACTGTCATTGTCGATAGTACGGTCATCGCCCGAATGCGACGTGATGAGGTGATTAGTAACGACCGTATTCAGCCGGGGGATGTGGTGGTTGGACTGGCCTCGTTTGGGCAGGCAACGTACGAGACGACGTATAATGGCGGCATGGGCAGCAATGGCCTCACCTCGGCCCGCCACGATGTGCTGGCGCATTACCTCGCCGACCAATACCCCGAAAGTTTCGATCCAGCCATTGATAAGTCGCTGATTTATAGCGGCTCTAAACGCCTTACAGACACATCAGTAAATGATCTTACAGTAGGTCAGTTAATTCTCTCGCCTACACGGACGTACGCACCCGTAGCAAAAGTTCTTTTGGATGAACTTCGTCCGCAGATTCACGGGATGGTGCATTGCTCGGGGGGCGCGCAAACCAAAGTGTTGCATTTCGTTGATAATCTGCATATTATTAAAGATAACCTGTTCCCAATCCCGCCCCTGTTCCGGTTAATTCAGGCTGAAAGTGGCACAAGTTGGCAGGAAATGTATAAAGTTTTCAACATGGGTCACCGACTTGAAATCTACCTGTCCGAAGAATATGCTCAGCATGTTATTAACGTAGCGCAGTCGTTTGGCATTGAGGCTCAGATAATTGGGCGCGTGGAAGCCCGCGAAGGCAAGCGGGTAACTATACAAAGTGAAGTCGGTGAATTTGTTTATTGAGTTACTAATGACTTTCTGAATCGATTGGCGTCGAAACGTGTGCGTGTACACAACGACTCCGATCATGAAGAAAATTTACGCTATTCTTGCCATTAGTAGTCTGACGGCGAACGGACAAACGACATATTTCGAACAGAATTTCTCGTCGGGTGGAACGCCGGCTTCTTATGTAAGTAGCACGCCCAATACGGGGCAGGTTAATGGTCTTGCCGGGTTAAGCGCTACGATTACGAATAATGCTGCTCAGTTCACGCGGCCAACAGATAGCGGGACGGGTTACATATCGCGCTCTGCTGATTTTGCTGGATTACCTACGTCGCTACACGTACAGTTTAGTTTTGAGGTACTATCGAATGACCCAGGCATAACCGGTACAAGTGCTGTCATTTTCTACGTAGGAAGTGGTTTTAGTGCTGGTCCACAGAACCCCGATGTTGGCGAAACATACGCCCGCTTAGCATTAAATTTATCAGAAACCACTTCAGGTCAATTCCAGGTACGTTCATTGCCATCAGGAGGAGGTGGAAATAATAGTGTTTCTTTCTCAGGTCGCCAGACGATTACGTTTGCGATGAACAATACGGGTAGCAATAACTTCGGCTACATATCGCCGACAGGATCGCTGGAGCCACTTCCCAACGATACATACGATATTTGGGTCGGTGCGACCAAAGTCTTTGACAACGAACCTGTACTAACGCCTTCACAGACGATTTCCGATTTCAAATTCAGAATCAATAACGGAGTCGGGGTCGTCCAGATTGGCGATATGCTCATGCGTGACATCAGCGGTGCTCTTCCCGTAACCCTTCTCTCGTTCACTGCCAAACCCAACGGCGACCGGGTTCAACTGGCCTGGGTAACTACGTCGGAACTTGACGCCGACCGTTTCGTTGTCGAACGTAGCCACGATGCGAGTGAATACGTAACGGTTGGCGAGGTGGCGGCTAAAGGCACCACCAACGGGCGGCAATATTACGGCCTGACCGACATGAACCCCAAACCCGGCATAAATAATTATCGACTAAAACAGATTGACCTAAACGGGACAGGTCATACCTACAAACCTGTTTCGGTGTTTATTTCGGCCAGCGAACCCGTAGTGGCTGTATTCCCAAACCCGGCAAGCCCCGACCGGATTCATCTGCGGCTCTGGAACGCCGACGATGCGAGTGTGCGCTTACTGACAACTACAGGACAACCAATAAACGGACGATTGGAGCGGCAGCCGGGAGAAGCTAATCTGGTATTCGGGCAACCATTGTCAGCCGGCTTGTATTTTCTGGAAGTGACCATAAACGGCCAGAAACGAACAATGAACGTAGTGATTCGGTAGATGGTAATAGCTACTGGTGAAAAGCAAAAACCGGCCATACAGCCGGTTTTTGCTTTTCCAGAACGTATTCAAATAAACTTACGGTTTGACAAACCGCTGACGCAGCGTCTGGCCATTTTCACTCAGAACTTCCAGTACGTACTGACCTGGTTTTAGGTATGATACGTCGGCTTTATCCGTTTGCTGGCTTTCACTCATCAGCCGTCCCTGCATGTCGAAAACACGCAGCCGAGTTACCGATCCGACGCCCGTTACTTTCACGGATAACTTCTCGGAAGCCGGATTTGGCCAGAGGGTCAGGTTTACCGATTCGACGCCCCGCCGAACGGCCACGATTTGAGAGTAGGCAAAACTACCGTCAACGTCAACCTGTTTCAGTCGGTAGTAGGTTAATTCACCCAAGCCATCTGCATCCACAAAGCGGTAGTTCTGACGGTCCGAACTGGTGCCTTTGCCCGCTATCTGACCGATTTTCTCGAAACTTTTGGCATCCGTTCCCCGCTCAATGTCGAAGTGATCATTATTGATTTCTGACGATGTCTGCCAGGTCAAAACGGAGCCTTCACCCGATACCCATTCGCCACGCACATACACTAAACGTACTGGCATGGGTGCCGCAGGAAAGTTGAAGCGCGCCACACTTGGATCGTGGTCGCTTAGTTGGTCAGTAAATTCGGCGTTGATATGTACCGCGTCGAACGCATCTAACTTGCTCGTCATGGCATTGCTCGCCAGAATATAATCGAGAGCCTGCGCGTTTCCGTCGAACGTGTACGTGTACCGCTCCTGTGCGGGCAGTGTTTCGATCAGATTAGTCAGAACGGGTGTTTCGCCATTCACATTGCCTTTCAGATATTGCAGAGCCGGCAGAAACTGGAACTCATTGAAATCACCCAGTACAACCACATTCGTCGTTGCATTGACCGCCAGTAGCTGATCGACAAACGCATTTACGATTTTGGCCTGCTCCTCACGTCGGCCCTGCTCTTCCTGAATTGGGGGCTGAAAACGTTGCGAAAGTGCGCCACTGCCTCCCCGCGAAGAAAAGTGATTGACGATCAGATAAACAGGTTGTCCGTTGAACGTGAACTCACCAACAAGCGGCTTCCGGGTTGACGTAAAGTCGTCTCCGGGATAGCTATCGCTTTCACCGGGGTTGGTATCTATAATCCGGCCCGGACTGGCCGAAACGCGTGGTTGACCACTAACATCGCTCACCGTCGTATTTGTCGTTGGACTACCGCCGGGCCGATCTACAAACTGAACCCGTGCCGGATTAAACAGCAGACCAACGCGGATGTTGCCACCCGGCTGCCCACCATCCTGATCGTCGACCGGATTGATTTGCCGAAACTGGTAGGTTGGGCCGCCAGCGGCTGTAATGGCCGAAATCAACCGGTTGAGGGTCGTTGTCGCGTCCACATCACTACTATTCGTGGCACCGTCATTATCCTGAATTTCTTCAAGCGCAATAATATCCGGTGATTGCAAATTGTTTTTTATCGCCCCTGCCAGCCCATCGTACTTGGCCTGCGGTTCATTGCCCGCCAGATTTTCAACGTTGAATGACGCAATGGTCAGTTGGTTCAGTGTTGGCGCCAGCGTTGTGACTTCCTTCGTCAGCGGTACGTTCGATGCCGAAACGGTTGGCGCGACACTCGGCAGAATTTCGTAGCTCTGAAAATCATAGTTCACTACCCCAATAATCGTATTGAGTTTCGTGCCCACGTTTACGTCGGGGGTGTTGCCCGTGCCGTACAGAACGTCGTCAATCTGAAGGCGCTCCGGGTTAAAATCGCTATTCGTAATGCCACTGGCAATGTCAGTTGTGTTCGCCCCGCTGATGGTGATGCCGCCCCGTGCATTTACGCCCGTAGCACCAGCCCCGGCATCGGCTATAACATACAGTTCACCAAACTGCGATCGTAAGCCCGTTGTAACAGGATTGTTGATTTGCACCCGCATACCTTCGAGCGTCTCGTAGAAGTCCAGTCCGTCTTCAGTTGGGTCAAACGTCGATAATTCCACGTCTCCATCTGCCGGAAAATCATTGCTGATGACGTTGGTTGGAATCTGCCGAACGCCTGCACCCGACTGCGAACTAATCACAATCGGAGCTGGTAGCGCGTTGCCGCTCGACAGCACCGAAACGCTGGGGCTGGTGAGCTGCGTGATGCTCAAATTCTGGACATTCGCCCGAAATTCCTGAACGGTTCCATTAACCGAAACCGCATTGCCTACCGCTACCGTTGGAGCCGAGCTGGTAAAGACAAAAATACCTTCCGATGTATTGTCGTTCGCATCAGGATTTGGGTCCTGCATCCAGAAACCGTTACCCCGGAGCGTCGTTACGATACCCGGTACATTGTTGACCATTTGGCCATTGCGGGGCGAAATGTGGGTTGTGCCCTGAATATCGTGTATGAGTGTGGCAACACCTGCATCGTTGTCGGTAATAGTGATGTTCTGCGTGGTAGTAGTTCCCAGCGCAAGGCCTGCCGACGGTGTGTTGATCGTTAGCGTAGCGGTTTCAGTGGGTTCAAAATCCGTATCGTTAACAACGGTGAACGTAACCGAACCTGATGTAGCCCCGTTCGGAATGGTAATAGTCGTTCCACTCAGGTTGTAATCGCCAGCCGTAACACCCGTTCCGGTGACCGCCAGATTCACCGTCTGGTCGCCCGTGACGGCCGAGGATGACGTAGCGGTGACGGTTATAACGGTTGCATCCGCTTCCGTTGCCGTGTTGGTGCTCACCGAGAGATTAACGGTAGGAACGGCCGGTGCATCATCGTCGGTAATGGTAATGTTCAGCGTCGCCGGGCTACCCAGCGCGATACCCGCTGATGGACTGTTAAGGGTTAATGTAGCTGTTTCGGTACCTTCGGCATCGGTATCATTGACAACGGTGAACGTAACTGAACCCGATGTTGCGCCAATG
>JANPJE010000516.1:0-9408 GCA_031425355.1 Spirosoma sp. | reverse complement strand
AGTAGTTGATGAGCAAAATCAGGGCTTACCCGGTGTGAGTGTGGTTGTCAAGAATACAACGACTGGCTCTGTTACGGACGCTGAAGGACGGTTTTCGTTAAACACATCGCCCGGCGCAACAGCTTTAGTGTTCTCCTACATCGGCTTCGTTACGCAGGAAGTGCCAATTGCTGGAAAAAGCTCAATCAACCTCACGTTACTGACTGATAGTAAATCACTTAGTGAAGTGATTGTGGTAGGGTATGGCACACAGAAGAAAGAAACCATTACCGGATCGGTGGCGGCAGTAAAAGGGGCTGATTTGGTGAAATCACCCGCGGTTAACCTGTCGAACTCGCTGGCCGGTCGGCTTCCGGGTGTGTTTGCCGTTAACCGAAGTGGTGAACCCGGTGCCGATGGTTCAAACATTCGGATTCGTGGCTCCAACACGCTCAATAACACCGCAGCCCTCATTGTTGTGGATGGAATTCCCGGTCGCGAGGGTGGTCTCGACCGGATCAATCCGGCTGATATCGAGAGTATCTCGGTGTTGAAAGATGCTGCAGCGGCCATCTACGGGTCACGGGCGGCTAACGGCGTTATCCTGATTACGACCAAGCGGGGCAAAACAGGCAAGCCTCAGCTTTCCTATACGTTTAACCAGGGTTTTTCGCAGCCAACGGTTATTCCTAAACTCACGAACGCAGCTCAGTATACGGGTATGCTGAATGATCTGGATGTATATGCATTACCAGTTGGTGAGTGGTCTGCGGCTACGCAGGCTTATAAGACAACCGGCTCGTATACACGACCTGATGGCACGATTCGGAAAGCACCGTATGCTCCGGCCGACATCCAGAAGTATGCCGATGGCTCCGATCCGTGGGATCACCCCAACACTGATTGGTACAAAGCTACGCTCAAAACATGGTCGCCCCAGACGCGCCATAATCTTCAGGTCACGGGCGGAACCGAAAGTTTGCGTTACATCGCTTCTTTAGGTTACCAGAATCAGGAAGGCTATTACAAAAATTCGGCAACGGGCTACAAACAGTATGACCTACGGATTAACTTGGATGCCAACATCAACAAGTACGTTCATGCCAGCATTGGCATTGTCGGACGCGAGGAAGATCGCTCGTACCCAACCCGTAGTGCGGCTTCCATTTTTCGGATGCAAATGCGGGGCAAGCCACAGCAACAGGCCTACTGGCCAAACGGCTTACCGGGACCCGATATTGAAAACGGCGAGAACCCGGTGGTCATTACTACTGATCTGAGCGGATCTTTCAGGGAGAAAACAGACTTCATTCAGACCAACGGCCAACTGGATTTTACCGTTCCGGGCGTACCGGGTCTTAAAATTACGGGTACGGCCGCTGTCGATAAGCGGCTCAGAAACTCCAGAAACTGGGAGATTCCCTGGTTCCTCTACGAACGGGGTGTTGGGTTTGAAGCTGACGGTGTAACGCCAAAGCTTATCCAGAGCAAACGTGGTCAGCCCGAACCCCGTCTGGGTCAGGGCAACAACAACCGGCTCAATATTTTGCTGGGAGGAACCATTACGTATGACAAGAAAATTGGCGAACACGCGCTTACCTTTCTGGCAGGATCGAACCGGGAAACCATTCGGGAAGATGGCTTTAGTGGATTCCGCCGGTATTTTCTGTCGCCAGCCATCGATCAGCTATTTGCTGGTGGAGCGCTGGAGCAGAGTACCAATGGCAGTGCCTTTGAGAGTGCCCGTTTGAACTATTTCGGGCGGGCTGCCTACAACTACAAAGAGAAATATCTGGCTGAATTTCTGTGGCGCTACGACGGCTCGGATATTTTCCCGAAAGAAACACGGTACGGCTTCTTCCCCGGTTTTCTGGCTGGCTGGGTAATTTCGGAAGAGAACTTCTTTAAGAACGCGGTACCGTCAGTTAACTTCCTGAAGTTGCGGGGTTCGTGGGGTCAGTTAGGGAATGATCAGGTGAACCTGCCTAACACCGATACACGCGCTACGTACCAGTATTTGTCTACGTATGGTTTCAACTCCTACATAATTAACAATACGGAAGTTAAAACGTTGTTTGAAACCCGGATTCCGAACAACAATATTACGTGGGAAGTGGCTACAAATGCAAACATAGGGCTTGATGGTCAGTTGTTTAACGGAAAGGTCAACTTTGAGTTCGACGTTTTCCGCAACAAGCGCACTAACATTCTCTGGTTCCAGAATGCCTCCGTACCCCAAAGCACCGGTCTGACGCTTCCGGCCCAGAATCTTGGCGAAGTGCTCAACCAGGGCTGGGAGTTCAACATCGGTTACCGGAACCAGATTGGCGAGTTTAAATACAACGTCAGTGTAAATGGTGGCTACGCTCAGAACAAGATTCTTTTCTGGGATGAAGCGCCGGGTGCGCCAGAGTGGCAGCGCACAACCGGGCGACCCATACGCACGTATCAGGCCTACGAGTACGACGGTGTATTCAAAGATCAGGCTGAGATTGATGCGAACAAGGTTGATTATAAAGCACTTGTCAATCAGCTCCGTCCGGGCGACATGAAGTACAAGGATATCGGTGGACGCGATGCCAACGGAAATCTTACGAGGGTGCCCGACGGCAAGATTACGCCCGACGATCAGGTTCGGACCAACGCTACGAACATTCCGCTGTTTCAAGGTGGACTAAACTTAGGTGCTTCGTTCAAGAACTTCGACCTAACGGTGTTGTTCCAGGGTGCGGCCGGTGCCAAGCAGTATATCGGCACGGGTGAGATGGGTAACATCGGTAATTACCTGTCGGATATTTACGAAAACCGCTGGACGGTTGAAAATCCGAGCAGCGTACACCCGCGTATTGCCAACCGCGCTGACCAGTATTTCTCCGGTAATAACACCTACTGGCTCAGGAGCTCGGACTACATCCGCCTGAAAAACGTAGAGCTGGGCTATACCATTCCGACGGCGTTAGGCAGCAAGATCGGCATCAGCAGCCTGCGATTCTACCTGAATGGGCTTAACCTGCTCACCTTCGATAAGTTGAAGGTGTATGACCCCGAAACCGACAACGTGAACGGTCAGTATTACCCGCAGGCCAGAATTATCAGTGGCGGTTTATCCGTGTCATTTTAATCGCACAGTAACCATCGAAACACATGAACAAGTTTAAAAATATACTATTGGCCGTTGCTGTCACCTCGCTGGCGGTTACGGGCTGTAACGACGATTTCGTAGACACTAAACCATTGGATCAGGTGCCGGAGTCAGCCGTTTGGTCGGATGCCGCCTTAGCCGAGGCCTTTGTGACCAATATCTATGCCGGCTTAGGCAATGGCGGTTTGGACGAGCAGATGCTGGCGTCGCTGACCGACGAGACGATTTTCACGCACCCAGGCCGGAACATTACAACGATCACAGAGTCTCGCTCGAACCCAGCAGATCCGGGCTGGATCAACGGTACGATTGCCTGGCAGCAAATGTACCTGCGGATCAGGGCAGCTAATTTAGCCCTTAAAAACCTGGAAAAGCCGCTGTTTACTGACCCAATCATGTCGGATCGCCTGAAAGGAGAATCCCTGTTTATGCGTGCTTACTATTATCAACAGTTAGTACGATATTATGGTGGTGTTCCCCTGATCGCCCGCGCGTATGATCTGGGTGAGGCCGATTATCTGGCTCCCCGGAATACGATGGAAGAGTGCATCAACTTTATCGTGAAAGATTGCGACGCTGCCGCTGCCTTGCTGAAGGGTAAATCTATGGCAGCGGGGCGGGCATCCGAAGCGGCCGCGCTGGCTCTGAAAGCACGTATACTGTTATACGGTGCCAGCGATTTATATGACGCAGCCACGGCCAAAGCAAAGTCGAGTGCTCACGCAGCCTTCGCCAAACCGGAACTCATCAGCCTGACAACCGGAAGCCGTGCTGAGCGCTGGCAGAAAGCAAAAGATGCGGCTAAAGCGGTGCTGGACCTGCCTAACTACGGCTATCAGTTGGCACTATCTGCCCCTGCTGCAAAAGAGGAAGCGACAACCAACTATATGAATGCGTCCCTGTCCAGAAATGGGGGTGAAAAAGAGTTGCTGTTTGCCCGCTATTTCATCAACTCCAAGCAGGAAGGTGGTGGACGTCAGGGTTTGTTCAACGGCCCCAACGGGTATCATAACTGGGCGGGTAACTCCCCCATTCAAAACTTCGTGGATGACTACGAGATGATGGATGGTACTAAATTTAGCTGGAGTAACCCTGCTCATGCAGCAGCACCTTACGTAAATCGCGACCCGCGCATGTATTCCTCCATTATGTTTGATGGAGCAACCTGGAAGCCCCGCACCGCCGACGTAGCAACCAAAGACCCCGTGAATCAGATTCAAACAGGTACGTATGAGGTTGTTGATGGCACCGGAAAGAAAGTGACACATTTTGGACTGGATACCCGCAAGAGTACGGTAGAAGACTGGAATGGCAGCTACACCGGTTATTACATGCGTAAATTCACCGATCCCACGCCCACACTGGTCGATCAAAGCGGGTTTCAGCAAATCCCCTGGCCATTTCTGCGCTACACGGAAGCCGTGCTCAATTACGCCGAGGCTTGTATCGAGTTGGGTCAGGATGCCGAAGCCCGCACCTGGCTGAATAAAGTCCGTTTCCGGGCGGGTATGCCAGCCTTCACCGAATCGGGTGATGCATTGCGGCAACGCTATCGAAACGAACGCCGGGTTGAAATGGCCTTCGAAGAGCAGCGTTATCACGACGCCCGTCGCTGGATGATTGCCTCGACAACGTTAGGCCGCAAAGCCAGTTACATTAATATATTGGGTACGCTGAAGCCAGGTAAAACGGTTAGCTTATATCGGTACGATCCTACCAGTTACGATTATTCGTACAAAGTAGCCGAGATCGATCCGGGTAAGGAAAATCGACAGTGGGCCGATAAAATGTATTTCCTGCCGATTCACCGCGACGAGATGAACCGGAACAACAAATTAGTCCAGAATCCGGGTTACTAATCGGTAAATAACCAGAATAGCAGGGTAATCAGCGTAGTCGTCGAATTCATCTCGTCTGCGTCGATTACCCTGCTGTTTTGCTTTATACAGTGCAGGTAATTTTGGTCAGTAAGAGTGTGTATGTCAGCGAATTGACTCGCGCAACTACTTCACGACTTTTTACGAAAGTCGTGTACTTAATAATCTATTCTATACCACTTAGATATAAACGAACGGAAAAATGGATACCCTCAACCCAAAAATCGTATTAATCACCCTGCTTTGCTGGGCAACGTCCTATGCACAGGTGGAGGCCCAAAAACAGATACGGATTAAGGCCGATTCCGATATTAAGAACGCCATTCCGATAGCCGACCGGTATCGGTATCCACAGTTTATGATTGGCAATGTCGTTTATCGTAACGGCGTGTCAGGGGCGGGTAAACTCAATTATAATCGCTTATTGGGCGAGATGCAGTTTATTGATGTGAAGGGTGACACGATGGCCCTGGCCGATGAACAAAACATTGCTCATGTGACCATCGGTTCTGATCGGTTTTATGTTAACCCCGGAAAAGGTTGCTTAGAGGTGATCGCCGACCACAAATCGGTTAAATTAGCGAAGCAGGTTGTGATCAAATCCATGCGCACCGAGAAAAAAGTTGCTTATGGCCAATCATCCGGTGCATCATCGGTGGCAACTGTGCAGCCCTATTCCAGCAACAGTTCGGTGCATCGGATTGGATCGACGGGCGATCAGGTGGTGAAGGAGGAAGTCTCTTATTTTGTTGTGGATCAAAACGACCGGTATTATTTGCTCAATAAATCAGCTATTTTTAAGGTGTTTCCAAAGCATAAAAAAGAGATTGAGGCCTATCTCAACGAACAGTCCGTTGAGTTCACTGAAGAAGCTGATTTGAAAAAACTAATTCAATTCTGTAGTGAACTGTCGTAAGAAGCCGCTTCGAGGGAATTTTAAAGACTACATGAATCCAATACGTTTTTATTCTAAACACAGGTCGTCAATACTGTTGTACGGATTGCTTATCAGCCTGATCGGTGCCGGTAGTTGCCAGCAGGATGCCGCCAAAGAGTCTTCCTCTTCAAAGGCCGATACTTCCCCGCTTTTTACCCTGCTTTCGCCCGATCAGACCGGCGTTACGTTTGCCAACAACCTGACCGAAGGGCTGAATACAAACGTATTGATGTACGAGTATTTTTACAACGGTGGGGGCGTGGCTGTGGGTGACCTCAACGGCGACGGGCTGGAGGATGTTTACTTCAGTGGCAATATGGTTCCCAATCAGTTATACCTTAATAAAGGCGGGCTGAAGTTCACGGACGTAACAGCAGCAGCGGGCGTGGCCGGGCGCGATGGTCCCTGGCGGACCGGCGTGTCAATGGCCGATGTCAACGGCGACGGTCGGCTCGATCTATTTGTCTGTTACTCCGGGAGTTTGCAGGCTGAGAAGCGTACTCCTCAACTGTTTGTCAACGATGGTCCCGATGCGCAGGGCATTCCCCACTTTACGGATAAAACCGCTCAATATGGCTTGGCGAATCCTGCCCAGAGTACCCAGGGCACTTTTTTCGATTACGACCGAGATGGTGATCTGGATCTATTTTTATTAAACCACAATCCTAAATCATTACCCGTACTCGATCAGGCCAGTACAGCCGCTCTGCGCAGCCAAAGCAATCCTGAAACAGGGGTACGTCTGCTCCGAAATACCCAAAATCATTTTGAGGATGTCACAACGCGTACCGGCCTGAGTAGTTCCGTATTGAGCTACGGACTTGGTGCGGGTATTGCTGACCTGAATGCCGATGGCTGGCCCGACATATACATTTCCAACGATTACGCCGTACCTGATTACCTATATCTCAACAACCAGGATGGAACGTTTACTGACCGGCTGAAAACCAGCGTTGGTCATACGTCCCACTTTTCGATGGGCAACGACGTAGCGGATGTGAACAATGATGCCCGCCCCGACATTCTTACACTCGACATGCTGCCCGAAGATAACCGGCGGCAAAAACTGCTGATGGCTCCCGATAATTATGAGAAATTTGACCTCGCCGTGAGTTCGGGTTTCCATTATCAGCACATGCGGAACATGCTTCAGATGAATGAAGGAGCAGCGGGCACGGGTCGGGGAGGCAAGGGGAAATCCTCAAAAACATTGATCCCGACGTTCAGTGAAATCGGGCAGATGGCCGGTATCTCGAATACGGACTGGAGTTGGTCCCCGCTGCTGGCCGACTATGATAATGACGGGTGGAAGGACCTCTACGTAACAAATGGCTACGTTCGGGACTATACGAATCAGGATTTTTTGAAGTACATGACCGACTTCATGCAGAACCGTCCGGCCAATTTCGGGCGCGAAGACGTACTGGAACTGGTTCACCGAATTCCCTCCTCGAACGTGATGAATTACATGTTTCGGAATCGCGGGGGCGAACCGACCAGTCCGAACGCACCTGCCAACGTAACGTTCGCGAATGTGGGGGCTGCGTGGGGACTGACCCAAACGTCGAACAGCACGGGTGCTGCTTACTCCGACCTGGATAACGACGGCGATTTAGACCTCATCGTCAACAACACGAACCAACCGGCTTTCATTTTTCAGAACGAGACCAATAAGGAACGCAAACATCATTATCTGACGGTAAAACTGTCCGGAGCCGGGGCAAATACGCAGGGTGTCGGGGCAAAAGTTACCCTTTATAGCAAAGGAAAACAGCAGTACGTTGAGCAGATGCCCACGCGCGGCTATCAGTCCAGTATGTCGCCCCGGTTGCATTTTGGGTTGGGTGATGAGACTGTAATTGACTCAGTACAAGTAGTCTGGGTATCGGGAAAGCAGCAATTGCTTACTGCTGTGAAAACGGATCAACTGCTCACGGTACAGGAAAAAGACGCCCGCTCCATGTACCGCAGTCCGACACAGTCACCCGCCCTTTTTCAGGAAACAAAAGCACCGATTTCATTTACTGATCCCATCAACAAAGCCAATGATTTCAAGCGGCAAACACTGTTGGTAAACGCTCAGTCATTCAATGGGCCGTGTTTGGTGAAGGCCGATGTCAACGGCGACGGACTGGAGGATGTGTATGCGGGCGGTAGTCTTGACCAGGCCGGAACCCTGTTTATTCAACAGAAATCCGGTACGTTCAGTCGCAAAGACCAACCCGCTTTTGACGCCGACAAAGCCAGCAACGACGCTGATGCCGTTTTCTTCGACGCCAACGCCGACGGCTTCCCTGACCTTTACGTGTGCAGCGGTGGCTACGGTGATTTAGAACCCAGCGACCCACGTTTGCAGGACCGGCTTTACCTGAATGATGGCAAGGGAAACTTCACCAAAATTTCCGGCGCATTGCCCGCCATGCAAACCAGTGCGGCCTGTGTGCGGGTGGCCGATGTCAACGGCGACGGTCGGCCCGATTTGTTCGTAGGCGGGCGCGTTGTGCCGGGTCGCTACCCCGAAACGCCGAAGAGTTTTCTGCTTATTAATGATAGTAAAGTGAGCGGTGGTCAGCCAGTGTTCAGTGACCAGACCGCCCGGTTAGCGCCGATGCTATCTACGCTGGGGATGGTAACCGATGCGGTCTGGGTTGACCTCAACGCCGACCGCAAACCCGAATTAGTAGTCGTGGGCGAGTGGATGCCCGTAACGGTGCTCGGTATGGTTAATAATCAGATGGTCGATCAGACAAAGACGTATTTTGACAAGGACCGATCCGGCCAGAACCGGGGTTGGTGGAATAAACTTTTAGTTGACGATTTCAACGGCGATGGTCGCCCTGATCTGGTTATTGGCAATCAGGGATTGAACACCCAATGCCGCGCCAGTGACAAAGAACCCGCCGAACTGATCTACAAAGACTTTGATAACAATGGAAAAATAGACCCGATTCTCTGCCTGTATGTGCAGGGTAAACCGTATCCGCACGCCACCCGCGATGAACTGCTCGAACAGGTTGGAATGCTGCGCCATCGGTTTATCAATTACGACAGCTATTCAAACGCCACGCTCACCGATGTTTTCAAACCGGACGAACTGAAAGACGCACAGAAACTGACTGCCAATCAATTTCAAACCACCTTTTTCGCCAGCACGCCCAACGGTAAACTGGTCGCAAAGCCATTGCCATTAGCGGCACAAACATCCCCAATTTTCACCCTGACAGCATTGGATTACGACCACGACGGCCATAAAGACCTGTTACTCTGTGGAAATACAACACAGGCCCGCCTGCGTTTTGGCCGGTCGGATGCCAATTCTGGCTTGTTGCTACGGGGTGATGGACGGGGCAATTTTTCGGCTGTTTCCAAACAACAGTCTGGTTTTCAACTAACCGGCGACGTGCGGAGCGTATTATCCGTGGGGAATACACTGCTTTTTGGTATCAATCAGCAGGCTGTGCGGTCGTATCAGC
>JANPJE010000515.1:0-2595 GCA_031425355.1 Spirosoma sp. | reverse complement strand
GGTCGTGTCACTGGCCACAAACTGTCCTTTCTCCTCAAACGGGTAGCCTGTAAATCGTCCGACCAAGTCATCAAGCACAAGCGATTCCTCCTTCGTTTCGACGGTCAATTGCAGATACCGATACGTCCGAAACCAGAGCGGGCGGAAAGTGCGTTTGCTGGCTCCATCGGCGACAAACTGGTCCTCAAAACCGAGCATCGTTCGGCCCTGAATGTCATTTCGGTTGCCTTTCTTTCCTTTGGTATCAATCAGGGCTTCGGCATAAGCGAGTGTTATAACCGCGCCTTTCCCCTGACTGACAGTTAGTTCTGGGTAGGCGTTGGTCAGTACGTTGTTATCGAGGAGAAACACCGATTTCGTATTGGCCGGAACCGTTGCGGGTGCTTTTCCCAGTAGAAACGCATTGTCCATTTTACCGTTCTCGCTTCGCCGAACCGTTGCCAGCCGGACAATGCTTTCCTCCATCATTGGAATCATTCGCGGCACTAAACCCCAGTTTCCGTCTGTGCCCAGCCCGCGCGGTTTGGTCGGAAAACCAAGCGGTTTGGCCGCAACCCAGGTTTTATCGTCGAAATTCGGTTGCTCCCAGCCCCAGGGGTATCGGGCCGCATCGACCCGGTCGCCATCCCCGGCAACGATGTACGTTCGGAGTTTGGGAATGTCGTTTTTGACAGGCGAGTAAGCCGGATTCTGATATATTTTCCAGGTCGCGTCGGTGTTGGCAATTTTCTCGGTTTCGCCGTCGCCCTGCAACAGAAAACCAAGCTGGTAACTCATCTGCGCGAAGGGTGCGCCCTCGCCCATGTACCACACCTGTGCGGCCAGTACGTTGCGGCCCGTCTGCAAATACGGGGCGAGGTCGAGGGTTTCGTAATTCCAGTTTTGTGTATCGCTGCGGGCCGGTCCCATCGCCACCGATTTGCCATTGACAAACAGCCGATATCGGTTATCTGCCGATACGTGTACGACGAAACGGGCGGGCTTTTTCGGTAACTCAATGGTTTTCCGAACATGATAAATACCGTATTGCCGGGCCGGAGCGGTGGGATGCAGAATCCAGCGGGCGGGCCAGTATTGGGCAGTCCAGTTGGTGGGCGTTTGGGCAAACGAAGCCGCCGTCAGAAACAAGTGTAGCCAAAGCAAACGAAACGAACGCATAAAGCAGGAAGGGCTTGAGAATATCCCTGCAAGTTATATTTTCTACCCGTTTTCTGCTTAATAGCCCGTCAACTCAGCAGCAAATTTTCGGGTTTCAGGGATAATGACGTAGTGATTTTTCAAAGCCAGTCGACAAGTGACACGGCAACACCAATAGTCGTTTGCTTGTGGTTGTAGTCAATTAGGGTTTCGCCGTAGCCGTGTAGAATCTGAAGATCGCCCCGTAAATTACCCATCACCGGAAATGTCCAGTCGAACTGAACCTGACCCCTGTTTTTATCGCCCCACCGGAGCGAGTGGCTACCCGTTGCCGAAAACAGATGACGTCCGGTCCGGTAAATAACCGTAGCATCGGCCCGGCCAATATTATCGGTTATGGCCGGGTTTTCATCTTCCGCATCGGGGAGCCGAAGCCACGGCCGGAGCATCACGACCCACTTGCCCCGCTCAAAACCAGCGTGCGCAATAACCCGGTTCCAGCTTCGCGAGAGCGGTATAGCCCGCCCGTTCGACTGGTGGGTGAGGGCGATACCCAGCATCCGGGTTTTCAAGCCGAGAAGCGAGAAGTTCGTGGCGAAATTGAGGATAATCTCCGGCTCATAATTGGTTTCGCGAAAGGGACGCGAGAACGTGGTGTTGTAAACCTGCCAGTGCGACTTTTGGGTGTAGGCAACCCATAAATCACCATGTCGGCCAAAAATGCCCTGTAGCACCTTGACTTTCAGACTCAGTTGAAAACGAGCTTCGTAGCGGCCTAACGGCACACGTATTGGAAGACTGTAGGTTGGATTTTCGCTGACCGGCTGCTCGTTGGGCTTGTTGGACACCCGACCGGCTGTTACGTACATTGGTTTGTAGGCCGTAACCAGAAATGTGCCTTTCCGGGTGGCCGAGTCGAGTTCCCACCGGTCAGATAGCGAACGAAACACCTGTTTTTTGGTGAATAACGGGTCTGTATCCGTTTGCGCGAGCAGAGCAGGACCGGACATACATAAGCTGATAGCAATAAGATAAGGTAGAGGACTTGTTTTCATACGTAGTGATTTAGTAGTGGCGCATCCGGTCATTTACCGGGTCATCCACAGCCTGTTAACCCAACCGGGTAAAATTTTTTACTTGCCTGCTTTTACCCCTAAACTACGTCTCAACTTCATGCAATCCAATCGACGCACATTTATAAAAAGCCTGTCGGCAGCTTCGGCGGTGGTGGCTACCGATGGTCTGGCAAAACCATTTGGTGCACCTGCCTACATCCCGAATTTGATGAAGGTCAGCCCGAACGATAAAATACGAATTGCTACCATCGGCATGGGGATTCAGGGCAACTACGATACGCAGGCGGCCCTGCGAAGTCCCGATGTGGAACTGGTTGCCGTTGCCGACTTATACGACGGTCGGCTTGAGCACGCCAAAACGGCATTCGGCAAAGATAAAGAC
>JANPJE010000514.1:0-4717 GCA_031425355.1 Spirosoma sp. | reverse complement strand
GAGGTGGGTCTAAAATTGAAAACAAAAGCATCCAATGAGCATACAGATTAGTTTGTATCATTCGTAGCTACATAATTATTTTCATTCCAGTCAAGCGTGTGCTGGCGATTTTACTATGCAAACAGATTTACAATTGATAATTCAGGATTCACGATTACGATGGTTGTTATTATTTTCCTTACTTGTTCAAATCTTTTTCTGTGTTACCCAGGTAGGTTTTCTCCATCCCGATCAACATTTCCAGATAATTGAATTTTCGTCATGGCAAATGGGCGAACCTTCGGATGCCACCAGTGTCTGGGAATTAAAGAGCCATATACGACCAACTTTGCAAGTCTATTTGTTTTCGGGCTTTATTGAAGTCTGCCGTTTTTTCCATGTAGAGAATCCTTACACTCAATTAACAATCCTGCGTCTTATTTGTGGCTTGATAACCTTCGGGCTATTTAATGCAATCGGTATTTATTATTTTAGAGCTAATAGAAATCTACTTTATGTTGTATTGTTATTGATTAATTTATCCTGGACACTACCGTATACCCGCACATTATTCAGTTCTGAAATGGCATCGGCAGTTGTGTTTTTTGGCGCCATTATATTGTATGAAATAAAGAGGGAAAAGGCTCTATACGTTCTGTTAACAGGTTTTTTATTCAGTCTGGCCTTTTATTTTCGGTTTCAGATAGCGTTTGGCCTTGTTGGTTTCGGTTTATGGATGCTAATTATTGAGCGAAAATACACCCGTCTGTTACCGATGGCAATTGGATTTGGCATTGGTGTGGGTATTAATTTAATGTTAGATTATAATTTTTATCATCAGTTTGTTTTTAGTGCGTACGATTATTATCGGGTAAATATCACGGAGGGCAAAGCCGCTGAGTTTGGCACCTCCAGTTTTATGCAGTATATTCTTATGCTGGCTTTAGTAATTGGTACGCCCCCCATTAGCTTTTTCCTATTCTATTTCGCATTAAAAGGAGCTATAAAACAATACCGGCAACCGTTCGTCTTTGCCATATTGTTTTTTATTTTAGGTCATTGTTTAGTCGCACATAAAGAAGAACGTTTTCTGTTCCCGGTCCTGAATGTATTACCGATTATAGCAGGCTGGGGCTTAATGTCTTTTATCAGTGAGTATCAACATATAAAAAAAGGCGTACGTAATTTATTTAAAGGAATTCTATACGCAAGTATAGTACTCAATGTACTGGTATTGATTTTTTTACTCTTAAATCCATACTCTCAAACCGTTGAATTCTCCCGCAAATTAGTTAGTAAATTTAAGCAGTCAAATCCAACTATTTATTGTCTGGCCCGCACGCCATTTGAGACGCCAAGTGGCCTCCCATTAACGTTTTACCGCAGAAGCGTGCCGAATATAAATCTCATTAAATTTCAGAAGGCTGATTCAGCCCGGTATTTAAAAAATGCCTGGCTGGTTACTACGTATAACGACGCGAAAGATAAACTGCCGCTTCTCGACAGTTTAGGATTTAAACCACAGTTTTATTCATCGGCTTCATTGTGGAAGATCAACCTATTTTTACAATCAAAGGGTATAAATACAATTAATGATAGTTGGGTATTGTATAAAAAGGAGTAAGTAGAATTGGTAGCTTTCGCAGGTCAAAACAACTGTAAAATTCGATTCTGCCGCTGGGGTGTTTCTATCATCAAGGCAGGATATAAACAATTAGTGACCGGGCACCGTGTGCGCCAATTACTAAGCTTTGCTCGATGTCGGCGGTTTTGGATGGGCCGCAAATGAACGTACCAAAGCCGGTCGCATCAACCTGTAGTTGGCGATAGGCATCGTGCATGTTGGGAACGATAGTCGATTGCCGAATGATGATGACCAGGTACTGCGTAATCATGGGCACAACCCGCTGCGGCAACTGACGCTCATCGACCCAGATGGCCGCATTCTCGGAAACGGCCAGCGGCCCTTCGATGATCGCTACGTTTAGCCCGGCCAAATCGTGCGGGTCGGCAACATCCAAGCGCACATCGGCAAGATTTGCCAGTTCAGGACAGGTCGTCGCGATGTTTGTCAGGTCAGGATACTGCTCCCGCAAGTGGCTTTCGATGGCCGCATAATCGGGTACGATTACAGCCGTCCCACCCACAAACGTCAGAATATCAATGAATTGCTTCGTCAGGTCGGGGAACATCGATACAAACGTAAATTGCTCAGGAAGAGGCAATAACGAAGGTTGATTAGCTTTAATGCTGGCCAGCATCTGGTCGCGGGTAGTCATGACTTTTTGTGGTTAATGTACCAGTCACGGAAACTCTCGGTGGGTGGTGCAGGCATTTCGCGTTGATTGTACCAGGGGTTAAGCCGATTTTCGACCGTGACCGGCGCGAACCGCAATACGCCCCGCCCCACTTTCCCCGCCATTCGGTACAGTCGGGGCGATTCCAGCACCGTTGCCATTGCCTTCATCGCCACCGTTTTGCTACCGGGGCCGTACCCTTCCTGCATCAGCACCTGCCGCCATTTATAAAGCTGTTCGTGAATGTCAATTTTCACCGGACAGACGTTCGAACATGACCCGCAGAGTGTGGAGGCAAACGGCAGATCGGCATTTTCTTTCATATCTAAATTCGGAGCCAAAATAGACCCGATCGGTCCGGCGATGGCGCTGTGGTAGCTGAAACCACCCGACCGCCTGTAAACGGGGCAGGTGTTCAGGCAGGCCGCGCACCGGATGCACTTGAGTGAATTCCGAAAATCCGGTCGCCCCAACTGACGGCTACGGCCATTATCGACAATAACGATGTGCATTTCCTGCCCTGATCTTGGCCGGTGAAAATGGCTGGAGAACGTAGTAATCGGTTGTCCGGTTGCCGAACGAGCCAGCAGCCGCAGGAAAACACCCAAATGTTCGGCGCGGGGAATGACTTTCTCGAATCCCATAGCCGCAATGTGTACGTCGGCCAGATGGACGCCCATATCAGCGTTGCCTTCGTTGGTGCAAACGACAAATCCGCCCGTTTCGGCAATGGCGAAGTTGACACCGGTGAGGGCGACTTTGCGCGTCAAAAACGTTTCGCGCAGGTGCTGACGGGCCGCTTCGGTGAGGTATTGCGGATCGGTTGCCCCCTTGTCGGTGCCGAGGTGCTTATGGAATGTTTCGCCTACTTCGGCCTTCGTCAGGTGAATAGCGGGCAACACAATGTGGGACGGCGGCTCACCCCGCATCTGCACAATACGTTCGCCCAAGTCACTGTCAATCACCTCGATACCTTTTTCTTTCAGGTAATCGTTCAGGTGACATTCCTCCGTCAGCATCGACTTTGACTTGACTAATTGAGTAGCACCAGCCTCTTGAATCAGACGGTGAATAATGGCGTTGTGCTCGGCAGCATCGGCAGCCCAGTGAATTTTAATGCCGTTGCCGATGGCGTTCTCCTCAAACTGCACCAGCAAATCGTGCATGTTGGACAGCACATGGTTTTTTATCTGAGACGCGGCCTCCCGAAGTTGCTCCCATTCGGGCACCTGCGCCACAGCCCGGTCGCGTTTGGTACGCACGAACCAGAGCGTTTCGTCGTGCCAATCGACTTTAGCCTCGTTTTTGTTAAACTCAATAGCCGCGTCGGCGTGATTAAGGGTGAGTTGGTTCATGAAAATTAGTTTGTGGTTATTGGTTTGTGGTTAGTAGTTGCGGTTCCCCGCCGGGACTGACGCGCCAGCATCTCTCACGTCAGCCAACTACTAACCACAAACGACAAACATGAAACCTATACCGTTGCCGTTAAGATTTCGGCGATATGCCTAACCTGAACGGCGGAGTTAGCCCGTTTTAAAATGCCTTCGAGGTGCATCAGGCACGACACATCGACGCCGGTAATGTAGTTGACGCCATGCCGCAGGTGATCGGCGACGCGGTCTTTGCCCATCTTGACCGAAACGGCTTCTTCTGTTACACAGAACGTACCACCAAATCCGCAGCACTCATCGCGCCGGTCGAGTTGCACTAATTCCAGACCATTCACTAAGTTAAGCAATTGTACCGGCTTGGAAAAGGGCGGTGCCACCAGTTCCGACATCTGCGAAAGATGCAAACCCCGCTGTCCGTGGCAACTCTGGTGCAGTCCTACCCGGTAGGGAAACGTAGCGTCTATTGTTGAAATTTTCAGTACGTCGGTCAGAAATTCGGTGAGTTCGTAGATGCGTGAGCGAATGGTTGTGGCGGCTCCCTCATCGGTTGCGTGGAGGTGTTGCTTGATGTGCAGCGTGCAACTCCCCGATGGCGAAACGATATAATCGAAGTGGGCAAAATTCCTCACAAAGTTGTCATTGCAGCCGCCCGCCAAATGCGCATAACCCGAGTTTGCCATGGGTTGCCCGCAACAGGTTTGCTGAAGCGGATAATCCACTTCGCAGCCCACTTTTTCCAGAAGTTTCAGGGTGGCAACGGCTACCTGCGGATAAAATTGATCGACGTAACAGGGAATAAACAGACCGACTTTCATGGTTGGTTTATGCTAAACAAATGCCTTCATGAAGCTAAAATAGCAACCGCAAAATGGCTCAGAAGGGACAGGCAACTTTGATAAACAAAAGTAATCACTACCGGCCTACATCTTTCCTGTACTTTCCTACTGAATGTCTGACAGGTTTGTTTCTGGACAGGATTACAGCCGGGGCGCCGGGCGGGGTTGTTTTTATTGGAAAACTGTTAAAAAAGCCCGGGGGCCCCGCGGGGAT
>JANPJE010000513.1:0-3031 GCA_031425355.1 Spirosoma sp. | reverse complement strand
GATCCGGCATCGCAGTTATTTGCCGCAACTGATCGGGGCAATAACCCGCAACCCGTTACCGTGCAGGTTGGTGCCAACCTGACATTTTAACTACGTGATTATAAACATGACCATGAAAAAACGACTGATTGCCATCGCCCTGACGCTGGCCATGCTGGGCGGTATATTTACGCAGTGTGAGCAGAAACTAAATCTGGCGCCATTGGGTACGCTCGATGAACAAACGTTTTACCAGACAGAAAACGATTTCAAGTCGGCGGTGCTGGTTGCCTACTCGGCGCTGCTCAACTACACCTACGATCAAAATGATGGTGGAGGGTGGTGGTCGGGAACGCTGATGCCCGATGACGATATCACCTACTCCAACAACAATCTGGATGATGTGGACCTGTTTAACTGGCGCTCCAACAACGGACGCTGGGGAAGTGTGTGGGAAACGACCTACAAAGGTGTTCAGCGATCGAACATCATTCTGGAGAAGCTACCGGCCGCTACCGTGCTGAAAGACTCGCTCAAAAAGTCATTCGATGCTGAAGCGCGGTTCTTACGGGCCTATTACAATTTTGTACTGGCTATTAATTTCGGTACGCCCCCGCTGATTACCGAAACGCCCCGCTCGCTGGAGGCAACCCGGGCTGGTAATTCAAAGCCGGGTGAGCTGCTCGATCTGGTCGTATCCGACCTGCGTACGGCCAAGGCCGCCCTGCCTGCCAAATGGGACGATGCCAACCTGGGCCGGGCCACGAGCTTAGCGGCTTCGGCCCTGTTGGGTAAGGTGCTGCTCTACCGCGCCCAATGGGAAAACAAGCCTGACTTGTATGCCCAGGCTGCGGCAGAGTTTCAGCCATTGGTAGGCAAGTTTTCGCTGATGAAAAACTACGCGGATAATTTCGTTCCGGGTGCCGAGAATAACGCCGAGTCGATTTTTGAGGTACAGATGGGTTTGGGGGGCGGAAACCCCTGGCTGCCACCCGATTTTAACTTCGGTAGTGGTGGGGGTGTTGCCTCGGCAGGTAATGCCAGGCTCATCTACTTTGGCGCGGCCTGTGGTTTGAGCAATGACTTCTGCGCACCCGGTGCGAACGCTGCGGGTTACGGTCGGCTAAACGTTACCAGTTCGCTGCAACGAGCCTTTGAACCCGGCGACCCGCGCCGGGCCGCCACTATTTTTGTGGACGGCGATCCCTACATGACGGGTGAAAATGCCGATGGCTCAAAAAACAAAGAAAAAAAGTGGATTTTCAATGGACTATGGTCGGCCACCGGCTCTTCGGTGGCCAAGTACGTTCGGGGCGATAAGTCGGACTGGCGGCCCAATCTGAGCGTAAACAACGACCGTATCATTCGCTATGCCGATGTGCTGCTGATGCTGGCCGAATGTAAAATTTTGGGAGCTACCAAAGATTTTGCCGGGGCTGCCGTTCTTATCAATCAGGTTCGGCGCCGGGCCGACCCCACCGCCAAAATCCTGCCCGACGTGGCCGTGGGTACCGAAGTCGAGTTGTTCAAAGCGCTCATGCACGAACGACGGGTGGAACTGGCCATTGAAAGCCATCGCTATAACGACCTCGTGCGCTGGCACCGCGCTGGCAAAATCGACATCAAAAAAGACGTGGATTTTGGGCGGACAGCCGCCAATGCCAACTGGTCGACCAAGAATTTGCTAAAACCCATTCCGCAGCGGGAACGCGATCTATATCCCGCGCTGATGCAAAATCCAGGGTATTAATTTTCTATTGTTATAGGTTGGTAATGCTCACCAAAAGGCCAGATTCTGGCCTTTTGGTGTATTCAAGGCAAGTCGGGCGGTTTTGTGCTGTTTTTTGACGGATTCGTCCAGCACTGACCCGCAGGCAATCATCACATTTGTATCACTTTACCGGGAAAATTTACGACGGAATGAATGGTAAAGGACAACCCTGGTTGCGGTGGCTGGAAATACTGGCCCTGCTGCTGCTGTTCGGTCTGCTATGGCTGTGGCTGTGGCTGGCTCTGCCGGGTTGATGTGTGATAGCGAACCCTACTCCTTAATAGACCATGAAGACCGACGTTTTTATCGCCGACCGCACCCGGTCGCCCAAATACCTACAGGTGGTCAATGCCATTGTGAGCGACATTGAAAAAGGAGTGCTGACCCTCGGTGATCGGCTTCCCTCTCTCAACGAAGCCTGCGCCGAATGGTATCTATCCAAAGATTCCGTGAAACGGGCCTACGAAACGCTTTACCAGATGGGATTTATTACGTCCATCAATCGCAAAGGTTTTTTCATTGCCGGGCATTCCAAACGCCACGCCCTGCGGGTGCTGATCGTGACGGGGCAGTTGACAGACAGCGTCAAGCAGCTCCACGATGCCATTGCCGTAAACCTGAACCGTGAGGCCATTCTGGACGTGTGCAGTTTCAATTACCAGCGGCAGTTGCTGTGTCAGTTGCTGGGCAAACACCTCGGCGACTACCATTATTTTGTGCTAATGCCCCACCTGATCGGACAAGACCCCGCCACGCTGCAAAGCCTGCGGAACGTGCCGGGTCAGCAACTGATTTTGGTTGGCAACCAATGGCCCGACGCTCTGCAACACGGCCATCAGCTTCGATACGGGGGGGAAACGGCCCTTTACGAAGCGTTATTGAGCCAGTTGACCACGCTCCTAAAATACACCTGCCTGAACTTGATTCTGCC
Source organism: Spirosoma sp. (assembly GCA_031425355.1). Taxonomy (GTDB): domain Bacteria; phylum Bacteroidota; class Bacteroidia; order Cytophagales; family Spirosomataceae; genus Spirosoma. The sequence goes on along the minus strand of JANPJE010000513.1, from coordinate 350 downwards.
CGAACACGACTGCTTCGATGCCGATTCCATCCGGGCGTTCCGACGGTTCTGCACCGCGCATGGCTTTGATTTTGAACTGATTGACGAACTTACCGAGGCCGACATTCATCCGCAGCAGGCGTATTTCGTAGCCGACAGCCGCCACCTTATTGCGCTCGTCGATTACAGCCAGCGTACGGGTTTGCGGCTGGGTCAGGAGTTGGGCGTGGTGAGTTTTGTGGAGAATGAATATACCCGGTTACTGGCCGGTGGCGTATCGGTTATTGCCCACCCATCGGCGGAGGTGGGGCGGTTGGTTGCCCAGATTCTGAGCGGGCAGCCCGGTCCCTGCGGGAAGCCGCGTTCGCTGC
>JANPJE010000512.1:0-41204 GCA_031425355.1 Spirosoma sp. | reverse complement strand
GAAAAGCAAGAACGGCTTACTATTCGCTCATTCGCTCATTCACTCTTTCACTCTTTGTACAGGCCAAAGTTACTGATTTCCGCGTTCTGCAAAAGTTTCCCGCAAGATGGCCCGGTCGTCAAAGTCGTATTTGACACCGTTGATCTCCTGATAGGTTTCGTGACCCTTTCCCGCAACGAGAATAATATCGTGCGGGCGAGCAATGGACACCGCGTGCCGGATAGCGTCGCGCCGGTCTTCAATCGTCGTCGCTTTTTTGACATCGACCGGAGATACACCCGCCTGCATCTGCTCCAGAATAACCATTGGATCTTCATTACGCGGGTTATCCGACGTAAGAATGACGCGGTCGCTGAATCGGCAGGCTATATCGGCCATAATAGGTCGTTTGGTCGCATCGCGGTTGCCGCCACAGCCCACAATTGTAATAATCTGCGGAAGATAATCCTGCTCATCGGTGTAACGCAGGCCGTTGATGGTTTCCAGTACGTTCTGCAGTGCATCGGGCGTGTGAGCGTAATCAACAATGCCCACAATTTTGTCGTCCGAAACAACTTGTTCAAACCGACCGGGTGGGGGCTTGATGCCTGATAATGAGACTAATATCTCGGCAGGGTCTTCGCCCAGAAGCACGGCAGTACCATACACACTGAGAATGTTATAGGCGTTGAAACGGCCAATGAGTTTGAACCAGACTTCTCGTTCATCGACAAACATATTTAGTCCAAACAGGCTGTCGGCAACGATTTTTCCTTTGAACGATGCCAGCGTTTGGAGGGAGTAGGTTTCCTTGCGGGCGGCTGTGTTCTGGAGCATCACCAAACCACGTTTGTCGTCCACATTGGTGAGCGCAAAAGCCAACGCCGGGAGTTGATCGAAGAAGCCTTTTTTTGCCCGAATATAGTTATCGAACGTACCGTGAAAATCGAGATGGTCGTGGGTGATGTTCGTGAAAATGCCTCCTGTAAAGGTCAGTCCGGCAATACGCTCCTGCACAACCGCGTGCGAACTGACTTCCATAAACACATGTGTACAGCCGTGTGCCAGCATTTTTGTCAGTAGCTGATTCGTCGTGATAACGTCGGGTGTTGTGTGCGTGGCCGGAATAACTTCATCGTCAATCTGGTTTTGAACCGTCGAGAGCATTCCACAGCGGTAGCCCAACGACCGAAACAGGCGAAACAGCAACGTAGCCACCGAGGTTTTCCCGTTCGTTCCGGTAACACCCAGCAGTTTGAGTTTCTGCGATGGCTGGTCGTAGAAATTGGCGGCTGCCAGCCCCACCGTTCGGGCCGAGTCCTGCACCCGAATGTAGGCTACGGCTGGTGTCAGTTCAGCCGGAAACTCTTCGCATAAAATGGTTGTAGCACCTTGCTGAACAGCTTTTTCGATGAAATTATGCCCGTCTGTAACGGTTCCGCGCACGGCTACGAACAAACAGCCGGGGCCAGCCTTGCGCGAGTCCATCGTCAGGCTCGTTACGTCGGTTTCCATGCTGCCAGACGTAGCCAGCAGCGGAATTTTATAGAACAGATTTTTGAGTTGCATCCGCTGGTTAAACGAACAGATCGTTGGTTTGTCGCCCGCAAAAAAACGGGTTGACGACCGGAATGCCTAATTTTATCTGCCGACGTTCATCCCAGGGTCAACGTAATGACTTTCCCCGTCGTTTTTGCAATACCAACACCCGGCTCAACGGATTGCTCTTTCACTTTGCCCCGACCTTCTACCAATACCCGAAAACCCCGATTTTCAAGCAGAAATACCGCGTCGCGGAGTGTCAGGCCGCGTACATCCGGTACGCGGTCGGAGCGGGTAGGCCGCGATTTCCAGCGGCCATTCGCGGTTGTTTCGACCCAGCCTTCGGTAGCGGGTTCGCTGTTGATATTCAGGGTCGAGCTGATGATGTGCAGGTCGTCGGCATACCCGGCTACTAAACTTGTTGTTGAGCGCGGCTGCGACGTATTAGCCCGAATAGGTGCGTGCATCCGAATGTCGTAGGCAACAATTCGGTCGGCCACAGCTTTGAACACGGGGGCAGCAACGGCACCGGCATACAGCAGGTCGATGTTGTCGCCCTGCGGGGTATCGACAACCGTAATCATGCTGTATTTAGGGTTGTCTGCCGGAAAATAGCCGATGAACGACGTATTGTATTTGCCGACCTGATACCGTCCATTGATGATTTTTTGCGCCGTACCCGTCTTTCCGGCGATGGCGTAATGCGGGTTATTAATGTGTTTGGCCGTGCCGCGCTCAACCACGCCCCGCAGCAATTCCTGCGCCTTGCGGGCCGTTTCTTTGGAACAGATGGGTTCGGGTGCTACGTACGGTTTGTTGTCTTCAATCAGTTCATCGGCCAGTTTGATTTGCTTAACAATCACCGGTCTTACCCATCGGCCATCGTTTGCCACCGCGTTGTAGAACGCCAGCATTTGCAAGGGCGTAATCTGCATCTCGTAACCGTACGACATGGAGGTCAGTGATACTTTACTCCAGCCTTTCATGTCGGGATTGCGAACCACCGGAACGGCCTCGCCCTTCATGTGAATGCCCGTTGACTGTGTTAGGTGAAACTGGCGCAGGTACCGGCAATACAAATCGGGTCGGCTGTAAAAATAGCTGCGCATAAGCATATGAATTCCTACGTTCGATGATTTCTCGAAAACCTGCCGGGCCGTAATCGTGCCTTTACCATTTCGGCTGGCGTCGCGGATGCCCATGCCGTGGTATGTTGTTGACCCGTTGCCAGTAGCAACCGGCTGGCTCAGCGAAATGGCTTTCTCTTCCATCAGGGCCATCATTGTCGCTAATTTGAACGTCGAGCCGGGGTCAGTACGTCCCGCCAGCGCGTGATTGAAATTCTCGACGTAGGCACTCCCGCTTTTCGACAGGTTTGCCATCGCCCGGATTTCCCCCGTGGCGACTTCCATCACGATGACGCAGCCTTTGGCTGCGTTGTATTTCTCGAGGGCCGACCGCAGAGCCGATTCCGCCATGTCCTGATAATTGACGTCGATGGTCGTGTAGAGGTCCATGCCCGGTTCGGGTTTCATCTCGGGACCATCATCAACGGGTTTGCGAATCCCACCCGACAACACTTCGACCAGGCCAACGGCGTTTTTTCCGGCCAGTGCGGGCTGAAAAGAGGCTTCCAGACCAATCAAACCCCGGCCTGTTTTGGCGTCGAGGTTGCCAATGGTACGTTCGGCCATTTGGTCGAATGGGTGGTAGCGTTCATAATACGGACGAAGCACCCCGCCACGAGCCGCCACTTTGGACGATGACCGAAAAAACGGCCATTGCAGCATTTTCTGCCGCTCCTGGAACGTAACACGCCGACGATTCAGCAACACGTACCGGCGTTTGCGTTTGCGCGCATCCACAACAATATCTTTGTAATCACTGGCGGAACGGTCCCGGTAAATTTGAGACAGGAGCAAGCCAAGAGAATCTATTTTCTTGTTGAAATACTCGGGTTTAGCCATTGTGGGGTCTAAGCCCACTACGTATGTCGGCAGCGAGGTTGCCAGTAAACTGCCATCCGTTGCGTAAATATTGCCGCGCATCGCCCGGATGGTATCGCGCTGAATGAGGGTCGACGCTACCCGCTCCCGCCAGAATTTCCCTTTTAGGTCCTTTTGAAAATACTGGACAGATACGAGCCTCAGCATAACGCCAATAGCCAGAAAAATAACGAGGTAGAAGACGTGATTCGCCCGCTGGATGATGTCCTGCTTAATGTTCATCGGTCTTGACAACAATTTTATGGGGTGGCGTTTGGCTATCGGCAAGGCCAAGAATAGCGACTCGCTTACTGATTTCGGATTGCTTGCCGCTCTTGTTGAAGTCGGCCTGGAGAACGGTAAACTGCGACCGTAATTCGTCGACCTGCGTTTTGGTGCGCTGAATTCGCCGGACCAGCCGTTCGGCGTTATGATTCAGACCAATATAGAAAATGAGCAGAAACGTGACCCACAAAATGCGGTCGATGTGCTGAATCGGCCAGGCATTGTCCTCACCGAAAAGGCGGTCTAAACCAATAAAATCATTGAGCCACGAGGCCAGCCGGAGTTTACGCCGTTGCTTTTTCTGTTTGGCTATACGCTCGGGTTGCCGGAAGGTATTTTTAGCCATAACGGGTTTGGGGAGATGGGAATACAAAGAAACGAAATCATCGTTACGGGTTCCTACCGCCAGCGGCTAAATTTTCCCGAAAAAGTGGATTATTCTTACTCTTTCCACCGCCATTCGTTGGCAATCTGCAACGGAGTTCGCAGCCCCTGTGCCACGAGGTAATCGCGGGTTTGAGTGTCGGTTTGCCGACGCGTTGGTATGTCGTCGGCATCGGCCAGCGCGTAGAGCAGCATAGTCGAATAGCGAACCGTATTCTTTAGCTGGTCAGCATTAACGAGGTTAATGTGGTCACAGTTCGCATGATAGCAGTCGAGTACTTCTCGCGTAAGATGGCCGTTCATGCCCACTACCGGCACGCCTTCGAGCATGAACGGCTGGTGGTCAGAGTGAAGCCCGGCCTGATTCTGCATCTGGTTGGCAAACGCAGGGGCAACTAATTTCATGGTTTCGCCAACCGTATTCAGAAAGGGAACCATGTCGGTCCGGCCAAAGGCGTTCAGACCCGATGGATCGTTGGTCATGTCGAGGTTCATCATGTAACGAACCTTATCAAGCTGCCCCGATTTTTTCAAATTTCCGACCATTGCCTTTGACCCCAGCAACCCCTGTTCTTCGCCCATAAACAGGACGAACTCGATGGTACGTTTGGGCTTCAGCTTCAAGGCTTTAAACGTGCGGGCCATGTCCATGATGGCAAACGAGCCAATGCCATTATCGATGGCTCCGGTAGCGAGATCCCACGAATCCAGATGCCCGCCAACAATAATTTTTTCATCTGGATACGTTGATCCTTTGAGCGTAACGACTACGTTACGGGCGCGAATTTTACGGCTCGTATTCGACATGTCGATCAGGGCATGAAGGCGACCACGCTCTTCCTGCATCCAGGCCCGCAGTGCCTGCCCACTTTCGAGCGAGATGCAAACTGACGGTATGGGAATAAGCTTGCCCGTTACAGAAGCCGTGCCGGTTAATAATACGTTGCCCGGCACTAAGTTGACCATAATGACCCCCGAAGCCCCGTATTGAATAGCCAGCGCCGTTTTTTCGGAACGGTGCAGGTTGCGTGCTCCTTTCGTGGGCGCGGCTAGGCCGATGTTCACCAAAGCCACTTTACCTTTCAATTTATCTTTCAGTGCCGAAAAATCGCCTTCCAGTCCATTCCCAACGTCCACAATTTCGCCCTGCACGTGTGCGTCAACGGGCGAGTGTGCGAGTGCCACAACGGGTACATCGCGGAAATTGTCGCTCTTGTCGGGCACGACCGATAACGTAACGGTGTCGCGCATCCAGGCTTCTACTTCAAACGGCTCGTAACGAACCTCTTTGAAGCCGTATGAAGTCAGCAAATCGAAGGCATAGGCTTCGGCGCGGGTGCCGTTGGGGCTACCCGTCAGGCGATGGCCCACCCGCCCGGAAGCATCGGCCAGCGTTTCGTAAACGCGGCTGTGCTCGTTCACCTCGTTGTTAATTCGGGTAAACGTCTTCTGAAAGGAAAGTTTGTCGGGGTAGAAAGCAGTCAGCGTACCGGCAGTACCGATACAGAACAGCACGAGCCGAAATCGGGGCACGTAAAATGTTCGGGCCATAAGAGGATGGGTGGTAGAATTCTTTGCTAAAGATATAAAAAAGGCCGCTGATTTTCGATGCCAATTGATTAGACGCAAAGTGTTATTAAAGCGTTCGTTTGGTTTTTAACTTTTTTTCTAAAATCTACGATTATATCATGGTTTGAGATTCGATTCAGTTTAAAATCAAGCAGATATATTTCGCTAATCCGGGTTGAGGGTCGGCGGTTGCTTCATCGGTTTTAAATACACCGTCTGCCGACCAGCGAGCCAGTCGGGGTCAATACCGACGACGCCAAAAACGCGGTCCCAGCTACGTTCATAGCAATGAGCGGCATCAGGAAATAGAACCGAAATGGCGAGCGCGTGTTCGTAGAATGAAACGGGTTGCCGTTGAATAACAGCCCGATGCACGGCGAACTGCGCGCCTAACACAAAGGTGAACTGCTCAGGGCCATCGGTGCCGAACAATACACGGTGAAAACCGCTCAGGTAAAGTCCCCGACCGTCTTCATTCTTGCTCCAGGGTCGGAAAAGTCGGTTTCCCTGATTGTCATCGGTATCAATCAGGTGACCAAGCCAGCGAAAACCCGTTTGGCTGATCGTATCAGGATGATCAACACATTCGTGCAGGGTTTTCTTGACATCATACGCATGGTCGAAGGGTTTGCCCTGACAAAAAACGGTCCACTCGGCCAGCGAATCGTATTGGCTGACAATGTGATGCAGGTACGTATGAGCTTCGCGGCCAATATTAGGTAATGGAATGGCATCACGTTCGGCCAAATCAGCTTGCCCCTTGGTATAAATCGTTGTTTTCAGCCCAGTGGGCACGTTACGGAGCCAGTTGAGGTTTTCGGTAAAGTGAGCAACAACGAGTTCGGGCATGGGAATTTAAACGCAAAGGGCGCAAAGGATGACGCAAAGAACGCGAAGAGGTCGTTAAATTCTTTGCGTTATCCTTTGCGTTTAAACAAACCTTATTTTTACAGATAATCTGCCATCAACTGACCTCTATGAAACGAACGTGTTGTACGCTATTAACTTTACTGACGCTGTTTAGCATGACCCAGGCACAAACTCCGATTCCTCCCAAAGCGGCTATCAAACCGAAAGAACTGATTACCAACGGCCACAAGCGAATCGACAATTATTATTACCTCAACGAACGCGAGAATCCGGACGTTATCAACTACCTCAACGCCGAAAATGCCTATCTCGATCAGGTGCTTGCGCCGGTTAAAGATCTCAAAACAAAGTTGTTTGACGAGATGAAAGGGCGCATCAAGCAGCAGGACGAATCCGTACCCTATAAAGAAGGTAACTACTACTATTACACGCGCTATGTGACTGGGGGCGAATACCCGATTTATTGCCGAAAAAAAGGCTCGCTGGAAAACACCGAAGAGATTATGTTCGACGGAAATGCGATGGCGAAGGGGCATAATTACTATCAGATTGGCGGGTTCGAGGTGTCGGACAATGACGAACTGGCGATGTTTGCGGAGGATACCGTTAGTCGGCGGCTGTACACGCTCCGGGTGAAAAACCTGAAAACCGGTAAACTATATCCCGAAGCCATCCCGGATACTGAAGGAGGAAGTTTTGCGTGGGCCGCTGATAACAAAACACTTTTCTACGTCAGAAAAGACCCGCAAACGCTGCTGGGGTATCAGGTGTATCGGCACGTGCTGGGTACCGACGCCAAAGCCGACGTACTGGTTTATGAAGAAGCAGATAACCAGTTTTACATGGGTGTAGGTCGCTCAAAATCAAAGAAGTACATTGAAATCAGTTCCGATCACAACGGCGTAGCGACCGAATACCGGCTGCTGGAAGCCAGCAAACCAACGGGCGAATTTGTAACGTTTCTGCCGCGTCAGAAAGGACACGAATACGACATCGTTCACTATAAGGACAAGTTCTACATCCGCACAAACTGGAAAGCCGAAAACTTCCGGCTGATGGAAGTGCCTGACCGTCTCCCCTCCCCTTCGTCAAAGGCGGGAACCGGGGTGACATCCGACCGTACTGCCTGGAAAGAAGTAATTCCACACCGTCCCGACGTGTATCTGGCAGACCTGGATGTATTTGTCAATCACCTCGTTTTGGGTGAACGTAAAGCGGGCCTGACCAACATCCGTATCATCAATCCTAAAACTGATGAATACCTTGATTTCGGCGAACCGGCCTATGTAGCGAGTATTGCCTACAATCCCGATTTCAACACCAACGTACTGCGCTACAGCTATTCTTCGCTCACAACGCCCCACTCCACCTTCGATTATAACATGGATACGAAGGAAAAGACGCTCAAAAAGCAACAGGAGGTGCTGGGCGGATTTGACAAAAACAACTACGTATCGGAGCGATTTTTTGTCACCGCCCGCGATGGTGCGAACGTACCGGTTTCGTTGGTTTATCGCAAAGACATCCAAAAAGACGGTTCCGGGCCACGAAAGGCGGCTCCGCTGCTCCAGTATTCGTACGGTTCCTACGGCTATTCCACCGATCCGGGCTTTAGTTCTACCCGCCTGAGCTTGCTCGACCGGGGATTCATTTTCGCGATTGCCCACGTTCGGGGCGGGCAGGAAATGGGCCGCCGATGGTACGAGGATGGAAAAATGCTGAAGAAGAAAAACACGTTCAACGACTTCGTGGACGTATCGGAGCACCTCATCAAAAACAAGTACACGAGTGCGGACAAACTCTTTGCAATGGGTGGCAGCGCGGGCGGTTTGCTGATGGGTGCAATAATCAATCAGGCTCCGCAACTGTATAAGGGCGTGGTGGCGGCCGTGCCGTTTGTGGATGTCGTGACGACCATGCTCGACGAAACCATTCCGCTCACGACCGGCGAGTTTGAGGAATGGGGCAACCCGCAGAACAAGGAATATTATGAGTACATGTTGTCGTATTCACCTTATGATAACGTAGCGAAGAAAGCATATCCAAACCTGCTCGTAACCACGGGATTACACGATTCGCAGGTGCAATATTGGGAACCGGCCAAGTGGGTCGCCAAACTCCGCACCCTCAAAACGGACAGGAATCCGGGCGAGAAAACGCAATTGTTGCTGCACACGAATATGGAAGCGGGACACGGTGGCGCATCGGGCCGGTTTGAGGCATTGAAAGAAATCGCCTTGGAGTACGCGTTTATCCTGAATTTAGTGGGCGAGCGGCAGTAGACTGAACTGGTGATTCTTAAAAATTATTTTCATTCCAATTCTACATCTTTTTTCTCGCTTTTGTAGCCGCGGCCATTGGCAGTTGCCAGTTGAGCTGTGATGCCGCACTGAACGACCCGCTTATTGCCAAAACAACCAATAAATACATCATTTCTGCCAGTCATAGACGACAACGATCCACGTTTCGCCGATGGTTGCGTCATGAAACTCGTGTACCGGCACGAAGCCAACGCGGGCATGCGCACGTTGCGAGCGGGTGTTTCTGGCCGAAATATCCGTAATCAGTAGCTGGTAGCGGTCACCATAAACGTCCCGATGGTGCTGGTACATCCGATCAAAAATCTGCTCTCCCCGATAGCCCTCGGCTACGCAAATTTGCCCCATTACGTACCAGGCATAATTACCGAAAGGTTTTCCGTTGTAGTTCAGCGTGTCGATCAGCGAGAACAGGGGTAGCAGCTCCGGTACATCACTCCCAAATTCGGGCAGCATCGTCAGCGCGTACCCGACAACGATATCGCCCTCTTTGGCAATGACACTTGGCGCGGCCCGGTTCATGCGGGCAAGGACCGCCGGGTCATGCCTGACGGTCAGAAAACCCTGACTTGCCTGCACATCAGCCGATACATTCTGGCGGAGATTGGCTTCCTGAAGCGTTAAAATGCCCTGCACATCGGCATCGGACTGAACGGTAGTAATAATGGTCATGAAGTAGGGTGTATGTAAACGATAATCAAATATTGAGCAGCCGCGTAGGTGCTCATAATCAACAACGTAGCACCGGTAAAGGGCGTTAGAAACGCATTGATGGCAATGGCTGAGTCGGACACCATGAACAATAGTGCACCGATCAAAACGGCACGACTACCCGGTAAACCCCGACGCAGCGCAGCCATCAGACCCATTGTGCTAATGCAAATGACATAAACCACTACCGGAATCCAAAGACCAGTTAAGGCCGGTTTGGTAGCAAATGTCGGACGTAGAGCCAGTAAAAAACTCCCCGCATATGCCAAAAACGGTAGTGCTGTCAATCCAATGGTTGTCAGCGAAACAGGCCGGATTGCGCCCCGAAGTCCGAAAACGACACAGTAGCAAAGTTGCATCAGTAGAAACGAAGCCAGCCCCAAAGCAAACAAATTAACTTCCCGAATCATCAGAAAAATGTCGCCTAATAGCGCGAACAGCAAACCGACCCGCAGAATGGTCATGGACCGGCCACCGATGGCTCGATGTCGCCACGACCAAACCAGCAACAGCCCGATAATGAGCGGTTTACAGCCGTAATGTAGCCACCGGACAGACCATAGCTCGCCCGCAATTTCCAGCCCCGTAATCAGCACAAAAAACAGCGTAAACAGGCGGGTTGGCGGGATGGTGTTCATGCCGCTCCACCGATAACAATCTTGTCTAAACCAGCCAGAAACGCCGGGTCCACTTCGGCACCAATGCCGTGGGTTTCGGGTAATTCAATCTGATAACCATGATACGTAATGCCGCCATGCACCGGGTCGTGGGCATGCTCGAAACAGCCGTCCAGATCGCAAAAAAGTATATTTTGGCGGGCGGCTGCAAAATGGGCATTGGCCGTCAGGGCCAGCCTCGACTCCGACATGCAACCAATCATGCAGGGAATTCCGGCAGCTTCGGCAATGGCATTGATCTTTAGGGCATCAAAAATTCCTCCGCTTTTTGAGAGTTTGATGTTGAAATAATCGACGGCCTCTTCACGCACGAGCCGGATGGCATCGGTGGCGTCGAACAGGCTTTCGTCGGCCATGATCGGCACGGTCGTATGCTGTCTAATTTGCCTCAGACCGGCAATGTCGTGGCGTTTGATGGGTTGTTCACAATACTCCACATTCAGGTCACTGATGGCCCGCAAAACAGCCGATGCGGTTACTACGTCCCACCCCTGATTGGCGTCGGTTCGGATGGGCGTCGTGTCGCCGATGGCTTTCCGAATGGCTTCGACCCGGGCGATATCGTCGCGCCTGTTGGTGCCAAGTTTTACTTTGATGGCTTCCGCGCCTTTTGCCTGAATCCGCAGGGCATCTTCTGCCATCCAGTCGGGCGTGTTTATATAAATCGTTTCGTCCGTGATGAGGGTACGTTTACTGCCGCCCAGAAATTGATAAAGCGGCATCTGTGCCCGCTTGGCGGCAATGTCATACAGGGCCATGTCGAAGGCCGAGCGCGTAGTGGGGTGACCGGGCAAATAACGGGTTAATGCCTGAAGACAACCTTCAATGTCGAGCGGGTCACGACCCCGCTTGGATTCGCTGATTAACAGCCGGGCCATATCGGCCGCAGCCGCCAGTCCCGACGCCTGCGTTTCGCCAACGATCATCCAGAACGGCGAGCCTTCGCCCCAGCCGGTAACGCCTTCGTCGGTCTGGATTTCGACCAGCATATTCCGGGCATGGTCAATCGTTCCGAGCGATATGGCAATCGGTGCTTTGAGCGGAATGTCGTAGCGGTAGAGATTGATTTGGGAAATTCTCATTTTCCTAAACACAGAGAGAACAGAGGAAAAACACAGAGACCACCGAGACCTCTCCGTTTGCTCCGTGAGTCCCTGGTATTCTCCGTATTTAAAAATTTACTTCGGGAACTGGGTTTTATCTATACCCGGAATAATTCGCAGGGCGTTTTTGTAATAGACTTTTTTCAGCACCTCATCCGGCAGTCCCATGCCGTACATCCGCCAGAACGCGTGGTATTTTTTGTGGTAAGGGAAATACTCATCGTTAGTTTCGAGCACACGGAAATACGTAGCGTATTCACTGGGAACCCAACTGTCTTTTCCGAACAGAATCCGGTCCTGGTACTTCTCGAAAAACGCCCGGCTTGCTTTTGGCTGGCGGCCTAACTCAGCAATGACGGCCCCAATCTCGACGTTCATGTTCGGGAAAACAGTCATCAGGCTGTCGAGTTTTTTCAGATCATTAGGAAACCAGCCCATGTGGGCGGCAATGAACGACGTTTTCGGGTGCTTCCGAAATACATTGTGCTGCTCGGCAATAAGTTGTTCCCAGGGGACAGGATCGTTGGGTGAGCGTTTGCGGCCACCGTGGAGTTTAAGTTCGAGCCAGCGTTCGTTATAACGGTCCATCGGGTCCCAGAACGACTTGGGGTCGGCGGTGTGAATCAGCACGGGTATGCCCAATTCGCCACATTTGGCCCAGATCGCATCAAGGCGTGGGTCGTCAACCCGAACGCGGTTGCCTTTGTCATCTTTAACGCTGAACCCAAGACTTTTATAAATCTTTAAGCCTTTCGCGCCTTTTTTTACGTCTTCTTCGAGGGTTTTTACGGCCTGAGCGGTCCAGCCTTTATCGTTCACTTCGGCGAAGTTAATATTGGTGAACAGAACGAGCCGCTTCGAATCCGTCTTCTGGATATTCGTCAGCGCGTTATCGAAAAACGTTGTGCTTTCACTGGCGTTGCTGCTGAATCCACGTCCGCTCAGGTTGACCATCATGCCCATATTCAGGCTGTCCATTTGCCCGATGAGTTTACGCAGATCGGCTTTGTCCATCTGAAACTGGTGATTATGAACGTCGATAAACGGGTATTTCGATTGCCCCACTTTATGTTCGGCCACTTTCAGCGTCGATACGGGATCGTACTCTTCAAAACCCAGCGGCTCGGCCGGTTTCTGAGCCATCAGGAATGAAATTTTAAACGCAAAGACGCAAAGAAGGCGTAGGGTCAGGCTAATGTTCGGTCGCAAGGTAGAAATCATGTTTATCATATAAATCGGTTAAATCCCGCCGGGCCGACGTTCGGTTTTGATTATCAAGGCTACACAATGAGCGGCAATACCTTCGCCCCGCCCTACGAAACCAATGTGTTCGGACGTAGTGGCTTTAATGGAAATATCATCTTCGGGAATGGCCATTACCCCGGCCAGACACGTTTTCATGGCCGGAATATGCGAATTGAGCTTCGGCTCCTGCAACACGACCGTTACGTCTACGTTAGAAATTTCGTAGCCCGCTTCCCGTATCATACGGAGCACTTCGGCCAGCAGCAGTTTACTGTCAACGCCTTTCCAGCGCGGGTCTTTGTCCGAAAAATGGTAGCCAATGTTTCGCATGTTGGCAGCCCCCAGCAGGGCATCGCACAGCACATGACAAACCACATCGGCGTCGGAATGGCCAACCGGCCCGAAACTGTTGGGAATCAGAATGCCGCCTAACCAGAACGGTCGGCCTTCTTCCAGCCTATGAACATCATATCCCTGTCCTACTCTGATTTTCATGAGGCAAACCCATTTTGGCGCAAGTAGGCGTTTGCTTGATAAATCGTTTGCATAAGCGGCTGGCTCGCGTTTTGTTTATACGGCTTGATAATACAAGGTCGAACAGTTGTCTTTACGTAACACCTGCCGAGCCATTCGTTGCACACCGTCGGGCGTGATGGCCTGAATCTGGGCGGCTTCCTCATTGACCAAATCCGGGTTGCCCGCATTGGCAGCATACGCGAGGTTCATGGCGCGGTTCAGCAACTCAACCTCCGAGAACGCCAGCGTGGCTTCGGCCTGGTTTTTCACTTTAGCCAGCTCCTCCTCCGGCACAGCCTGATCGACAAATTCCTGCAACACCGCTTCTACAGCGGCATCGGCTTCTTCGAGCGAAACACCTTTGTTCAGATTTCCCTGCACAATAAACAAACCGGGGTCGATGGAGGCTGTGCTGTACGCATTAACACTGCTGAAAAGCGGGTTATCGCGCAGGAGTTTCTGATACAACCGCGACGATTTACTGCGGCCGAGCATATCGCCCAGCAAATCGGTGGTGTGGAAGTTGGCATCAAAACGACCCGGCATGTGGTAGGCTTTGTAAAGTCCGTTGAGCGGTACTTTCGCCGATGTTTCTATCCGGCGGGCCTCCGTTTGCTTTGGTTCTTCCGGAAGTTGACGAACGTAGGGATCTCCCGCCGGAATTGGCGCAAACCACTTGGCGCATAGCTGCTTCACCTGCTCAACCGTTACGTTGCCCGCCACCACCAGAATGGCGTTATTCGGCAGGTAATATTTAAAGAAAAACGCTTTCACATCATCTAACGTAGCATTTTCGATATGGCTAATGTCTTTGCCAATGGTTGCCCACTGGTACGGATGCTGCTGGTACGCCAGCGGGCGGAGTTTCAGCCACACATCGCCATAGGGCTGGTTCAGATACCGTTGCTTGAACTCTTCAATCACCACTTTCTGCTGTACGTCGAGCACCTGCGGGTCGAAAGAAAGGCTCAGCATCCGGTCAGATTCGAGCCAGAATGCCGTTTCCAGATTAGACGCCGGGAGCGTAATGTAATAGTTGGTGATGTCAGGGCTGGTGAACGCATTGTTTTCGCCCCCAACTTTCTGCAACGGTTCATCGTAACTCGGGATATGGCGCGAACCGCCGAACATCAGATGCTCGAACAGGTGCGCGAAACCCGTACGGTCGGGGTCTTCGTCGCGGGAGCCAACGTTATAGAGAATATTGACGGCGGCCATCGGAGTTGATTCGTCTTCATGAACGAACACCCGAAGGCCATTATCTAAAACAAACTGATCGTAATGAATCATGGATAAAACGGTTGCGTATGGCCGATATTACGTACTACGCATTGAACAAAAGTAAGGTTCTGGTCGTATAGAATCAAACGACGTAATGCCAACAACTGCTTTGTCCATTTTAAAAAATACCGTTCTGGTTTTAAGTTGCCTTTGTTTGCCGCTCTATACGCTGGCACAGGCGCCAACCGACGTTTCCGTCCAGCAAACCATTCTGAAAACGCTGGACAATATCTATAATTTTGAATTTACCGAAGCGGATAAATCAATCCGACAGATTCAGAGCCGGTATCCGCAGCACCCCATCGGCCCAATTCTGCGAGCTACCCAACTCGAACTGCAGTACCTACCTATCCATGAAAACAAAGCAGCTACGACTCAGTTCGTTCAGGCTGCTAATCAGGGACTTACGTTGGCGAAAAAACTACTTGATACCAATGAAAAAGACCCTGAAGGCGTATTTTACGCGCTCACGGCACACAGTTATTTAGCCTCGCTGCACAACAATAAAAACGAGTCGCTGAAAGCCGTTGGAGAGTCGAAAAAGGCGTACAATTACTTGCGGGATGGCTTTATACTGGTGGATAAAAATCCCGACTTTTATTTCACAACCGGACTTTATAATTACTATATCGAACGCTACCCGATGGATCATTCCATTGTTCGTCCGTTCATGCTTTTTTTTGAGGATGGCGATATGCCGAAGGGTTTGAAGCAGATGGACGTAGCGGCCAAAAAAGGATTGTTTATGCGGCCTGTCGCTAATTATTACCTCGCGCACATTTACCTCAAACACGAGATTAACGCCAGCCGCGCAACGGCTTATACGAAATATTTAGCCGATAAATATCCGAATAATCCGCTGTTTGCCATGATCAACGCCGAGGCTCTTTTGCTGGCAGGCCGCTACGCCGAAGCCCGGCCATACGTGCAACGGCTCAAACAGATGCCCAATAAATTAGTGCCGATGGCCGTCAGTACGTTTACGGGAATGCTTGCCGAACTGGCTGATAAAAAGGATAACGAAGCTGTCGAGGCCTACGAAATGGCGCTACGTCTGCCCATTAATGATGCCTATACGAAAGAGTATCAGGCCTTTGCTTACGCCGGGCTGGCCCGTATTGCCGCCCGCGCCAACGACAAAAACCGCGCTAAGCTGTACTACAAAAAAACGCTGGCCGTGGCGCAGTACAAAGGCGTAATCCGCGAAGCAAAAGCGTACAAATGAATTATGAATTTTACATCCTCAAAAATCCAGTTTTTTGTTGAAACCATTCACAATTCTAAATTGACTTTATGCTCTCCCGTCGTCAGTTTCTCCGCTCTTCACTGGCTGGTTTGTGGTTGATGCGTAAACCCAAACGGATCTTGCAGACGGTGACCGGCCCGATATCTGCGTCGCAGATGGGGTTGACGCTAATTCATGAGCACATACTGGTAGACTTTATCGGAGCCGATCAGATTACGCCGAGTCGCTGGAACCGGGCAGAAGTGGTGGCAAAAATGCTGCCCTACTTGCAGGAATTGAAACAGCTTGGCTGCCAGACGATTCTCGAATGCACACCGGCTTATCTGGGAAAGGACCCTTTGCTATTGAAAGAATTATCCGAACAGTCGGGCATTCAGATTCTAACGAATACGGGGTATTATGGAGCGGTTGATAACAAATTTCTGCCTGCTCATGCGCTAACCGAAACCGCCGACCAACTGGCTGATCGCTGGGTAGCCGATTTTCAGAAGGGCATCGACGGCACTGGCGGTCCGTCGCACGGCATCCGACCGGGCTTTATTAAAATCAGCGTTAATCCCGGACCACTGTCGGAACTTCATCGTAAACTCGTGGTGGCTGCAGCCCGTACGCATAAACGAACCGGCCTCACTATCTGCTCACATACAGGCCCTTACGTACCGGCTTTCGAGCAAATCGAGGTGTTGAAGCAGGAGGGCGTCCGGCCTGATGCGTTTGTATGGGTTCATGCACAAGGGAACAACATGGTTCACTACGCCCGTGCGGTTCGGGAGGGGACTTGGGTTAGTTTGGATGGACTCGACACTGGAAACGTCGATACGTATGCCCAAACATTGCTGCTGATGAAGGAAAACCGGTTTCTGCACCGGACATTGCTGTCGCACGATGCCGGTTGGTACGACCCCGCTAAACCCAACGTCGGTTCTATCGGGCGGGATTATTCGGTATTATTCAAGCAGCTAATGCCCAGCCTGAACAAACAGGGTTTTACCAAAAAAGACTGGAAACAAATTCTGGTCACGAACCCGGTCGAAGCGTTTAGCCTGAACCGCCAGGCGTCCCTGCGGGACTAATAATCGACTTCCAGATTCAGCACCTTCCGCAATTCATGGAGGGCGGGATTTTTCTCAGCGAGGAAATTGTACTTATCCTGCGAGCTATAAATCATCTTTTTGGTGTCCTGCACGGTCACTTTATGCTCAAGCTGGATCTGGCTGTTCTGAAGTTCAGTACGTAGGTAGCCCAGCAGATCGGGCTTTACTTCGGTCAGATAACCCACCTGAAGCGTATTGTCGAGTGTCAGGTGGATGGTTGTGCCATCCAGAACCAACGCCCGATTCAGCACCATCTGTTCGGTTGCCGAGTCGTTCTGCTGTAGTCTGTTTTTAGCGAACCACATCCATTTTTCCTGCAACTCCTCATAATCGAACGACTTATCCGGACGAGTCGGGGCCGCAACGACCACCTCTTCCGACGTATCAGCTACGGGCTGAACCGGTCCCGTCGTTAGCGCAACCGTTGAGCGCAGGCGGCTGGTGGCCGGACGGGCTGGCGGAGCGATTTGTGGTCTGACCGGCAGGTCCGGCTTTAACTGAGCAACTGTTGCCGGTGCGCCATTCGTTAACGCCGAATGTCCGTTCTGTTGCGCCGTTCCGTTTGTAGTTACCCCATTAACGGGAGCAGTGGATCGGTAATCAGTAACGGGTTCGCTCGTGATGGGGTGGCTTTCGGTCAGTTGGTTGTTGTCAGGCGGGGGTAACTGCCCTGGTGTCGGTCCGGTGTTTTTTTTTTCGGCTGTTTCTGATTCAAGAGGCCACCCTGCTGCCTTGTTTTCGGCGACACGTGTTCCATTAATCGGTAGTTCCGGCAGCGCATCCCAATTGAGCAGATTACGCAGATTAGCCAGTTTCATCAGCCAGAGTTCGGTGTGAAGCCGCTGATCTTTAGCTTGTTTGTAATTCATGTCGCACTGCCCGCCAATGCTCAGTGCTGACAGTAGAAACGACATCGGTGCCCGCATTGACTGGTCGAGGTATTGCCGACGGACGTTTTCGGTTACCTGTAGCAACTGCACCGTAGCGGCATCTTTACAAACGAGTAAATCGCGGAAATGACGGCACAAACCGACCACAAACTGATGGCCGTCGAAGCCTTTTCTGAGAATTTCGTCCAGCGTCAGCAAACTCTGGGGGAGGTTGCCCGCCAGCAGCAGATCGGTCAGTTTAAAATAATAATCGTAATCGAGAATGTGCAGGTTATCCAGCACTTCTTTGTACCGAATGATCCGGTCGGCGGCAAACGTTACGTTCAGGTCGAACATCGACAATGCATCGCGCAGGCCACCATCGGCTTTCTGGGCAATGAGGTCGAGGGCTTCGGTTTCGGCGGTAATGCCTTCCTTTTGGGCAATGTCGGCGAGGTGAGCCGCAATATGACCGGGCTGAATCCGGTTGAAATCGAAAATCTGGCAGCGCGACAGAATCGTCGGCAGGATTTTGTGCTTTTCGGTCGTTGCCAGAATGAAAATGGCGTAGGCAGGTGGTTCTTCGAGGGTTTTTAGAAACGCATTAAATGCCTGCGTCGAGAGCATATGCACCTCGTCAATGATGTATATTTTGTATTTCGCACCGGACTGGGGTGGTGTCCGGACCTGATCGATTAAACTACGGATATCCTCAACCGAGTTATTGGAAGCGGCATCCAGTTCATGAATATTAAAGGAAGCATTGCGGTTGAAACTCACACATGACTCGCATTGGTCGCATGCTTCGCCCTCGGCGGTCAGGTTTTGGCAGTTAATGGTTTTAGCCAGAATCCGGGCGCAGGTGGTTTTGCCAACCCCGCGTGGCCCGCAAAACAGAAACGCCGAGGCTAAGTGGTTGGTTTTGATGGCATTCTTCAGCGTGGTGGTAATGTGCTCCTGTCCCACAACAGTATCGAATGTAGCGGGACGGTACTTGCGGGCCGAGACCACGAAATTTTCCATACCCAAAGATAGCAGGGTGGGTTATGAAAGGCAAACCTCACCGCCCTCACTTCCCTAAATCTCTTTCCCACAATGCGGACAGACGCGCCTGACGGGGTTTTTGCGGTTGCGTAAGTGTTCATTGAAACCAGCCACCAGAATACCCGTCGGCAGGGCGAACAAGCCGATACCCATGATGGCTGTTATGCCGCCCAAAAATTTTCCAAGGGGTGTAATCGGGTGAATATCACCGTATCCAACGGTCGTCATGGCCGTAACACCCCACCACATCGTTGCCGGAATGCTCGAAAAACTATCGGGTTGGGCCGGATGCTCTACGTAGTACATAACACTCGATACGATAATGAGCATGAAAATGACGAGTGCTGTGCTGAGTACTAACTCTTCCTTTTTATCGGACACTACAGTCTGAATCATTCGGAAGGCATGGGAATAGCGCGAAACCCGAAACAACCGGAAAATCCGAAACAGACGCAGAATCCGGACAATCCCCAGATCGGTGGTGAAAAGCGAGAAATAGAACGGAAAAATTGCCAGGAAGTCGATGATCGCACTCGTCGAAAACATGTAGCGCACCCGCCCCCAAACCGGGTGTTGGTATTTCTCATTTTCGACGCAAACCCACACGCGCAGGACGTACTCGATGGAGAAAAACACAACCGAAAACAACTCGAAATCATAGAACAGCTTTGCAAAACGCCGGTCATAATCCGGAACGGTGTGCAAAACAATGGCGATGGCATTCAGCGTAATAATCGTAACCAGCACCAAATTGAAAAGCAGACTTACACCCCGACGTTTGCCCGACGAAGTTTCGAGAATGCGGTAGAGCGATTTACGAAGCAGTAGCATAGTAAGTACAGTCAATAGGGAATGCAAGCTACATACCATCTATTGAACTACGTACTGAACAAAGGCAAATCTACCGTCTTCAATCCCAGCGGCTCAGGCCCTCGCGTTCCGATAATACCGTATCGTTGCCAGCGCAACACCCACCGCCACAATGGCCATCCCGCCCGCAAACAGGCCAATGGCAGGAGCCGCCAAAAACAGCAACGCGTACCCGGCGAAATACGTACCGGCAATGTCGCACAGATTGACAAACGCCATATAAGTTGTAAACTGGGAGCCTTCAACGCCTTTGCGACAAATGCCCATCAGTACCGGCATGGCAGCCGCACTAACGGCAGGGTCCAGAAAATACAGGGCTACCAGACCTGTCCGGGCCACATCGCTCTGAACCCACAACGCAGATAACAGATTGAAGCCAATCAGGTACACGGCAACAATCCCCAGCATAATGATCAGTAGCCGACGGCCACCTAAACGGTCGGCTAAGTAACCGCCTGTTAGTGCAATGACTGTTGCCACAACCATGCCGTACGTTCCCGTTAGCACCGATACGTCGGTGTCGCGCCAGCCGAGCCGCTCAATCAGGTGATGGTTGTAGGCCCGTAAGAACAACGCGTTGCTGGTGTAAGCCAGAATAATAGCACCGAACAGAAACAGACTTTGCCGCGAAAAAAGGCCCCGGAAGAGTTCGGTAAATAACCAGCGGAAATCATGTTCGATATAGCGTTTTTTAGATTCTCTTACAGGGATTACAATCGCATCAGGCAGGTTGTTGTGGGAACCGCCGAAGGTATTGAAAAGCACCATTCGACCCAGTGAAGGCAGTAATCGGTCGGTAGGTTGTTCACGAATAAACACCATGAGCAATACGCCCGTCAGCAGACAGCCAATCTGAACGAGGGCTGCCCCGTGGAAACCGTACTGACGCAGAATAGTGGCGAATACAGCCGCTCCAATGCCCGTGCCAACCAGAAAGCCCGCCCGCATGAACGCGTTTACACGCCCCCGTTCGTCTTCCGGGATAACGGTAATCGCCATAGCATCTACACCGGCATCCTGGATGGCGGCAAAAAGGCTCCGGAGGCAGAACAGCCAGGCAAGTGTGTTGATCTGGGCGACGGGATCTCCAACAAACAACAGGGTGCATGACGCCAGAAGGGTCATTAGTTGCGAACCAACAACCCACGGTTTGCGTCGGCCCATCGGTGACCCCTGAAAGCGGTCGATAAGTGGTCCCCAGACAAACTGAAAGGCCCACGGCAGACCAATGATGGCGATGAACGAGCCGACTACGTTTGGTTTGACGCCTTCGGCTGTAAAATAATTTGCCAGAGCTGTTAAATAAAACCCCGACGGAATGCCCTGCATCACGTATAAATAAAAGAAGACACCGTATCGGAGCGGGCGGCTTTGGCTAAGCGTTAGCGGGTAGGAGGGCGACAGTAAAGCAGACAGCATACGTTGGTTTTGACCACTACACCCATAGGACACGTTATTTATCAGTTATGTTTTTACCGTTGTCGAACTATCTCCAAAAAATTCCGTTATGGTATTGCAAGACCCGGATAATCTCTCTAACATTGTCCGCGTTTTCAGCGCGATAACCGATGGCAAAGCTCGTTTTCTTACCGACCTTCCTCCATACTACGCCATTTCGGTTTAGGTCCGAAAGGACTATATGTATTTGTTTGCCTATGTGGTAAACTATTTTCGCCTTTTTCCTCGTTTTAACTTTCACAACAATCCAGCACGGATTACGCTGTGTGCAGGGGCATCCCGGTCCGTTTTTCGGTCTGAGATCCTGCCCAATAAACGACAATGATCACACCCGAAATAGTTAACGACCAGTACATTGTTCAGGTCGCCAGTGAAGACCACCTGCGGCTGGCCGAAACCATCTGCTACCAGATGGAAGAGAGCGCAAAAGCCCGTGGAACCGGAATTGCCAAACGCTCGCCCATTTATGTAATGGAAAAAATGCTCGAAGGCAAGGCCATTGTAGCCATGACGCTTTCGGGCGAGTGGGTCGGCTTTTGCTACATCGAAACGTGGGAGCACGGTAAATTCGTGGCCAACTCCGGTCTGATCGTGCATCCCGACTACCGCAAGAGTGGTATCGCTACCCGCATCAAAGGAAAAGCTTTTGAACTCTCGCGAGTGATGTTTCCGACGGCCAAAATTATTGGCATTACGACGAGTTTGCCCGTGATGAAAATAAATTCTGATCTGGGTTATCAGCCTGTTACCCTCAGCGAACTGCCGGGTGATGAATCATTCTGGAAAGGGTGCCAGACCTGTGCCAACTTCGATATTCTGACACGTACCAACCGCAAGCACTGCCTGTGTACGGGGATGCTCTACGACCCAGAAGAGCATAAGAAGGAAGAGAAAGATGAGAAGTGGAATTTCCTCAAAGAATCTAAACTCTACGAGCGCTGGATGCGTATTAAAAAACGTATTCTCATGCGCCTGACCCCAACCGACCGCTCGCGCCAGACAGATAGAGAATTAGAGACCGTCTGAGGAATGAAAAGGGCAGGTAGTTGTCAAGCACCAACTTGAGTTAAAGATTTCATACATAGTATAAACGCCAATGGACCGGAAGCATTTTCCGGTCCATTGGCGTTTATGATTTATACCAAGTGGTGGCGTTCCAGAGACCGACATCACTGTACTACTGCTTCATCACTGATTCTTGCAAACGCTACCGCGCGTGAAATGCATTACATTCTTGCCTGTTTCCAGCGAACATTATCGCAAAAACTAAAATTTAACATTCAGTTAACATTAAGGTAACATTGAGGTTCAGAATTTTATTTGGCGTAAGTACTCTATATCAAGTATAGACAATTTATTAAGGCTATTATTCTCTAATAAACCATATATTTTGTGTTATGGCATGAAACTCTGGTATTCAATCATTAATATTTTCTTAATACGGGAAACATATTGATAATAATAAGATAATATTAACGTAATATTGACGTAACATTAGTCGCCAATATACCGATGGGCGTTGGAGACGGTGGGGTCTTAATAGTCATAATTAATCAATTGAAGTCATGAAAAAGAAACTAGCTCTTATCATGCTGGTAGGCTTCCTGGCAACGCAAGCCTACGCTGCGCCCATTACAACGCATAAACCGAAAGCTCCAAAAGCCACACTTGAGCAGCAGTTAGCGAAATACGTATCATACCCCGACGCCCTCAAGCCAACACAACAGGCAGGTGTAGTGGTTATTCAGTTTCGGGTAAACGCCGAAAACCAGCTTTGTCAGTTGGAAGTGTTTAGCCAGAATGAACAGCTTAACAATGCTCTGCTTCGCCAGTTGACGGGCAAGAAAATAAACGGTTATGGTAGTGATTTAGCCGAACTGCACACGGTTCGACTTCGTTTCCAGCCTGAATAAATAAACGTTTTTAGCGTTCGGTCAGAAGTTGCCGGGATGTATTCGTACAACCTGACAACTTCTGACTTTTTTATGCCCTAACTTTTTCGGTTAACCATTGGTTAGAGGTTGTCATAGGTCAGTCACGCTTGACGACTTTTGACCATTTTCTGACTACCCCTAATAATATGTCTGAACCGCTATCGCTGGTCTGGCTCCGGCGCGATTTGCGCCTGCACGATAACGCAGCCCTGTATGCCGCTTTCAAAAGTGGTCACCCTGTGCTGCCCGTCTTTATTTTCGACCGGGTTATTCTCGATGCGCTCGACGACCGGCACGACCGTCGGGTTGAGTTTCTGGTTCAGGAAATCAATCGCCTGCGTGATGAACTGGCCGAGATGGGATCAACTATTATTGTTCGTTATGGAAAGCCGATTGACGTCTGGAAAGATCTGATCGGGCAATACACCATCGGCGATGTATTTACCAACCACGATTATGAGGTCTATGCCAAAGAACGCGACAAAGAAATTGGTAGCTTGCTGAATGAACACGGTATTGGCTTTCATACGCGAAAAGACCAGACTATTTTTGAGCGCGATGAGGTCCTGAGTGGTAGTAATTCGCCCTATACCGTTTTTACGCCTTACAGCCGCAACTGGCACGGCAAACTGAATGAGTTTTATTTAAAATCGTACCCAACGGAACACTATTTTTCGCACTTCCAGAAAACAAGTCCCGAACCTGTTCCGACGCTGGAAGAGATGAATTTTCAGCCGGTGGAGGAGTCGTTCCCGGCCCGAACCGTGCCGGATGAATTGCTCGATACGTATGACAAAACCCGTGATTTTCCGGCTTTGCCGCACGGTACCAGTCAGTTGAGCATCCACCTGCGTTTCGGTACGGTGAGTGTTCGCGACCTGGCGCGGCAGGCAAAAGAGGCCGATGATAAAACATTTTTAAACGAACTCTGCTGGCGGGATTTTTATTTTCAGGTGCTCGATCACTTTCCGCATGTTGAAAAAAACTCGTTCCGGCGGCAGTACGACCAGATCGAATGGCGCAATAACGAGGCTGAATTTGAGAAATGGTGCCGGGGCGAAACGGGTTACCCCATTGTGGATGCCGGCATGCGGCAACTCAATACGATTGGCTGGATGCACAACCGCGTCCGAATGATTACGGCCAGTTTTCTGTGCAAGCACCTGCTTATCGACTGGCGATGGGGCGAAGCGTATTTCGGTAAAAAACTCCGGGATTATGACCTGTCGGCCAATAACGGCGGCTGGCAGTGGGCGGCAGGGTCGGGCACGGATGCGGCTCCGTATTTTCGCGTATTTAACCCGACGCTCCAGTCGCAGCGGTTCGACCCCAAAGGTGAATATATTCGTCATTGGGTGCCGGAAGTTGACAGCCCTGATTATCCGCAGCCAATGGTCGAGCATACGATGGCCCGGCAACGCGCTATTGATACGTATAAACGGGGATTGGCAAAACAGTAGAGAACGGGCTTAATTCCAACTCTTTCCGTACATTTCGAGTCTGTATAGCTGTTCATTGTTCAATCGACGTTATGACGCTTCGGCTCCGGTTACTGCACTTCATCTGTCTGATTGCTCTCTGTCCATCCGTCCTTGCTCAGCAACGCCTTCGATTAAGTCTCATCGTACGCGATGGCGTCACGAAAAAGCCAATTCCCGGTGCCAGTCTGTTCATTGCCGAAACCAAAGCGGGTGCGCGCGCCGATAGTGTTGGTGTCATTTCCATCACTCACCCGCCGGGCGCATTAACCCTGTACGTCTCGGCAGTGGGGTATATTCGGGGGCGCGAAGAAATCACACTCAACTTTCCGAAACGGGTCGAATATTTTCTGCAACCCCGTTCAACGGATCTGGATGAGGTGGATGTACGGGCCATGCGCGAGGATAAGAACATCCGCGATGTGCAGATGGGGCAAATTCAACTCAGTATGCCCGAACTGAAACGGATGCCGGTGGTACTGGGTGAACCCGACATTCTGAAAGCACTTACACTTCAATCGGGTGTGACAACGGCGGGTGAAGGCGCGGGCGGATTTAATGTTCGGGGTGGCCGTGCGGATCAGAATCTGGTATTAGTCGATGGAGCACCGCTGTTCAATACGTCGCACTTGCTGGGTTTTTACACCAACATAAACCCCGATATGGTGCAGGATGTAAGCCTGAACAAAGGAGCTTTTTCGGCGCAATATGGCGGACGGGTGTCGTCGCTGCTGTTGATGAGCACGCGCAATGGCAACAAAGACGGCTGGCGGCTGTCGGGTGGGGTGAGTCCGGTCAGTTTTCGGGTTGCCGTTGATGGACCCATCACGAAAAAACTAACCTTGCTGGCGGGTGGACGCATTGCCTTCCCCAATTACCTACTGCGCTTATTTCCAACGGCGAGCGTAAAAAACAGTCGTGCTTTTTTCTACGATGGAAATCTGAAATTGACCTACACGCCCAACGAACGGAACACCATTTCGCTGGCGGCTTACCGCAGTCAGGATAATTTTCGGTTTCCGGGCGATACACTTTACGGCTGGCAATCGAACGTACTGACGGGCCGTTGGAGTTACCTGATTCGGCCCAATCTGCAACTGAATCTGGCGGCTTTATACAGTGGTTATCACCTGAATGTCGATGGCGTAACGCCCAATCTGACATTTCGGTTTACCTCGTATATCGAGCAGCGCGAAGGAAAAGCCGATGTGTTTTATACGCTGAACAAACGATATAAAATTCAGACGGGTGTAAACGGGATTCTTTACGGCATTCAAACGGGAGCTATTCGGCCAACGGGCGATGACTCCAGCATCAACCCCAAGCAGGTAAATCCCGAACGGGGGCGCGAACTTGGCGCGTATATCAATACGGAATGGGAATTGACGCCCCGAATCTCGTTGATGGCCGGGTTGCGGTATTCGGCGTTTGCTTATCTGGGGCCGCAAACGGTGTATTCGTACGCCGAAAATCGACCGCGCTCGCCAGAGACCGTCTCGGATTCAATACAATACGGCAGCGGTCAGACCGCCCGGATGTATGCCGGTCTGGAACCTCGTTTGGCCCTGCGCGTTCAGGTCGCGAAACACACGGCGATTAAAGCCAGTGCAGGCCGAACGCGCCAGTACCTGAACCTGATCTCCAACACAACGGCCATTACGCCCCTCGATTTCTGGAAACTGAGCGACCGCTACGTACCGCCCCAAATTGCCGATCTGGTATCGGTGGGTGTGTTCCAGAATCTTCGCGATAATGCCATTGAAGTAAGCGTGGAAGGCTATTACAAGCGACTTCAGAATCAGATCGATTATCGTTACGGTGCCGACCTGATCCTCAATCCGAAGCTCGAAACGGCTCTTTTGCAGGCCAATGGACGGGCTTACGGCATTGAGTTTGGCCTGAGTAAAAATACCGGACGGCTTACGGGACAACTGAATTATACCTACGCCCGGTCGCTGATTGCGGTGCAGACTACGTTCGACGAACTGCGTATCAATGGCGGTGATTACTACCCGTCGTATATTGACCGGCCGCATACGTTTAATGTTCAGGCCCGACTGGCGTTGGCGCATAACTGGTCGTTCTCCACAAATTTTGTGTATTACACGGGCGTTCCCGCTACCTATCCCGACGGGCAATATACCTACAACGGTCAGCCGGTACAGGACTATTCCCGGCGCAACGCCGACCGCATTCCCGACTATCACCGCTTAGACGTAGCGTTCTCGAAAGACACCCGTTATAACAAAGCGCAACGGCGGTACGGTATCTGGACAGTGGGTATTTATAATCTGTACGCCCACAAAAATCCGTATTCGATCTATTTCACCCGCTACAATCAGCGAACGGAATCGTACCGGTTATCGGTATTTGGTACGTTGATTCCATCCATCGCCTATAATTTTTATTTCTGAGAAATGCGTCGATATATATATTGTTATGCCGTCATTATCAGTACGTTGACAGGTTGCATCGACCAGGTTGAGTTGCCCATCCGCACCGAAGAACCGCGTTTGGTTGTGGAGGGTCAGATTACCAATGAAGCCCCGCCCTATACCGTCCGGCTGACATATACTGGGAAATACAGCGGCCCAAATAGCCAGAACCCCGCCGACCAGTTCGTACAGGAAGCGCGGGTTATACTGGCCGACGACCAGGGCCGTTCGACGTCCTTTGTATCGAGGGGGCAAGGGCTGTACCAAACAACCAACGCTACGTTTCGGGGGCAGGTGGGGCGGGCGTACAGTTTGTCCATCGCTC
Organism: Spirosoma sp.; assembly: GCA_031425355.1. Taxonomy (GTDB): domain Bacteria; phylum Bacteroidota; class Bacteroidia; order Cytophagales; family Spirosomataceae; genus Spirosoma. The sequence goes on along the minus strand of JANPJE010000512.1, from coordinate 13,986 downwards.
TGAGCGACGGCAAACGCTACGTTACGAAACCCGAACGAATGCCCGCCGTACCGATTATTGATAGAATCTCGGCGCAGTTGGTCAAAACAAATAATTTCGCCAAACCCTACGTGTTTTCGTATGCTGTCAACACACGCGATCCGGCAACTGAACAAAATTATTATCGCTGGACGGGCTACGGATATACCACCCGGCTTTCGGTGGGAGTACCCTGTAGTTTAGGCAGCCTAAGCCGGTGTAATAATCGCTGCTGGACAACCGTATCGAGTGATGCTGTAAATGTGTATAGCGATGAAGCTATCAATGGTAATCCGCTAAGGGGGCGAGCCGTGCTACAGCTACCGATCTATGCCATCGGACCTCAATTGGTTGAGATTCAGCAATATGGCATGACCCAGACGAATTATCAATTCTGGAAACTCTACCAGCAGCAAAACGCCCGAACGGGCAGTATTTTCGATCCACTGCCCGCGCCGGTTACCGGTAACGTAGTGAACGCCAGCGACCCCACCGATTTAGCACGGGGTTATTTCGCCGTAACCTCTATCACCCGACAGCGTCTGAGGCAGCAGAATTTCCCCAATGTGGTCTTTTATCCCGCTTTGGCCGGGTTTATCAGTAGCCAGCTTTTGCCCAACGGCGATTGTCGGTCTACCTATGGCCAAGTGCCGATAATTGAGCCGGAAGGATGGTGAACCCTATAATTTCCACTGCACAATCCAGCCGGGTTTGATGACTTTCGGACGCGCGAGTCCGGCCAGGCCCGTAGCCGGGTTCATGGCCGTCAGCGTGAGCGGAAATGTCATGTTTGTTTCAGCCGAGGTAGCTTTTGTCGCCCGTAAAAACAGATTTCCGCGCGCATCTATATCATCGACGATGGCATAAAGCATGTCGCCCGTTTTGAGTTCATGCTCGTCAATCTGAACCTCTTCCGTCAGGGCAAAGGCCCAGCTTTGGCCTATTTTCGGCAAACCAGCCCGCACTAAACGAGCTGCTACGTCGCCCACAAAAACGGGTGGAGTAGCGGGCTTGTTTTTGAGCAATTCGGTTAATAAACTGTCCATCACAATGGCTTCGCTGCGGTTGGGCATTGCAGAAACAGGTCCATCCAGCGATTCGACCGGAACGCCAACTGGCTCAGGTTCGCTATCCTGAAGCCAGCCCATTCGCCGGGCCTGTTCGCGTTCCTGTTCATACGCATTACCCGACGAGGCAAGCATCAGCCCCACCGAACCAACGCCATACGATGGATTGGTGAACAATTCTTTCATCGCCAAAATCCGGTAGAGGTAATAGCCGGTTTCAGCATTCATGCTCATCGCGTAATAATTGCGGTGGCCCGATTTTACAATTTTCCGCTGCACCATGCCCACGCCCCCGTTGTAGGCAGCCGCCACAAGTGTCCACGACCCTAATTTTCGGTACAGGTATTTCAGGTATTTGCAGCCTGCTTCAGTAGATTTCAGCAAGTTGGTCCGGTCGTCGTTGCCGGGTGCGATGGATAGACCCATGTCCTCCGCCGTGCCGTCCATGAACTGCCAATAGCCAACTGCCCCCGCCGACGATACTGCGTTGGCGTGCCAAGCACTCTCAATCAGAGGTAGGTATTTAAAATCGTTGGGAATATTATACTTGCTGAGAATAGGCTCGATAACGGCAAAATAAGGGGCCGAACGTGCCTTCAAGGCATTTAAATGACGCACATACCCCGAACTACTCGCCAGAGCCAATGCCAGCTTGGCCGATACGTTGCTCTGCTCGGTCGGTACGATTTCGCCACAAAAATGCAGGCGCGTCGGCCCGGCTATTGGTCCCGCCTGAGCCATTGCCAGATGGGCCAACTTGGGTTTGACAGATGCCGTCCTTTTTTGTGCCGAAACCGACGAGCTAAGTACGACTATACTTAAAATTAACGGAATTATATGTTTAGTGGATACTGTCAAAATAAACGACTGTTAGTTGGACCCATGAACAACGAATCCAAATTGGAATTTAGTTCAATAAAATGACTGATTGGTCAAGTGTTAGATTAATAGACGGTCGGCTAATCGACGTGCTCTCCGCGTCCATACAAAAAGCCGCTCAATAAAAGCGGCTTCCTGATACTCCATTATTTGTAAACAGTCAAATCCAATCCCAGAAATGCAGTGGACGAATGCCTTCGCCTTTTTTCCATTGCAGGAACCGTGGTCTGCGGAATCTGAGCACCATCAACCCCATCATTAATTTCTTGATAGGCAAATGGTTACCCTGATCCTCCAGATCGGAGATAGGGGCAGAGGTTGCGGCTTCGGCCAAAGCCGCACGGGCGATTAGCTGCTCAGAATCCGATGGTGTTCGGGTTAAGGCCGTATTCGGGCGAGGTCCCCAGGTAGGCAATGAATTATCGTCGTCAATAAGCTCGATGACGGGTGCGTCTTTGATTTTCTTCGGCAGAGCCAGCGGTTTATTCCAGCTTGGCAAAGGCTTGGTAAGTTCGGCGATGGTTGAACTGCGGAGCAGAAGCGCGTACTGACGCGGGTTACTGAGCAACTCTTTAAAAGCCAGAATCCGGAACAGGTAGTGACTCGTTTCGCGGTGCAGCCGGAGCCGGTAATAATTTGTCTGACCCTGTTGCTCCATGCGGTTACGAACGTGAGTAATGCCGCCATTATAAGCCGCAGCGACCAGCGTCCAAGAACCTAATTTACGATACAGTTTGTGGAGGTGCCGACAAACAGCAACTGTTGCTTTTTCCAGATTGTACCGTTCATCAATGTCGCCATCTACTTTCAAACCCAGTTCGCGGGCCGTACCGGGCATCAATTGCCAGTAGCCCGACGCACCCTTATACGATACGCTGCTGTTATCCAGCGCACTCTCGGCTAAAGGCATGAACCGGAAATCGCGCGGAATTTTATGCTTTCGGAGGATAGGGTCGATGGTATGGAAAAAAGTAGATGCCCGAACGCGCAAATCGAGCAGAAATTCGGGTTGAGCACCGTATGTACGGAGCGTTTGTGCCCATCGGCGTGATACACGCGGATCATCGACGGGAACCTCCTCCCCGCAGAAATAGATTGGAAATAAACGTTTTGTCGAGTCAACGACTAAGAGTTCGGGACTGTTCAGACCGTTCGATGACGGAAGTAATCGGCTTGTGTCGGCTCCAAAATGAGGAAGCATAAAGGCCGGTGGGTCCGTCGGTACAATAACAGGGGCCGACGCAGCGACGCCCGTTTTCATGACGGCCATGAGCAGTGAAAAACTTACTTCTTTTATCAAAATTACAGCAGTTGTTGTGATATGTATAGACGGCAAAACCCGTACCGAAGTAGCGGGTTTGTTTAAGAGCAGAATACGAATGTAGCTGATTGCCGGGTAGATACCAAATAGTTTTCTAAGAATTATCCAATGGGATGCATGAAAACAGGACTTTACATCTACAAAAGCCCCGCTACGAGCGTCAATTTGCCATAATCATACTGACCGTCTAAGTAGTCGAAAACGGCCTTTAAACGCCCTTCAGCCATACCGACTACCGCAATGGCCTTCTCAATTTCCCGTCGTTCAATCGGGTCAATAAGTGACACTAAATCGATGTCATAACCCGACTTGGATAGTTGCACTAAGTGGCCCGCCACCGAGCCGGTTGTTAGTTGACGCTGGGCAGCAATCTCGCCAATCGTTAGCCCGCTGTTATACAAATCGAGCGTAATAAGCTGAGTCGATCCTTTAGGTTTTTCGCCCGCCTGAACGCGTCCCCGAACGGATGTTCCCCGAACGTGACTGACAATCTCGTCGAGAAACCGTTTGCCAAACAATTGAAGCTTCCGTTCGCCAACACCGCTCACGTTGCGCAGCGCATCGGGCGTAACGGGTCGCTGGCGGGCCATGTCTTCGAGCGTTGTGTCGGTGAAAATAACGTAAGGCGGTACGTTCTGCTCGTCGGCGAGTTGCTTGCGAACCACGCGCAGCCGTTCGAATAACTCATTGCCCTGTGTTTCAGTCTTCGTCCGGGTTTTCTCGACCACCACTTTTGGCGCATCGTCGGGCCGGACGAGGTCAATTTTTCGTCCACCCTTCAACACCTGGTCAGCCAGCATACCCCGGCGGAGGGCGTAATGCTGGTCGTAGGCAATTTCAATCACGCCAATATTAATGAGTTGGTGGATATAATTTCGCCAGTCATCGAAACGCATGTCACGGCCCGCGCCGTACGTTTTTACCTGATCGTAGCCGCCCTGCAACACTTGCTGACTTCGCGAACCGCGCAAAATATCAATCAGTAAATTCATGGGTACGCGCTCGCCCGTGCGGACGATGGCCGAGAGAGCTTTCTGCGCCAGCACCGTACCGTCGAACGTAACGCGCGGGTCGCGGCAGACGTCGCAGTTGCCGCAGGGCTCGGGTAGTTCTTCGGAAAAATAAGAAAGCAGAATCTGACGGCGGCAGGTGTGCGCATCGGCATATTGCTGCATCCGTTCGAGTTTGGCTAACTGCAAACCCAGATTGGCCGGACTGTTTTCGCCCAGCATTTCTTTATACGTAGCGACATCGGCAAAGCTGTAAAACAGCACCGTTTGCGCAGCGGCTCCATCGCGACCCGCCCGCCCAATTTCCTGGTAAAAGCTTTCGATGTTTTTGGGCATGTTGTAATGAATCACCCACCGCACGTTCGACTTGTCGATGCCCATCCCAAAAGCGATGGTCGCGCACATAATCTTAACGTCGTCGCGCAGGAAAGCCTCCTGCGTTTTCGAGCGGTCGGCGGGGTCCATTTTGGCATGGTAAAAAGCCGCGCTAAACCCTTTCTCCTGCAACTTGGCCGCCAGTGATTCGGTCGATTTCCGACTAAGGCAATAAATAATGCCTGACGTATCGGGTTTTTGCTGTAATAACCGGATAATCTGCTGAATGCGGTTCTGGCCGGGAAGCACCTGCAAACTCAGGTTTTTCCGGTTAAAGGAATCCACGAAAATGGCCGGGTCGTTCATGCCAAGCCGGGTAGCAATATCGAGCCGGGTAAGTTTGTCGGCGGTGGCCGTGAGCGCAATCGTCGGAACGGTTGGAAACTGCTGTTTCAATACATGGAGCTGGGTATATTCCGGTCGGAAATCGTGCCCCCATGAGGAAATACAGTGCGCTTCGTCGATGGCAAACAGTGAAATTGTTGTGTGCTTGAGGAAGTTAAAAAACGACTCGGTCAGGAGTTTTTCGGGCGATACGTAAAGCAGTTTAAGTTTTCCGCTGATGCAGTCATCCTCAATATCGCGCTGCTCCCGGCTGGTTTGCGTACTGTTATAAAAAGCGGCTTCGATCCCGTTCATGTGCAGGGCACCCACCTGGTCTTTCATGAGAGCAATCAGGGGCGACACCACCACGGTCAGGCCTGGCAGCATCAGGGCCGGAATTTGGAAACAAACGGATTTTCCGCCCCCTGTCGGCATCAGTACGACTGTATCGCGACCGCTCAGAATAGACTGGATAATAGCCTCCTGCATGGGCCGGAAACGGTCATACCCATAGTAGCGTTTGAGGTAGTCAGTGGGGTTCTGAACAGGCGTTGGTGTGGCAATAGTCATTGATTCGTTACTGAGCGGGTAAAGCGGGTAATTTTTCACGTACGTACGACGTACCAAATGGCTATTGGTCAGTCAGTAATGCAACGTCTTCATCTCAAATTTAAGCAAAATTTAAGTTGTTTCCGTGGACAGATTCGTGATTTTATCCGCATCTTTCCGTCTCAAGAGCGAACGAACCATTCATGCTCGCATAAACCCCTAATTCGATTATCATGAAAAAGAACCTATTGACCCTATGCCTGTTTCTTAGCCTGCTCGTTGCTTTCGACGGCATGGCGCAGGACGATAAGCCAGCCAAAAAAAGCAAGGCGAAAAAAGAAATGAGTGACGCAGAAGTAGCTGCTAAAAAAGAAGCCAAAGCCGATAAAAAAGCCGCGAAAGAAGCGAAGAAAGCGGCTGTCAATGACGCAGATAAAGCACTGGCGAAAGCGGATAAAAAAGTCGCAAAGGCTGCGAAAGCCGATGCAAAAGAAACAACCGACAACGTAGCTGACAAGGCCGATAAGGAAGCGAAGAAAGCTGCCAAAACCGCTAAGAAAGAGGCAACGAAGGCCGATGATAACGTAAAAGACGCGAAGGATAAAGCAGCAAAAAAAGCTGATAAGCTGGCGGACAATTCGGGCTTGAAAGACGATAAAATGAGTAAATCGTCGAAGATGGACAAGATGGCGAAGGTGTCGAAAAAAGCTGTAAAAGAAGAAAAAGCAACCCCCGCCGACTATAAAGCCCCCGTTGACCGCTCCAAAAAAGGCCCCAATGGCGAAGCGGTTATGACCGGCCCGCGCGGTGGCAAATACTACATCAATAAAAACGGTAACAAGACGTATGTGAGCAGTTTAAGAGATTAGTCCGTGATGTTAAACGCGAAGTGAGGTCGGCTACTGAAAGCCGACCTCACTTCGCGTTTACAACTTGTTCGTCTCGCACTCAGTTTGCAGCCGATAATGTTGTGCCGGTTGGTAATGAGCCTTCGACGATACCATCTTTAATCAGTTGACTCACAATCAGGCGTGGGTGCACTTCATTACTGCCGCCTGTGGTAACGATGGCTTTCCAGAAGGGCTTACCGGTTGCCAGATTCGTCATTTCCATCAGAATTTCATTGTTAGCGGACATGTAATTGCCATAGCCAGTCGTATAGTTTCGGCTGAAATCAATGGTCAGCATGACTTCGCTCTGGCACTCCTGACGCTGTTGCTGAATGGCCTGCTCCGGGCTGTCGAAGGAAATAGGGCCATTCGACAACGTACAGACCTGATAGCCGCTCGGAAAGGCCGTTTGGAAACTGGGCAGATAGGTCTCTGTGGTTTTCGGAAGCCTTGATACTACCAGAATGCGGTGGAACTCCGGTACATCGTTCGCTTTTATATTTGACTGAAAGCGAGCCGTGACGCAACCCGTTAGAGTCGTCAATAAACCAATCATCAGAATTGTATGAACTACCGTTTTCATAGGCTTTCGCGCTCTTGCCGTTCGTCAAACGTAACAACATAGTTGCGATTGAATTGTTGTCTATATTACTGGTAAAAACCTCTCCGCATGCGCCATCTACTCTTCCTACTTCTTCTTCTGCCGCTTTTCTCTCATCCGCAGTCAAATCAATCCATACGAGCTCCCGGTCTGCAACAACCCGTCGAAATCATCCGCGACCGTTGGGGCGTCAATCACATTTATGCTAAAAACGAACATGACCTGTTCTTTGCTCAGGGGTATTCGGCGGCACAGGACCGGCTGTTTCAGTTAGAAATCTGGCGTCGGCAGGCCACCGGCACCGTTGCAGAATTGCTTGGCCCACAAGAAATTAAGCGTGACATTGGCACTCGTCTGTTTCGGTTCAGGGGTAATAAAGAGCAGGAGTTGACGCATTATCATCCACGCGGGCCGCAGATTATCGGGGCATTTGTTGATGGCATTAACGCCTACATTACCGAAATTCTGAAAACACCCGAAAAGCTGCCGTTTGAGTTCCGCGTACTCGATACAAAACCGGGATTGTGGACGACCGACGTAGTGATTAGCCGTCATCAGGGTCTGATTTATAACGTTCGGGAGGAGTTAAATTATGGGCGGTTAGTCAAACTGATTGGGGCGGATAAAGTGCGCGAACTGTACTGGTTTCACCCGGCTACAAAGTCAACGGAACCTGATCTGACGCTGCACGTGAACGGTGACGAATTGTTTCAACCCATTCTGGACCTGTACGAAGCGTTTCGCCTGCCGCTGAAATTTGGGGGACAACCCACGAAAGCCGATGAAGACGAAGCAAATGTAAATCAGGGATTTGACGCTGATAAACAGTACGTTGGCTCGAACAACTGGATTATTTCGGGGAATAAATCGGCCAGCGGTTACCCGATGCTTGCTAACGACCCTCACCGGGCACAATCGACTCCCTCACTACGTTATTGGGTTCACCTGCACGCGCCCGACTGGAATGTTGTTGGGGCCGGAGAGCCAACGTTGCCGGGTATTTCGATTGGGCATAATGACTATGGCGCGTGGGGTCTGACGATTTTCGAGACGGATAATGAGGACTTATACGTCTACGAAACGAACCCCGCCAACCCGAATCAATATCGGTACAAAGGCAACGGGGCGACTAATCGTTGGGTGCCGATGACAATGCTGACCGAAACCATATCCGTAAAGGGTGGAGCACCGCAAAAAGTTACGCTGAAATATACCCGCCACGGGCCGGTGATATTTGAAGATTTGCAGCATCACAAAGCCTATGCCATCCGGTCGGGTGGGCTTGAGATCGGTACTGCGCCTTATTTAGCCAGTTTACGCATGAATCAGGCCCGCAACTGGACAGAGTTTCGGCAGGCGTGTCTGTTCAGCCGGATTCCGGGCGAAAACATGATCTGGGCCGATAAAACCGGCACGATCGGGTGGCAGGCGGTGGGGCTTGCGCCCATCCGCAAAAACTTTACGGGCTTGGTGCCCGTACCGGGTGATGGCCGGTTTGAGTGGAGCGGTTTTCTGCCCATTAATCAGTTGCCGAGCAAAATCAATCCGCCCGAAGGATATGTCGTCACGGCGAATAACAATTTAACATCAACCAATTTTCCCAACAGAAATGCTATTGGCTGGACCTGGTCCGGCCCCTCGCGGGCGTACCGTATCGAAGAATTGCTGAACGACGGAAAGCGAAAAAATTTAGTCGATTTTATGGCCTTACAAGCTGATTATTTGTCGATTCCGGCCCGAACTCTGGTGCCGCTGCTCCAAAATCTGGCTTCGCCTACCGACCGAACCGAACAGGCGCTGAGTTACCTCCGTCGGTGGGATTATACACTCACGACCAACTCAGTAGCAGCTTCGATCTACGTAGCGTGGGAGGGGCAGTTGAAGCAGGCGGTTTATGCCGAAAAAGTACCGGTTGCTGCTCGACCGTATCTGAAAAGTCTACCGACAAAGCGCGTGATTGACGCCCTGCTCACACCAACTCCCGCCCGCGATAGCCTGTTGCTGACCTGTCTGGACAAGGCCATTGCCGAACTCACCACCCGGCTCGGCGCTGACATGGAAGACTGGTCGTACGGACAACGAAAAAACAAGCATATTACCCTTACGCACCCGCTCAGCAATCTGGTCGATAACGCCATGCGCCAGAAAATAAACCTCGGCTCGGTGGCGAGGGGCGGCTATGCCGAGACGGTCAACGCTACGTCGAATGAGTTGAATCAGACATCGGGCGCATCGTTCCGTATTTTGGTCGATACCGAAGACTGGGATAAAACGCTGGGTATCAACAGTCCCGGTCAGTCGGGAAATCCCGACAGCCCGCATTACGGTGACCTGTTCCCAATCTGGGCCGAAAATAATTACTTCCCGGTCTTCTTCTCGAAAGAAAAAATCCAGACAGTTGCCGAGGAAACGACGACGCTGCAACCGAAGTAGGCGTATGAGACAAGTTTAATGTTGAGAGATTTGTCGCTCAATATTAAACTTGTCATGTATCCATCAGCGTCTTGTCATAGCGTGACCGCGCTACATTTCGTACTTTTGCCGGTGATGGATATTCAGTCAACAATAGAGGCCGACATTTTACGGTCTATCAACGAACTTTATCCGGGTCAGTCCGGCGTTGTGCAACTCGCTCCCACCAAAAAAGAGTTTGAAGGCCAGTACACCTTCGTTACGTTCCCTTACACAAAAGCGCTTCGTCAGGCACCAGCGCAAATCGGTCAGGCCATTGGCACCTGGCTGGTCGAAAATAGTGCCGTCGTTCGTGCGTTTAACGTCGTGCAGGGCTTCCTGAATATCAGCGTTGCCGATGCGGCCTGGATTGAGGTCCTGAATGATATTGCGGCTGATCCGTCGTTTGGTACGCATCCCAAAAAGGAGCAATCTGTGATGGTCGAGTTCTCATCACCAAACACGAATAAACCGCTGCACCTCGGCCACTTACGGAATAACTTTCTGGGTGATTCGGTGAGCCGGATTCTGGCAGCAAATGGCTACGACGTAGTGAAAACCTGCATCGTTAATGATCGGGGCGTTCACATTTGTAAGTCGATGCTGGCGTATAAACTGTTCGGCACCGATGCCGCGACGGCGGACCGGTCGGGCCGTTGGGAAACGCCGGACTCGTCGGGTATGAAGGGCGACCACCTGATCGGGAAATATTATGTCCTGTTCGATAAGGCGTATAAGGCGCAGGTCGGGGAGATGGTAGCACAGGGAACAGAAAAAGAAATTGCCGAAAAAACGGCTCCGCTCATGCAGGATGTTCAGCAGATGCTGCGGCTGTGGGAACAGGGCGATCCCGAAACGGTTGCCCTCTGGCGCCAGCTAAACAACTGGGTGTATGCCGGTTTCGATGTTACGTACAAAAATATTGGCGTCAGTTTCGATAAAATATATTACGAATCAAATACGTATTTACTTGGTAAAGAGATCGTTGACGAAGGTATTCAGAAAGGTGTTTTCTATCGGAAAGAAGACAATTCAGTTTGGATCGACTTGACCGAAGAAGGGCTGGATCAGAAATTGGTGATGCGCTCGGATGGTACGTCGGTGTATATGACGCAGGATCTGGGAACTACGGATATGAAGTTTCATGATTTTCACAGTGACCGTCAGATCTGGGTTGTCGGTAATGAGCAGGACTACCATTTCAACGTATTATTTGCCATTCTGCGCCGGTTGGGGCGACCCTACGCCAATGAGTTGTATCACCTATCCTACGGCATGGTTGACCTGCCAACGGGCAAGATGAAATCCCGAGAGGGCACGGTTGTTGATGCCGATGATTTGATTCAGGAAACGACCGATGCCGCGTCCACAGCCGCCGACGATGCGGCAAAAGGCAAGCTGGATGATTTCAGCGAAAGCGAAAAAACCGCCCTTTTCAAAATGCTCGGTTTGGGCGCGTTGAAATACTACCTGATGAAGGTTGATCCGCAGAAACGGATGCAGTTCAATCCGGCCGAATCGGTTGATTTACACGGAAATACGGGCCCGTACATTCAGTACGTTCATGCCCGGATTAAGTCCGTTTTGCGAAAGGCGGTGGAGTCAGAAATGAGCCTGGACGGGGAAGTTGTGGCAACTGAACTGGATGACATCGAGCAGCAATTAGTGTTCTTGCTGAGCCAATACCCACAGCGCGTAGCTGATGCGGGCGTAGCGTACGCACCTTCATACATCGCGCAATACGCCTATGAACTGGCCCGGACATTTAACCAGTTTTACGATAAACTATCCATCCTGAAAGAAACCGATTTGGTGAAGCTTCATACCCGGCTTGTTTTATCGAAAGCGGTTGGTGAAACTATTCGGAAAGCAATGGGTTTATTGGGCATAGACGTGCCTGAAAAAATGTAAGTAGGTCGTTGTGTTTCAGTGCCTTTAACCAATTTTCCAAACGCTGCCAAAATGTTACGTTACTCATGAAAAAAAGCATCATTTTCACGTTAATCGGAGCCGTCATCATCGTGGCTCTTACCAGTTTTATGTCGTTATCAACACTCGTCAAAGGAATTTTCGCGAATAAAAGTGAAGCGGCCAGTGCGCCTGCAACGGGCGTAGCTCCCACCAAAAGCCTATACGATTTCACGGTTAAGTCACTGGATGGCAAGCCCGTATCGCTGAGCGGTTTTAAAGGCAAGAAGGTTATCATTCTGAATGTCGCATCGAAATGCGGCTTCACCCCACAGTATGCCGACTGGGAGAAATTCTACAAACAGCACGGCGATAAAATTGTGGTACTGGGTTTCCCGGCCAACAATTTCGGTAGTCAGGAGCCGGGCAGCAGCGACGACATCGCTACGTTTTGTCAGAAGAATTACGGCGTTACGTTCCCGATGTTCGAGAAGGTAGACGTACTGGGTGCTAATCAATCCCCGCTCTACAAATGGCTGACGGACAAATCGTTAAACGGTTGGAACGACAAAGTACCCACCTGGAATTTCTGCAAATATGTCATCAACGAAAAGGGCGAACTAACGCATTTCTTTGCCTCGAAAGTGAAACCCGAAGACGACGAGTTTAAAAAAGCAGTTAATTTATAGTTATACAGTTGTAAGGTTATATAGTTGTGGAGTTGGCTGGCGCGTCTGAAACTCTACAACTATGTAACCTTTAACTTTACAACTCATTTTTATGAAATCCTGGATTGCCGCTGCCCGGCCTCGTACGTTACCATTGGCCTTAGCCAGTATCATTCTCGGAAGTTTTCTGGCGTTGGCGAACCGGCATTTTAGCTGGGAAATCGCCGTTCTGGCTGCATTGACGACCATTTTTCTGCAAATCCTATCCAATTTCGCTAACGACTACGGCGATGCTGTTTCGGGGAAAGACACCGAACTGCGGGTAGGTCCGCGCCGGGCCGTTGCTACCGGCGACATTACCAAAGAAGCCATGTTACGCGGCATTATCGTTATGGCCGTGCTGTCGCTTGTTTGTGGTGTTGGTTTGCTGGGCGTCGCGTTTTTCGATGAGGAGCCTGCCCTCTTCTGGGGATTTCTGGGGTTGGGTCTGCTCAGCATTGGAGCCGCCATCGGCTACACCAATGGCAAACGGCCCTACGGCTACGCAGGCTTCGGCGATATTGCTGTACTTATTTTCTTCGGTTGGGTTGGCGTTTTGGGAACGTATTATCTGTACACGCTTTCGTTCACCCCGCTTTTGTTACTACCCGCAACCAGCGTTGGCCTGTTTGCCACGGGCGTGCTGAATGTCAACAACATACGCGATATCGAAACAGATACGATGACCGGCAAACGCTCGATTCCGGCCCGACTCGGTCTGCCTCTTGCGATACGTTACCATTGGGGTTTGCTGCTTACAGGCATGGTCTGTGCGATAGCGTACTCGTTCCTGACCGATGCCCCGCTATTAGGTTATCTCTACGTGCTTTCCTTCCCGCTATTTATCCTGAACGGTCGGGCCATTGCTACTCACAAACGCCCCGCCGAACTCAACGCCCGGCTTGGTCAACTCGCTCTGACGACTCTGCTGTTTGTAATTCTGTTTGGGATAGGTCAGGTGGTTTGAAAAAAATGTCAGGTTTGGTCAGGAGTAGTCAAGGATTGTCAGGTAACAAATTGATATTCTTACCTGACAATTCTTGACCACTTTTGACTATCTCCTGACAACCCCTGCCCTTTGATTATTGCCGCACTACCTTCCGCGTCAGGGTGTGTTCTCCGACCTGAATCGTCAGCAGATACGTTCCGGTCGTGTTGGGCATTGGAATGGGTTCCGACACCGAAGTAACCTGACCAAACTGCTTCTGAAACGCGGAACGACCCTGTGCGTCGCGTAGGCTGAGGCTGACTTGTTTTGCCTGGGTAGTCGTCAGTTCAACATAGACAACCTCGTGAGTTGGGTTGGGGTAAATTCTTAAACGCCCACCGGCAAACGTCTCTTCGGCAGTGGGCAGGAGCACTGTAATCGAAGCCTGCCCCGAGCTGCTGCCTTTTCCACAGCTATTTTCGATACTTGTGACCGAATAAATGACCGATTTTGTCGGTTGGACGGTGAGAATGGTTGGGTTTACGCTCCCCGAAAAAGCGGTGCCGTCGGACAAACTGCCCCGCCAGGGCCCATCGCCGGTGAAACTGAGCGAAAGCGAAACCGGTTGGCCCTGTAACACGGTTGTTGAGCCGGTCAGCGTTGCGGTTGGCAACGATTTGACCGTAAAGACCTCACTGGAAACAAGTTGCGCGTATGAAATACCACGCGGCCTCGCCCGCAACCGATAGCCCATTCCGGGAGGTATAGTAGCCGGAATTGTCGCTTTCAAATTAGTTAATGGACCCGAGCCAACAACCTGTTCGGATGTGAAATTCCCGGACGCGTCGGACAGTAACACATCATATTGCCAGCCAGCCGCTTTAGTGGTATTCTCGGGCGTAGCCGTTATCGCAACCAGATCACCGACGCAAACCGCCGTTGCTGCGGTTAGTTTAGT
>JANPJE010000511.1:0-4134 GCA_031425355.1 Spirosoma sp. | reverse complement strand
TAATTCTATTCTCATAAAAATAGTCGTAGTTTTTAGTGGTAAGTAGAAACCTGCGCAGCCATTTATGGCTTACGACTTACGGGCTTACAACTAAATTTTACCATTTCAACTTGTTAAGCAAGCCCACGTCGATTGAGCGGGTATTTCTATAAATCATGACAATGATAGCCAAACCAACCGATACCTCGGCGGCAGCAACGGCCATAATAAAAAAGACGAATACTTGCCCGGCCGAGTCGGAGCGGTACGAAGAAAACGCGATGAGTAATAGATTGACGGCATTCAGCATCAGTTCGATGGACATGAAGATGATGATTGCATTGCGCCGGGTCAGTACGCCGATAATACCAATAACGAAGAGTGCGGTACTGAGAATCAGGTAGTACGTAAGCGGAATTTGCTGAATGACTTCCGGAATGAGGACGTCCTGCGTGGGTTGCATGGGTTGCCGGTTAATACAAAGTTCCGCAAAGGTAAAGATTATTCGGAATTGGCGTAAAGGTGTTTTTCGTACCTATTCGGTGCGATGGTAAAATAGCCGTCAAACGGCGGCTTCTTTTCCATGTGACCGTGTACAGTGCTCAAGTACAATTATATCGCCGTTGATTCATTACTCAGAGAATTTTTCGGTTGAGATTCCGTACTTATACGTCAAAAATCACCATACCTTACCCGGACTTTTAGCGATTAACTTCGCCGACTGCCAGTGAATAAGTAAATAACCACCTCACCTATGAAGCATGCTATTTTCTTATTGACTCTGTCCCTTTTTGCAGGCTGTAAAAAGGAGATTGATCCGCCCGCAAAGCCCGGAACAACGGTGAACGATATTATGCTGACCGCGAAACAGTTAAGTATCCCCTTGAGCACATACGACGCGGGACCTTACCCGCTCCAGTCAGTGCTGGTCAGTAACAGCATTTACTTTGGCAATCACTCAAATACGGATAAATATCAGTTTTTCGCACGATACGACCTGTCGTCCAATTCATTTTCATCACCGTTGGCAACGTCAGATAATGTATGCGGATGCGGCTACGGCGGCAAATTGGTTAGTGATGGAACGAGTGTCTTTTTTATCGCCAACGACGCCACTAAATACACAGCCGCTGCCAACACCTGGACAAACCTATCGTATCCGGCAACGGCTAAAGACAATGCCGGAGAAGCCGGTGTGACGTATTATAACGGGGCAATTTATTTTATTGGCGGGCGAACCCCAAGCACCCTGTTCAAACAGTACAGCATCAATCAAGATAAGTGGTTTACGGCTCCCAATTACCTGTATCCGACCACCGGTAGCGAAGTAGCGGCTTACAAAGACAAACTGTATGTGCTTGGCGGAGAGGGAGCAAAGCAGAAAATGGCGTATTTTTCAACCAGCACAAACACTTGGACGCCGGTAAAAGACACGCCTTTTGAGATCGCCAGTAATTTTGGAAACGTTTTCTCTGCGGTATTAGGAGACAACCTGTACCTGCTTCAGAACCAGTCTGTTTACATTTATGACCTCCTCGAAGACGTATGGGCCACGGGACCGGTTAAACTGGAGGGATTGCCCAGCTACGCCAATCTGTTCTCAAACGGGCAGAAATTGTACATAACGGGTAAAAACGCATCAAATAGTCCGGTGGTTACGGAAGTGACCGTATCATCGAAGTAGTTACCGCTTGCCATTGATAATCAGTCCATTACTGAACATTCGTAGTCGGATTTCCGTGAGCCGACGCTTGGTATCGAGCGGAAACTCGCCTTTCTGCATCCAGTCGTAAAAAGAGGGTTCTTTTTTCAATACGTCCAGTACGGGTAAACCTTTATGTTTACCAAAATTGAAGACTTCCTCGCCTTTGTCGTTTAAAATAATTCGGCCAGCAAGATCAATATTTTTGTTAGCCGTCAAGTTATGCAGCATATCGACGTCATTGTCGAATACAAGCTCCGCACCGCTATCCGACTTAGCCACCATGCCCATGTACCGTTGCACCTGCGCGTCAAGTACTTCGAGCGTAGCAATGGTGTCAGCTTCGGCACCATGAGCACCAATCAGGTCTTTGTTGCAGTAGAATTTATAAGCTGCCGATAAGTTGCGCGGCTCCATCAGGTGAAAAATTCGCTGGGCATCGACCATCCGACGATTTTTCAGATCGAAATCAACGTTGGCCCGCAGGAACTCTTCAACTAACAGCGGTACGTCGAAACGATTGCAGTTGAAGCCTGCCAGATCGCAGCCGTCCATAAACTGCGCCAATGTGCGGGCAACCGCCTTAAATGGGGGTGCATCCTGCACATCGTCATCATAAATACCGTGAATCAGGCTCGACTCCAGCGGAATGGGCATACCCGGATGCACGCGCTGGGTTTTACGAACGACTTCGCCACCGGGCAACGCTTTAATGACGCAAATATCAATAATGCGGTCCTTGGCGGTGTTGATGCCGGTCGTTTCGAGGTCGAAAAACGCGAGCGGCTTTCTGAGTACAAGTTGATGTGTCATAACAAACCGGGAGATCGCACGGTCGGATGACAAAGGTAAACAGGTTTTGCGGGAATTAGTCGTTTGTAAAGGTGGGAGGCCAGACTGAAATCCTACTTTGAGGTAGCCATCACCATCTTGATATTTAGCTTCGCGCCCGTTTGCAGTACGTCCACCAAATCCTGAACGGTCAGCGTTTTGGCGAAGCGAACGACAACGGTTGGCTCGGCAATACCGGCCATAATAGATTTCAGTTCGGTTTCCAGGGTAGCCGGGTCAACGGGTTTTTTGTCGATAAAATATTGCTTGTTCTCATCAACCGACAGCGTCACCTGCTTCTTGCTCAACTGCTGCGACGATGCGGCTTTTGGCAATAGCAATTTAATGACGTTTGGATTGGCTACCGTCGAGATAATCAGGAAAAACAACAGCAGGAAAAACATGATGTCGTTCAGCGAGGAGGTCGCGACTTCGGCAGCAAACTTTTGTTTTCGACGGAGTTTCATCTAATGTCAAGTTTGGTCAAGATTAGTCAGGAGCGGTCAAGTGTTGTACGACGCTTGACCAAACTTGACAATTTCTGACTCAATTTTACCGCATCCGGGCGGGTTCGGTCGTTGGTTTCTGGAGGACTTCGATAAATTCGAAGGCGTTCATTTCGAGAGCAAGCGTGAACCGCTCGATCATCATATTGAGCAGGTGATAGCCCGTATAAGCGATAACACCCACGATCAAACCGGCACCCGATGTAATCATTTTCTCGTACAATCCACCCGCAATAATGCCAACGCTTATGTTATCGGACAGCGAAATATCGTAGAAAATACGGATAATTCCGGAGATGGTTCCGATAAATCCAAGCATGGGTGCGATACCGGCAATGATGCCCAAATAGCCCATATTACGCTCTAAGCGGGACAATTCGATCTGTCCAACGGTTTCGACCGTGCTTTCAATGTCTTTAATGGGTGATCCAATCCGGCCAATGGCTTTTTCGAATACGCGTCCCATTGCGGTACGTTGATTTTTGGCAAATGACTCGGCTGATTTGATATTTCCCTGCGCCACCATATCCCGGATGTTGTCGATGAAATTAGCATCGGCGCGGGTTTGCGAACGAATGACAAAGAACCGCTCGAAAATCAGGTAGAGCGTAGCAAAAAACAAAAATGCGATGGGAACCATCACCCAGCCGCCTTTAGCTACTAAATCGAACAGTTGAAGCGTTTGGGGTTGAGCAGCCGTCGTGGCCGACAGCGATGCGGCCGCAGTGTCGATGGCCGGAACCTGGAGCAAGAGCATACGAACGAGTTGGGTAAGTGGATGAGGGTAAACCAGCAGTCGTTATTCAAACAAACGTGCTGGTTTAACCGGATATTGTTTCAAAGATAACGAAGGCGGAGTTACGGTGAAGAGAAAGTTAGGGAATGTCTTGTTAGGAAAACGAAAATTTGTACTATACTACGTTACGCAAACTGCCGCACCGCAGCCGCAATTTCGTCAGGCTCATAAGCGCGTGCCTGCCAGCGTTCGAGCCGGGGATTCATGACCGCGAACCAGAGTGGCGGCACAAATGCCATCAGAATCATAAGGGCGTAGCCACCAGGCAATTGCGGACTTTCGTCGAAGTGGCGCAGAACCTGATAGGGCCTCGATGCATA
>JANPJE010000510.1:0-1500 GCA_031425355.1 Spirosoma sp. | reverse complement strand
AGGGACGAACGTCGGAATACGAGGTCGTTCACCCGCAATGGTCAATCTTTCCGGTTCGTGATTACAGCGTCCGCTGCGACGTACCGAAACTATACGGACCCGCATTCGCGCCATTTTTTGAGCAATCACCTCACTCGGTCTTTCTGGCCGATGGATCAGCCGTAACGATACAATCAGGGGCTGTCATTCGCGGATAATCAAACAATCAATAATCCATTCTCCCGTAGTTTGGTCCAAACCGGCGATTGTAGAAAATCGTTGAAAATGCCCAGTCCGGCTGTCTCAAAATTACTTTTCAGATGGCCTAAAGAACGCGGTTCGTGTGCGCTGATCATCAGTTCCGGCAGCGTATCCAACAGCCACTGACCAACCGGAAGGGGAGTTTCGAGCAGCCATTGCCCCTGTTTGCTGTAAAATTCCAGCTCAGCCATCTCCACTACGTTTCGGCCCTGCTGCAACACAAAAACCTCCAGACTCGGCAGATTTCCCGGCCAGATAACAAAGGCGTTGGGGCGGGGTTCTTTATCGGGATTTTGGCTGATGGCTTTGCCAATGTAGCGGGGTGGAATGGACGTAGCGGGTATGGGGAATGTAAACCATTTCTGGAGCGGCAGGTCGAAACCCACGTCGTGCATATAATTGAAGAGTGATTTTCGAAGCCCCTCAGCAAATAAATCGTGGTCGGCACCCATCGGGTCCGTGTGTTCGAGGTCGTTATCGGCAAACTTGCCTGATTCTGGCCCAATGCGCATCACGTCGAAACCCGCCGGATCGACACCAACGGGGCTGTGGGCGGTCATGGCAAACCGATGCCAGAAGCCCGACTGCACCACGCCATTCATAAATAACTGCCGGACCATCTCCAGAGAATCCACCGTTTCCTGCATTGTTTGGGTCGGAAAACCATACATCAGATAGGCATGAACCATGATGCCGGCCTGCGTGAAGGCGTCGGCAACGCGGGCTACCTGCGCTACGGTAATGCCCTTTTTCATGCGATCCAGCAGTCGGTCCGACGCTACTTCCAGCCCGCCCGACACCGCAATACAACCCGACGCTTTGAGCAACGTACACAAGTCGGGCGTGAAGCTGACCTCAAAGCGGATATTGGTCCACCAGGTTACGGTTAGTTTCCGGCGAATGATTTCCAGCGCCAGATCGCGCATGAGGGCCGGTGGCGCGGCTTCATCGACGAAATGAAAACCGGTTTGCCCCGTCTGTTCGATAATTTCCTCAATCCGGTCGGCGAGGAGCGAGGCCGTTACGGGTTCATAGCGTTTGATGTAATCCAGCGTCACATCGCAGAATGAGCATTTCCCCCAGTAACAGCCGTGCGCCAGCGTCAGTTTATTCCAGCGGCCATCGCTCCAGAGCCGGTGCATGGGGTTGACCACTTCAATGACCGATAGGTAATCGTGCAGGGGTAAATCGCGGTAGTTGGGCGTGCCGGTTTCGCGCTGGGGTACGTCTTTTTCGGGGGCACCATTATGGTACGTAACG
>JANPJE010000509.1:0-7160 GCA_031425355.1 Spirosoma sp. | reverse complement strand
AAATGACCCGATTTATACCGATCTGAAGTTTATCGAGAGCCGGTTTAAAGGTGTCATGCCGTTTGAGGTCAGCATTGACGCCAAACGCGCGGGCCGGGTACTGACGCCCCAAACGCTGACCAAGATCAGGTTGCTCGAACGTGAATTCAGCAAACACAGCGAGTTTACAAGACCACTGTCTTTAGTCGAAGCGATCAAGTTTTTCTATCAAGCCTACCGGGGTGGCGATCCAAAGTACTACGCGCTGCCCGGCGCCCTCGAACTGAGCCAGTTAGCAAACTATGCCCCCCAACTGAAAGGGGCCAAAAACGCGGGTGGCGGCCTGGCGTTCAAGGCGTATATGGACAGTACGTTTCGCTACACGCGCATCAGTTTTCAAATGCCCGATGTAGGTACCGTTCGCACGACGCAACTACTGAACGAACTACAGCCCAAAGCCGATTCGATTTTCAATATCGACCGGGAAACGGGCAAACGGGTAGCCTCAACCGAGCAGTATGACGTGCATATTACAGGTAACAGTGTGGTATTTACGCGGGGCAACGATTACCTGCTCACCAACCTCGCCGAGAGCACCATACTGGCCATTCTACTGGTTTCAGGCATTCTGATTATTCTCCTGCGCGATATCCGGCTCAGCCTGATTGCCATTCTGCCGAGCGTCGTGCCGCTTATTGTTACCGCCGGCATCATGGGTTTCTTCGATATTCACCTGAAACCCTCCACCATCCTGATCTTCAGCATCGCCTTCGGTATTTCGTCTGACGGCACAATTTATTTCATCACCAAATACCGTGATGAACTCCGAAACCAGAAACTCAGCATCGACCGGGCCGTATCCGAAACGATTCGGTACACGGGTATCAGCATGTTTTATACGGCCATGATTCTGTTTGCAGGCTTCGCCATTTTTGCGGCTTCCACGTTTCAGGGAACCGTTGCGCTGGGCATTCTTGTCTCCATTACGTTGCTGATGGGCATGGCATCCAACCTTATCCTGCTGCCCGCATTTCTGCTAACGGTGGATAAGCGACGGAAACGAGTGATGACGGGGCCGCCCGCGCGGTGATGAATAATGAATTACTGCTTTGCAACTCATCATTCATAATTCATCATTCTCTTCAAGCTTCTTCAAGCAGGGTATCGAACGAAATGAATTGATTACCAAATCGGTGCTGAATGCGTTGGCGCAGGCTGTCGGCATGATAGGCCAGATAAGCGGAATAGTCGGCCATTGTTTTAAAATCGAGCTGAACCGAGTACGTCGTGCCGCCATTGTCGAGTTCGGTCAGCAGACGCAGAATTTTATGACTGGTCGGCAATTCGGTTGCCATTGCGGCTGGCACAAAAAAGCGTTTCATCCAGTGAAGCCAATCCTGCGCTATTTCGTCGGCAACGCTGTAGGTTGTATTGTAAATAATCATAGTCGCTAAACACCCGGTTTTCGGTGTAAGTTGGGCATTTGGTTGTTTCTTTGCAATCAAACCACTTTTTACATCAAATCAACTCAGTTATGTATTCTGGATTAGTACATGCTCACTCGGGGCTTCGCTGGATAGCCCTTCTTTTATTAGTAGCCGCCGTTGTTGTGGCCATTGGAAAATGGCAGGGCCGGAGCGGCTATACCGATGGAAATCGGCAGTTATATTTGTTTACCCTCATTGCGGTACACACGCAGTTAGTAATTGGTTTGATTCTGTTGTTCATCAGCCCAAAAGTCAATTTCAGTATGCTGAGCGAGAAGTTATACCGGTTCTATAGCGTGGAGCACACCGCCGGTATGCTGATTGCCATTATTCTCATTACGATTGGCTACTCGCGTTCCAAACGAGCCGCCGATGCCACAACCAAGCAACGCTTAGTGGGCATTTTTTACGGGTTAGGGCTGTTGCTCATTTTGGTATCTATTCCCTGGCCGTTTCGTATTGCTGGCGCAGGCTGGTTTTGAGTAACGTATTAAAGGAGTTGAAGCATCAATTTGGGGTCAGGTTTAATAACCTGACCCTTTTATTTTTAACCGTGAATCCATAATTACTCAGGTGGTATAGTCACTCGCCAGTAGTCATTCCACAAAAAGATACTGAAAAATCCCACCTTCTAATTACTTTACGGTCAGTAACTTGACAAAACTGGCACGAAAAAATTCTATGGAAGTGTAGAAAATCTTTCCCAACGGGTAGGTAGATCGGTCGCGAATCAATACTTTTATGAAGCGTAACTTGATTTTCACCTACCTCTATGATGAAAAAAGTGCTCCTGGCAGTTGTTTGTACTGTCTCGTTTGGCATCGTTCAAGCGCAAAGCGTACCCACCGTAATTGAAGTACCTACCGTAACTTCACATAAAGAGTCCTTTTACGAGCAGATCCCGCTTGTAAAAAATGTTATCAACTTCGCAAAAGAGCATTTAGCCACTCGTTATCGCTCCGGCGGAACAACTACACACGGCTTCGACTGCTCCGGGTTTACCCGATTCTGTTACAATAAATTTGGTCTTTCACTCCCGCATTCGAGTGCCGCACAGGGCCATGTAGGTGAAGCCGTTGACAAGGAGGCCGCCCAACCGGGCGACCTTATTTTATTTAAAGGCCACAGTTCAGGCGGCAGTCGGATCGGGCACGTCGGCTTGATAACGGAAGTGATTGGCAACCGGATTAAGTTTATTCACTCGGCCTGGAACGGGGGCGTCCGTTACGACTATCTACACGCCAGCTACTACCAGAACCGATTCATGGGCGTTCGGCGCGTAGCACATTTGTTGGCGGAGAAGTGATTAGTTGATTGGTTGATTGGTTAATTGGGTGAAAGTAGTGTAGTTAGTCTAAACTCACATAATCTACTTCCACCGAATTAACTAATCAACCAATTAACTAATCAACCAATTTCAACGTGGTTCCGGCTCCCTGCGCAACCGCTTCTGCTACCTCATCAGCATGGCAAATGATCACTTTCGAGACTCCATTTCCCAACGCCCTGAATGCATTGTCCAATTTCGGAATCATGCCTTTATTGATGATTCCAGCGGCTTTATAATCGGCATAGAGCGCGGGCGTGAGTTCATTGATTACACTACTGTCATCGGTGGGGTCATTCAGTACGCCCTTTTTCTCGAAGCAGTAAATCAGCGTTACGTCGTTGTGAACAGCCATATCAACGGCAATAGCCGAAGCCATTGTATCGGCGTTGGTGTTTAGCAGATCGCCCGATATTGTGTAAGTAATCGGGGCAAAAACGGGCGTTAGCTGCTGCCGAAGGAAGAACTGAATCTGTCCCGAGTCAACTTCCTCAATGTCCCCTACCATGCCGTAATCGATGTCTTTGACCGGGCGTTTTTTGGCCAGCACTGTTCCGGCGTCGGCTCCGGTCATCCCAATGGCATTCACCTCCAGCGCCTGAAGTTTAGCAACAATCTGCTTGTTGACCAGGCCGCCATATACCATTGTCACTACGTCGAGCATAGGCTGGTCAGTAATACGCCGACCCTCGACCATTGTCGTTTGAATGCCCAGTTTATCCGCTACCTGTGTCGCTATTTTACCCCCGCCATGAACGAGTAGTTTGGCACCCGGCAAGCCAGCGAATGCTGTTAAAAAACGGTTTAGGGCGGCTGAGTCGTCGATAACGTTCCCGCCAATTTTAATTACAGTGAGTGTATTCATAAAAGGAGAAAAGGGAGGAGAGGGAGGAGAAGGACGAGAGGGATTACGGTTCTCCCTTTATTCTACCTCCTGCTTTTTCTCCCTACATACTCAGTAAAATTTCTTTTAAAACTGCCTGTGCCGACCATTCGCGGTTAGCGGCCTGCTCAACAACCAGCGATCGGGGGCTGTCTAACACAGCATCGGCTACTTTCAGGTTGCGCCGAACGGGCAGGCAGTGCATGAATTTGCCGTTGTTGGTCCGGTTCATATCGTCCATTGTCACGGCCCACGACGAATTCTGTGTCAGCACTTGTCCATACTGCCTATACGACGACCAGTTTTTGCCGTAGATAAAATCAGCCCCCGCAAACGCTTCTTCCCGATCGTAAATTACACGGGCGTTGCCCACAAATTCGGGGGGCAGTTCGTAACCTTCCGGGTGAGTCATCACAAACTCCACGTTTCCCGAATCAGCGCGGGCGTTCATCCACTCGCTGAACGAATTGGCGACGGCTTGTGGCAACGGTTTAAAATGGGGCAACCAGGTCAGTACAACCTTCGGTTTAGGTTTGGTTTTGGCCTCCTCAATCGTGATACAGTCGGCAAGCGATTGCAACGGGTGGCGCGTGGCCGATTCAAGATTGACAATGGGGACGCCCGCATACGTAGCGAACTGGTGCATGACCTGTTCCCGATAGTCTTTGTCGCGGTCTTTAAGTTCGGCAAACGCCCGGATACCGATAATCTGACAATAGCGACCCATTACGGCGGCTGCTTCGCGGACGTGCTCGGCTTTGTCGCCATTCATAAGCACACCTTCTTCCATCTCCAATCCCCAGCTATCCTGCCCGACATTCATCGTCATTACGTTCATGCCAAGATTCTGAGCTGCTTTTTGCGTACTCAGGCGCGTTCGCAGACTGGAATTGAAAAAAATCAGGCCGATGGTTTTGTTTTTACCGAGGTGCTGGTCGGCAAAGGGATTGGCTTTGGCAGCAAAGCCGGATTGAATCAGGGCGTCGAGGCTGGTAACGTCGGCGAGGGAGAGAAAATTGGTCATTTGTTATGTTAAACGCAGAGAAAACAGAGATTTCACGGAGCAAACGGAGATTAATATCCATTAACAACACGCTTCAAACCGTTCTTTAATATAGCCACATTAAAATTAATCAATAGACTAAATCGACAATTTGATAATCGTAGATAGGTCATAACCTGGGCGAGGTGAACATCAGTAATAGCTTCGACTGCTTTTAACTCAACGGCAACTCTATTTTCTACCAATAAATCTATTCGATAACCAGTGTCCAGTTTTATTTCATCATAAACAACAGGCATAGCTTTTTGTCGTTCAAAAAACGTCCGGGCTTTATCCAGTTCGTACGATATACACTCTTCATAAACAGATTCCAGCAATTCCGGTCCTAAGCGACGATGTACATTAATTGCACAGCCAATAACAGACTCTGTAATCTGATTATCGCTCATATTTCTCCGTTTTCTCCGTGAAAACCTCTGTTCTCTCTGTGTTTAAACAAATTCTCAACGCATCCAAAAACTGATCCGCTTCGTCAATGCCAACCGTCAGCGAAGGCAGCAACCGGATGATGTTTTTTCCAGCTACACCGGTAAACTGTTTATGCTCGAACAACAGCGTTTTCCGCAGCGCGTCGACAGGAAAGTCATACTCGATACCAATCATTAATCCCTGACCACGCAGTTCTTTATAGCCGCCAATCTGCCGAATACCGTCCATAAAATACTGGCCCATGCGCGTGGCGTTTTCCAGCAGTCCTTCGTCGCGCATGATGTCAAGAACGGCAATGGCGGCTGTGCAGGCAAGGTGATTCCCGCCAAACGTAGTGCCCAATAATCCGAAACTTGCTTTGAACTTCGGCGAGATAAGTATCCCACCAATAGGAAAGCCATTGCCCATGCCTTTCGCCATCGAAATGATATCGGCGTCGATGCCGCTGAACTGATGCGAGAAAAACTTACCCGACCGCCCATACCCGCACTGAACACTATCCAGAATCAGTATCGCGCCGGTTTCGTTGCAGCGTTGCCGAAGGGTTTGCAGAAACTCGTCGGTCGCCACCTGTATGCCCCCCACCCCCTGAATACCCTCGACAATGACGGCGCAGGTATCGGACGTAATGCCGGTTCGGGCCGCGTCAGAGTCATTATAGGGCAGAAACGTAACGTGTTGATTGTAGTTGATTGGCGCAACAATGGATGGGTTATCGGTAGCGGCAACGGCACCGGCTGTACGTCCGTGAAACGATTTAGTGAAGGCTACGACTTTTGTCCGGCCATTATGAAACGACGCTAATTTGAGCGCGTTTTCGTTGGCTTCGGCCCCGGAGTTGCACAAGAACAGGGCGTAATCAGGATGGTCAGACAGTGCGCCCAACTTATCGGCCAATTCCTGTTGCTGCGGAATCCTGACCGAATTGGAATAGAACGAAATCTGATGCAACTGATCAGTCAGTGCCTGCACGTAGCGCGGGTGCGTATGCCCCACCGAAATAACTGCATGACCGCCGTACAGGTCTAAGTAACGCGTCCCGTCGGCGTCCCAAAGGTAGCTGCCCTGCGCCCGGACGGGTTCAATGTCGTATAGCGGATAAACGTTAAAAAGTTCAGCCATTTTTCTGGAAGTGTAAGCGAATAGCCTGCTTGAATAAGCTGCAAGTTTACGGATAATCCCTTTAAAACAGGCTCAAAACATAAAAGGGACACTGAATTAGTGTCCCTGATTATGGTATTGCCAGTCAATAAAAGTCAACGCTCTCGCACAAACTCCCGGATTATCTGGACTGATTTTTGGGGTTGTTCAACCATGCTTAAGTGACCGGCATTCTCAATTGTCGCAACACTAATGTTGTCAGATAAATCAGCTAATTGAGCCGTTTTGTCATGGGGAATCAATTGATCGTCGAGGCCCAGCACGAGTAGAATCGGAAATCCGGCAGTTTGCAATACGTTCGTTCGTTCGGGTCGTCCGGCAATGGCCCGCAGTCCTGAAATGAGCGCGTCGTTGGGTAAATTCAGGTAACGGGCTACGAGCGTCTGCGTTTTTTCGGGTGGATATGTAGTGGCTACCATTTTAGGCAGTTGTTTGCGAATAAATGGGGCCGTACCCTCGGCATTCAGTTCATCAATCGTTTTCTGACGCTGCTCCCGGCGTTCTTCGGTATCGGCAGTAGCGGTTGAGTGATATAAAATCAGCCCCAGCACCCGTTTGGGGTATTTTTCGGCAAAAGCCAGTGCGATATAACCACCCATCGAATGACCCACCAAAACCACCGGTTCGGTTTGCTCCGCTCTTAAACAGGCGTCCAGTTCTTCAGCGTACGCTTCAATGGTTGTATGGCTTGTCAGCCGGGCGAAATCGGGTTTCAAAACCGGCCCATCCAAACCCAAATCGTCATAAATATCATCCCATATGGACGCATCGACGCCGTGGCCGTGCAGGAGAACTACCGTCTTTTTATCGTTCATTGGCATAAAAAATGGG
>JANPJE010000508.1:0-2761 GCA_031425355.1 Spirosoma sp. | reverse complement strand
CACACCGATGCCCAATTCGCGTTCATTACCTGCGTTTGTTTCCATATTATTTTAGGTTGTACTCACGAGAACAACCGCCCCAACAGGATTTATGTTACTTCATTAAGGTAAAGACATAAGTATTTGATGAATAGATGCCATAATCTGGCCTGACGTATTGGCAAAATGCGTAAATTTAATTCTTCATGCGAACCGCCGGAACCTTACTCATAACCGTTCGCTATTATCTCAATCCTTATCTGGCAATGGCCTCTATAAAACTGACAATTAACAACCAGCCGCACACGCTCGACGTGGACCCCGACATGCCGCTACTGTGGGCGATTCGGGATGTTGTTGGCCTGACGGGCACCAAGTTCGGCTGTGGCATTGCCCAGTGCGGAGCCTGCACAGTGCACCTGGACGGAAGCCCCACTCGTTCGTGCAGTATTCCGGTTTCGGCGGCTGCCGGTCAGAAAATTACAACTATCGAAGGCATTGCCAAAAATGCCGACCATCCGGTACAAAAAGCGTGGATAGCGCATCAGGTGCCACAATGCGGCTATTGCCAGTCAGGGCAAATTATGTCGGCGGTGGCGTTGCTCAAGCAAAATCCGAAACCAACTGACGCTGATATCGACACGGCCATGCAGGGAAACATCTGTCGCTGTGGTACGTATAACCGCATTCGGCAAGCCATTCACTCGGCATCGACCGAGATGGCTACTGCACCAAAAATGCCTAAATCCACGCCTAAAATCGGTAAGCGATGAGCACCAAAGCACCTAACCCCAGCGCATCCCGCCGGGACTTCCTCAAAGCGGCTGGTCTGACCGGAGCCGCTTTCGCGCTTGGTCTATCGGCAACCGAAACCCTTGCCAGCCCCGTTCTGAACCTGAGTGTCCGGCCTGGACTGGCGTTGCCAGAGACAGCGGAACTGACGCCTTACGTACTTATCGAAAAATCGGGGCGAATTACCATCATGAATCCCCGACCCGAAATTGGTCAGGGAACGTATCAATCTGTTCCGGCCTTGATTGCCGAAGAACTGGAAGTTTCGTTGGATAAGGTCGTTATCCAGCAAACAGGGGGCGAAACCAAGTATGGCGGCATGTGGTCGCAGGCGGTAGGCGGCAGCGGTTCTATTCGGGGCGGTTACACGCAAATGCGGAAAGTGGGTGCGTCGGCACGGGACATGCTCCGGCAGGCCGCCAGCCAGCAATGGAGCGTGCCCATCGAGGAATGCTTCGCCGAAAACGCTACGATTATTCACAAACCCACCGGACGGAAATTATCCTACGGTCAATTGGCTGACGTAGCCGCCAAACTTCCGGTTCCGAAAGAACCAAAACTGAAAGACCCTAAGGATTTTACGATGCTGGGTAAGTCGATGCCCCGGCCTGATATGCCCTCGAAGGTCTCGGGACAGGCCCAATTTGGCATTGACGCAAAAGTGGCCGGTATGGTCTACGCGTCCATCGAACGCTGCCCGGTATTTGGCAGTAAACTGGTTAGTTTCGATGCGGCCCAAAGCCTGAAAGTCAAAGGTGTTCAGCAGGTTGTTGCGGTTGACCGGGTCGTTGGCAAAAATCGCTATCAGGGTGTGGC
Source organism: Spirosoma sp. (assembly GCA_031425355.1). GTDB lineage: Bacteria > Bacteroidota > Bacteroidia > Cytophagales > Spirosomataceae > Spirosoma. The sequence goes on along the minus strand of JANPJE010000508.1, from coordinate 1,174 downwards.
GGTTGTGGCTACTACGTATTGGGCCGCAATGAAAGGCCGTAAAGCGCTGACAATCAAGTGGGACCATCAGGGACATGAAACCTTTAACACGGTTGATTTCGAGAAACAGCTTCGCGATTTAGCCAAAACGGATGGCGTAATTGGGCACAATCTGGGCGATTTCGACAAAACATTTGCCGATGGGACAAACCAGCTCGAAGCATTTTACGAAACGCCCATCGTGAGTCATTCCACAATGGAGCCGATGAACGCACTCGCTCACTTTAAAGCGCAGGACAACAAAGTTGAGTTGTGGGTGTCTTCGCAGGGCGGTGATTTGGTCAAGGATGAGGTTGCGAAAGTTCTGAAAATCCCTGCCGATAACATCACCGTGCATGTTATGTTCAACGGGGGCGGTTTCGGTCGGCGGCTTACGCAGGACTTCGCCACCGAAGCGGCTCTACTCTCAAAAGCCATTGGCAAGCCCGTAAAAGTGGTATGGACGCGCGAAGATGATACGTTACTGGGCCCGTTTCGGCCCATGACGTTCTCGGCCATGCGCGGGGCGTTGTCCGCCGACGGAAAAGCAGTGGCTTTTCAGCACAAGGTCATTTCGCCGTCCATCGACGCAACGATGAACGAGACGTACGATAAAACCAAGCCCGACGGCACCATGCTCGAAGGCATAAGCGAACAGAAATACGAAATTCCAAACCTCAACACGCGCTACGTTCACGCCGACATTCACATTCCGCTTACGTACTGGCGGTCGGTAACGAGTTCGACGCTGGCGTTCGCACATGAGTGTTTCCTGGACGAAATGGCGCATAAAGCCGGTCAGGACCCGCTGGCGTTCCGGCTGTCGATGCTCACAAAAGACTCCGACGCCAAACGGGTATTGACCAAACTCCGGGAATTTTCGGGTTGGGATAAACCGCTACCCGCTGGCAAAGGCCGGGGTGTGGCGCAGTGGGAGTTTTTCGCGGGGTTGGCCGGTCAGGTTGTCGAAGTATCGAAGAATAAAGACGGTGGCGTAACGGTCGATAAAGTCTATTGCGTTATTGACCTGGGAACGGTTGTCAATCCTGATACGGTGAAGGCGCAGATTGAAGGCTCTGTGGCGATGGCCCTGACAGCCGCCACCAAAGATGGCATTACGTTCGAAAATGGGCGGGCCGTTCAGTCAAATTTCGAT
>JANPJE010000507.1:0-6595 GCA_031425355.1 Spirosoma sp. | reverse complement strand
ATACGACGTTGGCAGCAATTCACCCGATACGTTTCCATCCACAAAGTCGGCAACGCGCTGAGCCGGAGCCGTTTGTGAGGTATCGGGGTTGCCGTTACTTCCCATGCGGCAGGCCCAGCGTTCGAGGTCCTGTTGCAGCGCCAGTCCCGCCAGGGGTCCTTCGTCGGCATAAGGCCGCATATCCTCGTCGGCGATGGCAACAACAAGACCCGAGTTGGCATACTGCGAATCGCGACGTGAAGGCGACATACCATTCACAACCAACTCGCCCGGCGCTGTTGCCGCCGGAACAATGAAGCCACCCGGACACATACAAAACGAGAAAACGCCCCGTTCTACCCCTTTAAAACGCGTTTGCGTGACCAGACTATACGACGCAGCCGGTAGGTATTCGCCCCTGTTGGAACGGTGGTACTGAAACTGGTCAATTAAACTCTGCTGGTGTTCAACACGAACGCCCATGGCGAAAGGCTTGGCTTCGATGCGAACGTTGCGGTTGTGAAGCAGGTAAAAAATATCGCGTGCCGAGTGGCCCGTTGCCAGAATAACGCCAATGCCCGTTAGCTCTTCGCCATTGGCAAGAATCACACCCCTCAGTTCATTGCCGGATAGAATCAGGTCAGTCACTTTAGTATTAAAGCGAACCTCACCGCCAGCATTCAGGATGCTTTCGCGGAGGTCGGCCACTACGTTCGGGAGTTTGTTGGTGCCAATATGCGGGTGAGCATCGACCAGAATCTGCTCAGTCGCTCCGTGGGCAACAAAAATCTCAAGAATTCGCCGGACATCGCCCCGCTTGGTCGAGCGGGTGTAGAGCTTGCCATCTGAGTACGTACCGGCTCCGCCTTCGCCAAAGCAGTAGTTCGATTCCGGGTTGACAATGTGGTCTTTATTAATAGCTGCCAAATCACGTCGGCGGGCGCGAACATCACTGCCCCGTTCCAATACGATGGGTTTTATGCCCAGTTCGATCAGCCGAAGGGCGGCAAAAAGCCCCGCTGGTCCAGCCCCAACAACGATGGCCTGCGGGGCATGACCGCTTACATCAGCAGACGGCTTTTGGTATTGAATTAGGGACGGCGGAGTTTCACCCGCAAACACGTCGGCTTCGACCAGTACCTTAATTTGCCGACTACGTGCATCAATCGACTGTCGGCGTTTGCGTACGGTAATGTCGTGGGTATCAGGCAACGAAAGATGGCTCAATGCATGCTCCCGAAAAGCGGTTTCGTCGAAAGCCAGTTCGGGGGGGAGGGTTAGCGAAAGTTGGTGGATCATCTTGGATTATGACCGGTTTCTATCCGGCACTTACTGTAACAGGCCGACGCTATTTTGGGTTCTTTTTATAGAACGCAGATAGTTATGATTGCTATGATTAGTGATGATTTTATCAGTTTCAATCATAGTAATCATAACTATCTGCGGTCCATTCTTTTTATCAGAAAAGTAGAATTGTTGCCAAATCGACTATTTAGTCTATCAAGCGAGAAAAAGAAAATGAAGCTAAGTATTTTAAGCAGTCTGCTGATCATCAGCCACATCGCGCTGGGTCAATCAACTGCCAGCCAGCCCGAACGTGGAACGCCCTGGTCACAGCGCATGGTGAACACGATTATGACCAATAATGCCGATTCGATTGCCTACGTGAAAGAAGGCAAAGATGCGCATTGGGAATATGAAATGGGGGTCATTTTGCAGGCCATCGAACAGGTTTGGTATCGCACCGCCGATGATCGCTATTTCCAATACATCCAGAAAAATATGGATCGTTACGTAACGGCTGATGGCAACATCCAAACCTATAAAATGGATGAGTATAACATCGACTACGTAACGCCCGGACGGTCGTTGCTGATGCTGTCGCAGCAGTCGTTGCCCGGAAACGGAAAGTATCGGAAAGCTGCCGATCTGCTTCGCAAACAGCTAACCCAGCAGCCCCGAACCAAGGAGGGCGGTTTCTGGCATAAAAAACGGTATCCAAATCAAATGTGGCTCGATGGACTGTACATGGCCGAGCCGTTCTACGCCGAATATGCCCGTTTGTACGGAAACAATGCCGATTTCGACGACATTGTCAATCAGTTTGTATGGATGGAAAACCACTCCCGCGATGCAAAAACGGGTCTTTTGTATCATGCCTGGGAAGAAAGCCGGGAGCAGAAATGGGCCAATAAGCAAACGGGAAAGTCGCCTAATTTCTGGAGCCGGTCGATAGGCTGGTACGTCATGGCATTGGTCGATGCGCTGGATTATATTCCGCAATCTTATCCGCGTCGGGCCGAGTTAATCACGATTCTGCAACGGACAGTGCCCGCCATTATAAAGTACCAGGACCCAAAATCAGGTTGCTGGTATCAGGTAACCGACCGGCTCGGCGACAAGGGAAACTACATCGAAGCGTCGGGAACCGGCATGTTCGTGTATGCCATTGCCAAAGGTGTACGAATGGGTTATCTGCCCGCTACGTTGCTGACGTCGGCCCGAAAAGGATACGAGGGAATGCTGAAAAACTTCATTTCGACGGACGATAAAGGACTGATTCACTTAGAGAAAACGGTACTGGTAGGTGGACTGGGCGGAAATCCATACCGCGATGGCAGTTACGAATATTACCTGAGCGAACCGCTACGGCAGGACGATTTGAAGGGCGTTGGTCCGTTCATTATGGCCAGCGTCGAAATGGAAATTGCAGCAGAGAACGCGCTTGGAAAGGGGAAAACGGTTGCTGTCGATAACTATTTCAACCACGAGTTTCACAAGGGCGCGACGGGCGAACAGGAGCCGTTTCACTACACCTGGGAGGACCGGATGCACTCGGGTTTTTTCTGGTGGGGTACTATTTTTCGTAATCTGGGAGCCAAAACCGTTCTGGTGCCGGGTGCGCCGACAGCGGCTTTACTGAAAGGTGTAGACGTCTATATCATCGTTGACCCCGACACGCCCAAAGAAACGGCGAAACCTAACTACATCAACGAATCCGATATGAACGCCATTACCAATTGGGTACAGGCGGGTGGTACGCTGGTGCTTATGGCGAACGATACGTCCAACTGCGAGCATAAGCAATTCAACAAATTAGCCGCCCGGTTTGGGATGCAGTTTCTGCCCAAAAACCGCAACATGGTGCAGGGGACGCAATGGGAGCAGGGTAAAATCAGCATTCCTGTCGGAACCCGTGCGACGGACCGTTCCATCTTCCCAAAAACCCGGACTGTCTACATCAAAGAACTGGCACCGATTGACGTGAAAGCCCCAGCCAAAGCCGCTGTGACCGATGCGGGCGATGTGATTATGGCGGTGGCGAATGTCGGTAAAGGAACCGTTTTTGCCGTGGGTGATCCGTGGTTGTATAACGAGTACGTCGATGGCCGTCGGGTTCCGGGTCAATACGAGAATTTTAGCGCGGCTAAGGAACTGGCCGAATGGCTATTACGTCAGGGGAAAACGTCGGCCACAAGTTTAGAAACCAGCAAGCGATAGGAAGTAGGTTTCCTGTTACACCGGGTTGAAACGGCAGCGGCCGTCCGTCCAGCGCAAGTGATTTGTGCTGCAAATAATGACTTGCACCGGGCGTCTACCCGGTGCAACAGGATTTATAACTTCAACGCTTTCATTTCCTTCACCGCGAAGTTGGAGGCTCTGGCGGTAAGGGCCATGTAAGTAAGTGACGGATTTTGAGTGCTGGTTGAGGTCATGCAGGCACCATCCGTCACGAATACATTTTTGCAGTGGTGGAGTTGATTCCAGCGGTTGAGCAACGAAGTTTTGGGATCATGACCCATACGAACGCCCCCCATCTCATGGTTCTCGCTGCCCGGCAATCGGCCCGTGTCCTGCGTGCGGATATTTTTGAACCCCGCTTTCGTGTACATCTCCGTAAACTGCTCGAAAAAATCCTTCAGAATTTTCTCGTCATTCTCATCATAACCGACCGATACCCGCAACTGAGGAATGCCCCATTGATCGGTCAGAACCGGGTCAAGCCGTACGGTACTGGTGATTTTGGGAATGGTTTCGCCCATCATCGCCGAGCCAATCTGCCAGTTGCCCAACGCCGGATTTAACAGATTCTCTTTTAATGATGCGCCAACGCCGTCCTGATTCTGAACGTCGGCCCTCGCTGCGTAGAACGTAGCGGCATACCCACGCAGAAAATCCGTTTCCTGTTTATAGACATTCCGAAACCGGGGAATATAGCTGCTGTTTGGCCGACGACCATCGGTCATAAATGCAGCAAAATCATCATAGGATGCTGAAATGCGGCCCCGGTAGCTATGAAAGGCCATGTATTTGCCAAGCAGTCCATTATCGTTTCCCAGTCCGTTCGGAAATCGGTTTGATGTGGAATTCAGCAGGATCAAATTGGTGTGAAGCGCGGAAGCATTCACAAAAATAATCCGGGCATAGTACTCAGTCATCTGCTGCGTATGCGTATCAATGACCCGCACACCCGTTGCCCTGTTTCGCGTTTGATCGTAAATGATGGAATGCACGACCGAATCGGGTTGCAGCGTGAGTTTACCCGTTCGCATGGCCCAGGGAATGGTCGACGCATTGCTGCTGTAATACGCGCCATACGGGCAACCCCGCTCACACAAAGTCCGGTGCTGGCACTGTGCCCGGCCCTGCTGATAATGAATGGGTTGCGGTTGCGTCAGGTGAGCTGCCCTCCCGATAATTACATGGCGGTCTTTGTAATGGGCGGCCATCTGCTTCTTAAAATGCGTTTCGACGCACGACATCTCGTGGGGAGGCAGAAACTCGCCATCGGGCAGGGTTGCCAGCCCGTCCCGGTTGCCCGTGATACCGGCAAATTTCTCAACATGGCTGTACCACGGGGCCAGATCGACGTAGCGAATCGGCCAGTCAACGGCAAATCCATCGCGGGCGGGACCGGCAAAGTCGAAGTCGCTCCATCGCTGCGTTTGTCTTCCCCAGGTTAGTGACCGGCCGCCCACCTGATAGCCGTGCATCCAGTCAAATGGTTTTTCCTGCACGTACGGCTGGTCGCTGTCTTTGGCGAAAAAATGCTTTGTATCCTCGCGAAAGGCATAATTTCGGCTGGCAATCGAGTATTCCTGCCGAACAGCAAGCGGCACTTGCCCCCGGTGTTCCAGTTCCCACGGATTCAGATTAGCGTTAGGATAGTCGGTAACGTGGCTCACCTGACGGCCTCGTTCGAGCAATAACGTACGCAACCCATGTCCGGTAAGTTCTTTGGCAGCCCAGCCGCCACTCATACCGGAGCCAATCACAATGGCATCGTAGCGGTGAGTATCGGAATTTAAATTGACCATACGTAGTAAAGACTAAGCGCGTTGGTTCTTAATCATATACGTTCGATACAGACTGCTGAACACAGAAATTTCTGAGCGGGAAATTTTGTCCTGCAGGTGGTTTGATGCAGGCATGTATTGACTCTCATTCTCAGCAAACTGACAAAAAATCAGTACTTTGCAACAAGCCCTAACCTTTTGAGTTTACCCCCTATGCAAGCCCCTTCCCTAACTCCGCCCCGAAATAAGGTAGACTCTTTTGAGTCACCGGATTTCTATTGTATTGATGATTTATTAACGGCTGAACACAAACTGGTTCGGTCGGCTGTGCGCGATTTTGTGAAACGTGAGATTACGCCTATCGCCGAAGAATACGCTCAACGGGGCGAATTTCCCCGTCAACTTGTGAAGAAATTTGGAAAAATTGGTGTCTTCGGAGCCACTCTCCCCACCGAATATGGCGGGGGCGGTCTGGACCAGATTTCCTACGGCTTGATGACTCAGGAAATTGAACGGGGTGATTCGGGAATGCGGTCGTGCGTGTCGGTGCAGAATTCATTGGTGATGTACCCGATTCTGATGTTCGGTTCTGAAATGCAAAAGCAGAAATACCTGCCCCGGCTGGCAAAAGGCGAACTGCTGGGCTGCTTCGGCCTGACCGAAGCCAACCACGGCTCCGACCCCGGCGGTATGGAAACCAACTTTATCGAACGTAGCGATTATTACCTGCTCAACGGCTCGAAGCTCTGGATCACCAACGCCGATATTGCTGATATTGCCATTGTTTGGGCCAGAAATGACCAGGGCAAAGTTCGGGGCGTTATCCTGGAACGGGGCATGGAAGGGTTCACCACCGCCGAAATCAAGAATAAATGGTCGCTCCGAGCCAGCAGCACCGGCGAACTGATTTTTCAGGATGTGCAGGTTCCTAAAGAGAATATTCTGCCGGGGGCATATGGTCTGAAGAGTGCGCTAAAATGCTTAGAGCAAGCGCGTTATGGCATTAGTTGGGGCGCATTGGGTGCGGCAATGGAGTGCTACGAAGTGGCCCGCCGGTACGCACTCGAACGGATTCAGTTCAACAAGCCAATCGCCAGTTTTCAGTTGGTACAGAAAAAATTAGCCGAAATGCTGACCGACATAACGCAGGCACAACTGCTATGCTGGCGGTTGGGAACGCTCAAAAACGAAGACCGGGCTACAACCGCGCAGATTTCGCTCGCTAAACGAAATAATGTCGAGGTTGCTTTACGTATCGCACGGGAAGCGCGGCAGATTCTGGGCGCGATGGGCATTTCGGGCGAATATCCCATCATGCG
>JANPJE010000506.1:0-5754 GCA_031425355.1 Spirosoma sp. | reverse complement strand
GTCCACGTTCGGGATGTGGCGGTGGCAACGGTCAACGCCTTAACACAGGGCCGAGTTGGTGAATCGTACATTCTGGGCAATCAGAATATGAGCTATAAACAAGCATTTCGCCTGATGGCGCAGATTATGAACGTACCCCCGCCCCGCTGGTCCATACCGCCTGACCTTGCCCGATGGTACGGCTACGGATGCGACGCCTGGACAACCGTAACGGGGCGACCAACGCGGCTAAATTCGGCGATGATAGCGGTTGCCAACGACGGTCATTATTTTACGGCCCAAAAAGCCATCACCGAATTAGAGTTACCACAAACACCTGTCGAACAGGCAATTACGGAAGCCTTTGACTGGTTTAAACAAAATAAGTATGTTACAGAACGTACCGGGAATCAGTAATCAGCCCGAAACCGGCAAACCCGAACCAGTACGTGATTCATGTAGCCTATTCGCTAAACCGATGGATGAGCCGGGGCAAATTCAGCGGTTGAACCAGCCACGAGTCGGGTCGTTTGCTGGCAAGGTAGCCATTGTAACAGGGTCTGAATCAGGCATTGGGAAAGCAACAGCCCGAGCGTTGGGACAGGCTGGAGCCAGCGTAATGCTTAACGGACGTAACCCCGACCGGCTGGCCCAAACGCAGCATGAACTTCGTTATGAGGGCCTGGATGTGGTGAGTTGCGTAGCCGACGTAACGAGTTATGTGGACTGTGATCGGCTCATTAAAACCTGTATTGACGCCTTTGGGCAAGTCGATATCCTGATTACCAACGCCAGCATTTCCCAGCGAGCCTATTTTGCGGATATGCAGCCGGATGTTTTTCGGCAGGTGCTCGACAGCAACGTGTACGGCACCGTTTATCCGCTCAAGGCGGCTCTACCCTATCTTACAAAAACGAGGGGTTGCGTTACGTTCATTTCGTCCATCTCGGCCCTCAACGGAATGCCCAGTGGCTCGGCCTACTGCGCCGGGAAAGCCGCCGTTGCCAACCTGGCCCACACGCTCCGGCTCGAACTGGCCGATACGGGCGTTCAGATTGGCGTTGTTCACATTGGTTTCACACAAAACGACCCCGATAAGCGCGTATTGGATGCGCTCGGGCAACCCGTTCCCATTGCCCACCGCCCGCCACGCTGGCAAAAAACGCAGGTACAGGTAGCCAAAATAATACTGAAACATGTTCTGAAACGACGGCAGCGTACGGTCATTTCCGCCCTCGGCAAAGTCATTACGCTGGTGCATACCCACCTGCCCCGACTCGGCGACTGGATTGTGCTGACAACGATCCGGCGAATGAAGCACTTTTATGAATGAATTGGGTTTCAGGGATACAGCGGGATAGATCGGCAGCAGCCGTCCGTCCAGCGTAAAGTCTGACGTGAGTGTGTCGGCTTGAAAACCCAACGCCACCACAAACCGTATATTCATAGACCTTATAAACACGATTCAGTCCGATGGAAACCTATTACAACCCTGCAGACCTCAAGAAATTTGGCAACATTGGCGAATTTCAGAAGGAACTGGCCGATAAATTTTTCTCATATTACGGAGCCGTGTTCGCCGAGGGTGCGTTGACGGCCCGTGAAAAGTCGCTCATTGCGCTGGCCGTAGCCCACACCGTTCAGTGCCCTTATTGCATTGATGCCTACACGACCGACACCCTCGAAAAAGGCTGTTCCGAACAGGAAATGATGGAAGCCGTTCATGTAGCAGCCGCCATCCGGGGCGGATCGTCGCTGGTGCATAGCGTCCAGATGATGAATAAAGCAAAAGATTTGTCTATGTAAACGGGGAGAAAAGGGAGGAAGGGAAAGAGGGGGAGGAAAGATTACCATCGCAGGTTTTTCTCCTCCCTTTCATCCCGCTCTTCCCCCTCCTCCCTCTTTTCCCTTCTTATGAAATCACTCAAAGCCAGCGGCCACCCGTTCGCCAATTCGGGCGTTCAGTTGCGATCCTTGCACGACGAAGTTGCCGATACGCTGAAACTGCCGCTCTTTCACGAAAAGCTGGAAGCCGCCGGACTGTTTCCGCTCCGGCCCGTTAGCCCGGCCGTGTTTCAAATTAACGTTGGCAAGATGTGCAATCAGGTTTGCAAACACTGCCACGTCGATGCCGGACCCGACCGGAAGGAAATTATGACCCGCGAAACCATGCAGCAATGCCTCGACGCGCTGGCAAAAACGGACATCCCAACGGTAGACCTCACGGGAGGTGCACCGGAAATGAATCCTGATTTCCGGTGGTTTGTCGAAGAAATCCGGGCGTTGGGCAAGCAGGTGATGGTGCGCTGCAACCTGACAATTATCGTTGCCAATCCAAAGTACCACGACCTGCCCGAATTTTTCCGGCAGCATCAGGTCGAAGTGGTCAGTTCATTACCCTTTTATAATGCCGACAAAACCGACCGCCAGCGCGGGCAGGGCGTCTTTGCCGATTCAATCAAAGCACTACGTATGCTCAATGCGGTTGGCTACGGCCAACCCGACAGCGACCTGATTATCAATCTGGTTTATAATCCAAACGGTGCGTTTTTGCCGGGTTCGCAGGAGAGTCTCAAACGTCAGTTCAAGCGGGTGTTACTGGATGAGTTTGGTCTTGTTTTTAATGACTTGTACGCGATCACCAACATTCCGGTTAGCCGCTATCTGGATTACCTCATCGCGTCGGGCAACTACGACGGCTACATGGAGAAATTGGTCAACGCATTCAATCCGGTAGCCGCCGAAGGGGTCATGTGCCGCAATACGATTTCGATTGGCTGGGATGGCTTTATTTATGACTGCGATTTTAACCAGATGCTCGATTTGACAGTAGCCAGTCCAGTGCAGCACGTCCGGCAGTTTGACCTCGACACGCTTACCAATCGGGCCATTGTTGTTAACCAGCATTGCTACGGCTGCACTGCCGGGGCAGGGTCGAGTTGCGGAGGCACTACAGCATAAGGCGCGTCAGTCAAAAAGTAGATTTACCGATTTTTACCCTTGTTGATTGGCTGTAAATCCTCTATTCTGCCAACTCGCCTGTATGCACGTATTGAAAAAATGTTCGGCTCGAACCGGTCACCTGACCGCATCATTCGTTTTCCTGTTTATGCTGTGTCTGTTTCCTTATTTTAGCAGCCTTGCACAATCCAATCAGACCAAACCGGTTGATATTCGAGTCGATCTGACGCAGGAGAAAGGGCCGCTGAAACCCATCTGGGCGTGGTTTGGCTACGATGAACCCAATTATACGTACATGAAAGACGGGCAGAAACTGCTCACTGAAATCTCAAAATTGAGCAAGGTTCCCGTTAATGTCCGCGTGCACAGCCTGCTGGTAACGGGCGATGGCACGGCGGCTCTGAAATGGGGATCGACCAATGCCTATACCGAAGACAAACAGGGCAACCCGGTGTATAACTGGACGATTATCGACAAGATTTTCGATACGTTTATCGAGCGGGGCATGAAACCCATCGCCCAGATCGGGTTCATGCCCGAAGCTCTTTCGACCAAGCCCCAACCCTACCGGCATTACTGGAAACCCGGCGATAATTACAATGATATTTACACCGGATGGGCCTATCCGCCAACCGATTACAAAAAATGGAGTGAATTGGTTTATCAATGGGTGAAGCACTCCGTTGCACGCTACGGACAGAAGGAAGTGGAAAGCTGGTACTGGGAATTGTGGAATGAACCTAATATTGGCTACTGGAAAGGCACGACCGAGGAATATATCAAGCTCTACGATTACACGGCCGATGCGGTGAAACGGGCCTTGCCAACGGCAAAAATCGGCGGTCCCGAAGTGACCGGGCCTAATTGGGATGCCTCTGCCAAATTCTTCCGCGCCTTCATGGACCACGTCGTTAGTGGAACGAATGCCGCCACGGGCAAGGTTGGTGCGCCCCTCGATTTCGTTACGTTCCACGCCAAAGGGGCACCCAAAGTGGTGAACGGCGCCGTGCAAATGAACATGGGTACGCAGTTGCGCGACATCGACAAAGGGTTCGAGATTGTGGCGTCGTACCCATCCCTGAAAAATCTCCCGATCATTATTGGCGAGTCGGACCCGGAGGGCTGCGCGGCCTGTTCGGAAGATTTGCACCCGCAAAATGCCTACCGAAACGGCACCATGTATTCCAGCTATACGGCGGCTTCGTTTGCCCGCAAATACGACCTGGCCGACGCGCGGGGTATCAATCTGGCGGGGGCCGTTACGTGGGCGTTTGAATTTGAAGACCAGCCCTGGTTTCGTGGATTTCGCGATTTGGCCACGAATGGCGTCGATAAGCCGGTGCTGAATGTGTTTAGAATGTTCGGGATGATGGCCGGGAATCGGGTAGCGGTCAACACAGATTTAGCGTATGATTTCGTGAAAATACGAAACGAGAGCGTCCGGGGTGAGCGCGATATCAATGCGCTGGCCGCGAAAGATGGCAAGTCGGCAACGGTGATGATCTGGAATTATCACGACGATAATCTGGCGGGACCTGATTCGCCAGTCGCGCTCACCATCAAGGGGTTAACGGCTAAGAACGTACTGATTGAGCATTACCGAATTGATCAGCAGTTCAGCAACTCGTATGAAGCTTGGAAAAAGATGGGATCGCCCAAAGCCCCGACACCCGAACAGATTACGGCTTTAGAGAAAGCCGGTCAATTGCAGTTACTCGCTCCAACCAACCGGATGCCGGTGAAAAATGGCGTTGTGAATTTTCGGTTTCAGCTACCGCGCCAGGGCGTTTCGTTCGTAAAATTATCGTGGTAAAAAAACAGGTATTCAGCAAGTAAAAGCTTACATTTAGTATCGTACTATTCTCTTTTTAGCGTGATGTCGGATTCTGGAACGCCAGCCCGGTCAAACCCGACATCACAGAGGGAAAGTGGACCTCACCGAACCACCAACGACCCATTGACCCGCAGTACTTTCTCAAAAAACAGCAGTTGATACGGTAGCGCATTTTCCCAATATTCCCAGTTGTGCTGCCCCGGCCGCTCCGTATAATCGTGGGGCGTTTGGTTGGCAACTAACCGGCGATGCAGATCCCGGTTGGGTTCAATCAGAAAGTCATCGACGCCAACATCGAAAATAAGCGGGATGTTATTCGCTTTTAGCTGATCGGTCATGTCCACCAATGTACGCGCCGGATAAGGTACGAGCGAGTCTTTGGGCGGTCCCAAAAGCCGGGCGAAATTCTGGCCGCGTGACCGGGCAAACTCCGGTTCCACTTTCCACGTAGCGGTGTTGATGTTCATGACGCCACTCATGCTGCCAGCCGCGCAATAGCGGTCGGGGTGGCGGGCCGCAATAAACATGGCACCGTGTCCGCCCATCGATAGTCCGGCAATAATTCGGCCTTTTCGCTCCTGAATCGTGCGGTACGTAGCGTCAATTTTTTGCGGTAACTCGCTGGCAATGAACGTTTCGTACTGGCTGGCTTTATCGAGCGGGCTATCGAAATAATAGCTAAACGGCCCACCATCGGGCGTAACGATGATAATGTTATACTGGTCGGCCAGCCGATGCAGCAGCGTTTTGTCGGGCGTTTTGGTCAGCCAGTCCCGGAAACTGCCGCCCCCGCCATGAAGCAGATACAGGACGGGGTAAGGCGTCTTACCTTTCCGGTACGTATTGGGCAACACCACCGCAGCCCGCAGGGTCTGGTTCATGCCCGCACTGGGCACATCCAGCGTATCGACCCGTGCGGCAAACGACGAAAGCAGACCGGTGAGTCCATAAATCAGGACAAAGAGTTTAAGCTTTTTCAT
>JANPJE010000505.1:0-3765 GCA_031425355.1 Spirosoma sp. | reverse complement strand
CAGGCGCGCCTGGCTAACCAGACCGTCTACGAAACGCTGGAAGACAATTACGGAACCTATTGGTTTTCAACCAATAGCGGTCTGCTCTCGTTCAGTCCAAAGCAGAAAACGTATCGAGTGTTCGATGAAAGCAACGGGCTTCAGGCTACCCAGTTCAATTTCCGGTCTGCCTTAAAAGATCGGCGGGGTTATCTGTATTTTGGGAGTGTAGACGGGCTTTGTTATTTCAATCCCGACAACATTGCGAAACGGGTTTTTGACCCGCCCGTTTATTTTACCGACCTCAAACTGTTCAACAAAGCAGTCAAAGCTGATGGTAAACTCATGCTGACCAAAAGCCTTGACGAAACAAAGGAACTCCGTTTCGATTACGCGCAAAATGTCATTACGTTCGATTTTGTAGCCATCAATTATTTCTCGAAACAGACCAATTACTATACGTATTACCTCGAAGGGTTTGAAAAAACCTGGGGACCGAAAACCACCGTAAACTCGCAGACCTACACGAATTTATCCCCCGGAAATTATACGTTTCACGTTAGGTCGTTTCGATCAAACGGCGATTTGTCGCCCACCGAACGTAACCTCAACGTCATTGTGAACCCGCCTTTTTGGCAAACGACCTGGGCTTACCTGCTATATGCGCTGCTTGGCATTGGGTTGCTGGTGCTATATCGGCGGGTCATTACGTACCTGAACCGCCAGAAAGTAGCCGTGCAGATGGAACGGGTTGAGCGGGAGAAGAGCGAGGAGTTGAATCAGCAGAAGCTGAATTTTTTCACGTTTCTCTCTAACGAATTCAAAACGCCGATTACCCTGATTATGGCAGAGGTCGACGAGTTGATCCAATCCAATCAGGCGTGGCGGGCCGATTCGGCAACAAACTACGGCGTCATCAAAAAAAACGCAAAGCGGTTAAATGCGCTGATCGACCAGATTACGGCACTCCGGAAAACCGGTAGCGACGTTCAGAAAGTTCACCTGACGGATTTGGACATCATCGCTTTTATAAAAGAAACAGTGCAGGGTTTCGACCCGCTTCTCCAGTCGAAGCATATTCGTCGTCGGCTCACCTTCTCGCACCCGTATCTGATGGCCTCATTCGATGCCGGTAAAGTAGAAATGATCGTCGGCAACGTCTTGTTTTTCCTCGCTAACGAAGTTGCCGAAGGCGATGAACTGACCCTCGACGTGCGGATCGAGAATTCGTTGAACCCCTCACACCTTGAACTCAGCCTGACTTTTTCACTCAACGGGCGACCGGACCTGTTCAGAAGTATCGAAGCTACGTATAAGGCTGCGGACGATGATGTAGAACTGTTCAGGCAAAGCAGCTCATCGAGTGTTGGCATATTATTGACGTTCAGTTTGTTGAAATTATTATCGGGAACCACATCGTTCCCGAACGAAGGAAACCGGCAGGGGCTTTCCCTCCGGCTTCCTATCCAGAAAAGTCCGGTGAGCAGGGTCTCCGTCGCGCTACCGAAAACCGACCCGTTGCGGGCGCACATTGTAGCGGAGCCGGACGATTTGCTATCGGAAAATGCAATAGTCGGTGAATTACTGGAAGAGACGTCGCTGACCGGCAAACCGACTATTCTGATTATCGACCGGAGTAATGATCTGGTTCAATTTTTGAAACGCCACTACCACGAAACCTACCGAATCAGAATTGCTTACACCTTCGATGAAGCCCTGAAGAAAGCCGAAAATATGCTGCCCGAAATCATTTTGTGCGACAGCAATATTCGCGGTAAGCAGGACAAAAATTTGTGCGTGACCCTGAAAAGTAATGCACTCACTCAGGCCATTCCCGTCATTTTACTGCTGAATGATAAAGACGATAAAACCATCATCGAGGGTCTCAACAGCGGGGCTGACGGCTATATTAGTAAGCCTTTCAACCTTAAAGAATTAGACCTGACAATTGGCAACCAACTGAAATCGGTGCTGCTCCTGAAAAACAAGTTAGCCGGTGGTTTGGCCGACTCACTCCTGACGATGCTGCCCCGGCGTAATAAAGAGCAGGAGTTTGTGATGCGCTTTTCGACATTGGTCAATCATCATTATAAAAACAAGGACATTACTGCCGACTCACTGGCGCAACTGATGAATTGCAGCCGGTCGCAACTGCATACAAAACTTAAAGCGCTTACGGGTCTGAGCACCAAAGAGTACCTGAATGACTACCGTCTGACCCGGGCCCGGCAACTGCTTGAGGGCGGCATGAGTGTAAACGAGACAGCTTTTGAGAGCGGCTTCGGTGATCCGAATTATTTCGGCAGGGCCTTTAAAAAGAAGTACGGAATGACACCCAGCAAGACAAACTAAATCAGCCTCGGCAAGCTTCTGGTATAGGTTACATCGCGTTTTCTTTACGCAACGTACCTATTTATTTTCGTACACGTTCCCCTCCTACTCTACTGCCCATTTTCGGTCAATAAATAGGTAACGAATGCTATTCATTGAACTCGTTATTTTCCTATCAATGAATGGTTTGTATTACGATCAATAACCGCCGGAAACCGTTCACTTAAACCTCCCTGGCTGACATCAAAAAGGCGGTGCGTATGCTACTGATTGAGTTGGACAGTTATTAAAATCACCGAAATACGGCCTCATATTGCACATTTCCGTACCTAACTTTCTTGTACGGATACCAGCGGAGCTTAGGTCTCCGCTTACGTTGATGCATCTGATGGGGTGTCAAATAGTTCAATGATGCATGAGGACGAACCGTGTTATAAGCATTGATCGCTCTGGCCACTGCTTCCTCTGCTGCTGAAAAAGAAGAAAACCCACGAGCTAATTTACAATCGTCTTTAAGAGAGCGAAGCACGCGCTCGGCCATCGCATTCTCGTTGGGATCACCTGACTCCGTCATACTAATGGTAGTATTCGCTTGCAGGAGTCGCTGTACATAAGCCCACGAGCAGTACTGAACACCACGGTCAGAATGGTGGATGAGTGGCTGACTGATGTCTTTACGGGCCGACAAGGCCATTTTCAAGGCATTAACTGCCCCTTGGGCATGCATCGTCTTCTGCAAAGACCAGCCCACGATTTTACGTGAAAAAGCATCCATAATGATGTACAAGTACGCGTAATTAGCCCCTACAGCAATATAGGTCAAGTCGCTTACCCACAACTCGTTAACTCGAACCGGCTTTAAATCTTTGGCCTTGTTGGGATATTTGTAATGCGGATGGTTAGACTGAGTGGTAGCCACTTTGCTGGCTTTCTTTTTAGCCAACATACCGTATTCCTTCAAGAGCAAATGCAGTCGATCCCGACCTAACTTTATCCGATGCCGTAGTAGGAATGTCTTTAATTCACTATGCAGTTTATGGGTACCCATACCAGGCACTTCACGACGTATCCGTCTGACTTCCTGCAAGATAGCGTCAGTCTGAAAACTCGTCCTCTCTTGTCGCCGGGTAGCCGCATACCAGGCTTGTCTCACTCGGCCAAACAGTCTACAAATCAACTCCATCCCCACTAAGGGGTAGCGACGAGTCAATTTTTCGGCCGCTTGGCGCCAGGCTTTTTTACGATAGGGATATGAAATTGTTCCTCCGCAATCTGGATTACCGTTTGGTAGGCTTCAGTCTGCAACCGCAAGAACTGATTCTCTTTTTCCATGTCAGCTAGCTTACGCTCCAGCGTTTTGACATAATCAGCGTCCCGTTTCATAGTTCGACGACGGTGTTTAGGGTGTAAAAGGGGAAGTAAACGATACCGGAAATAATTACGGTTCAGACGACG
>JANPJE010000504.1:0-4858 GCA_031425355.1 Spirosoma sp. | reverse complement strand
AACGTATCGACAGCCTTGGTTCGGGCCAGTACCTGCTCATTCAGCAGATTCCTGAACCCGTATCCTTTTGCTACGATGGCCCGGAAAAGCGTGTAATCTTCCGTCACCGAAAAGGGCAGCGATTCATACCCGCCAACGGCCGCATAAGCGGCCCGGCTTACGGCCATGTTATTGCCCATCGCCGTTACGGGGACGCCCATGCTGCTGAGCAGATGCGTGAGGGTCAGGCTATAAAGCCAGTCGACGGTTTGCAGTTTATGGAATAGTTTCGGGCCGTCGGGCAGCGTAACGCCGGTGACGATACCCACATTTTCGGCAAAATGGTGTTCCATTTCGGTCGTCCAGTCCGGCGGAACCTGTGTATCGGCATCCGTAAAAAAGAGCACCTGACCACGAGCGCGACGGGCTAACTGCGCCAGCACATTAGCTTTTCCCTGCAAACCAGTTGAGCCTTGAGAAATAGTAATCGATTGAAAATTAGGCTTATCAGAGATAAACTCGACTACAAGTGGTCCGGTCTGATCCGTGGACTGGTCATTCCCGACAAGAATTTCAATGTCCGTGTTAACACACGTAGCAACATGTTGCAGACAGTCGAGAATACAGGCTTCTTCGTTGCGGGCAGCAATCAGAATACTACGTTTGGGTCGT
This sequence comes from Spirosoma sp., assembly GCA_031425355.1. Classification (GTDB taxonomy): domain Bacteria; phylum Bacteroidota; class Bacteroidia; order Cytophagales; family Spirosomataceae; genus Spirosoma. Next base: position 4,207 of record JANPJE010000504.1, on the reverse strand, counting down.
TGCTTTTCTGACCGACTCCCGGCGGATAGATTCTGGACGGGAAGGTCCCGGACTGGATGGTCAGTAACCGGCATGAATGGGTTGTGGAACGGCGCGGAACGAATAGCCGCGTGCAACAAAATAAGCCAATGTCCGGGGCAGTACGTAGCGCATGGTCGGCCAGGCTTTCAGGCTGTCGTGAAACACTACAATGGAGCCGGGACGGGTGTACTGAATCGTTTTCCGCAAACACACATCGGCAGGCAGGCTGCGGTCGAAATCGCCGGTCAGCACATCCCACATCACGATGGAATAATTTTCCAGCACTTCGGCAACCTGCGTCTTTTTTATGCGGCCATAGGGCGGCCTGAACAGGGATGTATCAACGCCCAGCAGTGCCTGGCATTTTTGGATATTTTCCAGATAAGTTATATCGTCGGTTTTCCAGCCGTTCAGGTGATTGAACGTATGATTGCCGACCATGTGCCCGGCTTCGAGCACTTTATAAAGAATATCGTTGTGCTTCTGAACATTGTCGCCAATGCAGAAAAAGGTGGCCTGAGCCGCAAATTTATCCAACTGCTCCAGCACAAACTCCGTTACGTCGGGAATTGGCCCATCATCGAACGTCAGATAAATAGTCGGTTCGATTTCGTCCTCAATCTTCCACCAACACTCTGGATAGACCGTTCGGAGCAAAAAATTAGATTTATGAAGGAAGAAAGACAAGGCGGATTTCGGTTTGTGGTTTACAGTTTCTGGTTAATTAGGCTGTCACGAATCATGTACGACAAACGGTAAACCTATTTAACGCAAATTACGTCCTTTCCATTGATAGCCTTTTCCCTGAGCGGCCAGCCCAAAGAAAAGAACATAGAGTGGGTAGATCAACTGCGTCAGTGGAATAACGCCCACCGACGATTTTTTTTGTAAAAAAACAAGAATCTGACGCAAAAACAAAAACTCTGGTACAGCTTTCATGCCTATAACGATTAGTGTCATGTTTCCGTTTAAAAAACCGAGCATCCAGCCCAGCAACGCGACCACCGGAGCGGCATTACTCAGAAAAATAAACACCGCCAGCAACGAAGGCAGATAACTCGCATACGCCCGCCACTTGCTCGCCCACCGTTTCCGCTGGTTATAAAACGCCCGCCAGGATTGGTGCGCCTGCGTTCGAACCAGCGCATCGGGGTTTTTCAGAAACCGGATACCGGTCGGATACTGAGCAGCAATCTTGTGCATCAAAAACTCATCGTCGCCCGATGCCAGATGATCCACGCCCGAAAATCCGCCCACTTCGGTGAAGACCCGTTTTTCGTAGCAAAGGTTGGCTCCGTTGCACATAGTTGGGTAACCGAGGGCCAGTGTGCAGGCACCGGAACCAATGAGACTGGCAAATTCGACGGTTTGCAGGGAGTCGAAAACGGTACGTTCGGGCATGAATGTTACCGGTCCAGAAATCAGTTTTGCACCCGTTTCGGCATAAAAACCAGCAATTGCGTTCAGCCAGTCCGGTCCGACCCGGCAATCGCCGTCGGTGGTCACAATGAGGTCGCTGGTGGCGATGGCTATACTTTGGGTGATGGCCCGCTTTTTGGGCGAAGCCGTTCGTTCATTGGTCAGGGAAAGCAGTCGAAGGGCAAACGTAGCCGTTCGAGCGTAGTGTTGAACGATTGATGCTGTTTCATCGGTCGATGAGTCATCAGCAACGATCACCTCGAACCGGGTGTAGGTTTGCTGACTCAGGTCGTTCAGCAGGGCAAGGATAGTATCGGCTTCGTTGCGAACGGGAATAATTACGGTCACAGTTGGGCCATCAAGTAAGGTTGCCTGTGGCTGGAATGTAGGGATTCGGAGCCAGGTGAGCCACAACAGGAACGTAAAGAGTGCGTACAGACCGCTGATTATCAGTAGAAAAATTGTCATTCAGCGGTTAGTTTCAGTTTCCAGACCCAGATTAATCCGACCAGCACCGGCATCAGAATGTTCGCTGTCCAGAGCGTAAGCGTGGCCGTCAGCAACACCGGCGCGGCTATATCAAAGGGCGCGAATACCCACAACGAAGCCGCTTCCCGAACGCCCAGATCGCTCAGCAGATTGAAGGCGGGCGTGATGGTTTTGACCAGAAACACCACCCCAATCCCCGACGCCGAACGCGAAACCGGCAAAACGATACCCAGCAACCGCATCGCCAAGTAAAACTGGATCGAGAAGACAACGTAGCGCAGCGCAGCCGCCACCAGCGCAAGGCCAATTTCGCGGTCGGAATATAGCCCCGCTACCTGCCAGAAAGCAGCATACCGACGCAATTTAGGCCTATTTGCCAGCCGATCAATTAACCCGCGACGTACCAGACCGAAGCCAATTCCCCCCACCGAAAGAGCCATCAGCACCACCAGCAACCATTGACCGGCGGGTGTATTCCGGTCGGGAACCGTGCGCAGATAGTGTGCCCAGGCCACCGTTCCAAATACAATGGCGACGTAAAACTGCATCCCTCCCGACACTAATGATGCCCCTACTGCTTCGGTCCGGTTGGTACGAAGCGACAGAACCCGACCGGCAGTATCGCCTAACTGCGCGGGCAGGGCAAAGCCTAACGTAACGCCCGCCAGAACACCCCGGTAAGCGGCCCAAAAGGAGGTGGTTTCAACTCGCTGGAGCAGGATTTGCCACTTCAACGCTTCGAATCCCCAGTTGACGGGCGTGAGAATCAGTAGCCCGGCGGCCCAGCGTTCTGGGTGATGGACAGTGCGCCACTGTACCTGCACAACGGCCCAGTCGAACGGCTGCTGTCGCAGAATATGAATAATGTAAGCTATCAATCCGACAAATACGGCGATTTTAGCCCAAAAGATGATTTTTTTACTTAGTTTCAGCGACAAAACAAAGGAGAACACGTTACTTTGTAAGAGACAGCTTTACGCCCAACTTATGATTATCCTACCCAATTCGTCCATCGTCACGCCAGCCAGCCGCATCCCGGAAAAAGTCATTCTCGGAGTGGACCCTGGCACGCAAATAGCCGGTTACGGTATCATTGCCGTGAAAGCGGGTGTGATGAGCATGCTTCAGTATGGCGTGGTTGAACTCAACAAATATACGACCTACCAACTGAAGCTCCAGAAACTCTACGAAACCATTCTGCGGCTGATTGACGAACACCACCCCGACGAGATGGCGATTGAAGACCCGTTTTTCGGTAAGAATGTGCAGGTTATGCTGAAGTTGGGCCGGGCGCAGGGCGTTGTGATGGCGGCTGCTTTGTCGCGCAACATTCCGATTGTCGAGTATGCGCCCCGACGTATAAAGCAGTCCGTAACGGGCAACGGCAATGCTACCAAAGATCAGGTCTCGCAGATGGTTGGACACCTGCTGAACGAAAAATTAGACCCTAAATTCTTCGACGCTACCGACGCGCTGGCTATTGCTGTTTGTCACCATTTCCACGCTAACGCCCTGCCGGTTGCACCCGGCAAAAAGACCAAAAAAGGAGCCTGGGGCGCGTTCGTCAGCGAAAATACGGGGCGGGTGATGTAATTTAATGATGAATGATTGTGCAAACGTTTCAGCAAATTATTCGCCTTCCTGCTTACCCACGCGGTTTTCATTTGATTACCCGCATCGTTGAACGTGAGTTTGCGGCCGAACTGCAACAAATCCGCGTTGGCCTGCTACACGTTTTCATCCAGCATACGTCGGCCAGCCTGACCATCAATGAAAACGCCGACCCTACCGTACGGCAGGATTTCGAGAGTTTCTTCAACCGCACGGTTCCTGAAAATGCGCCTTATTACAAACACGATTACGAAGGTTCCGACGACATGCCCGCTCATTTAAAAACGGCTATGCTGGGGCATTCGGTCACGATACCAATCACTAACGGGCGGCTAAATCTGGGGACATGGCAGGGCATCTATCTCGGCGAACACCGCAATGATGGCGGTCGCCGGACATTGGTACTCACGGCCTGGGGAGAAATAAACTGATGCGTTTTCTTAACCTGTCTGCTTCTCCCCAAAGCCTTCCTAATCAATACATTTCGTATTCGTAGCGCAGCGTTTCGACAACGACACCGCCCGTGGTGGTTGTGCGGCTGGTGGGTAGGTTGGCGCTATTGTACGTGTATGCGTACGTGATAGTTGCAGTGGCTGAACCAGCAACAATTATAGCGGAAAGCACATTATTCTGGCTTAAATTCAGCAGGTTGTCAATGCCCCCGTAG
>JANPJE010000503.1:0-11116 GCA_031425355.1 Spirosoma sp. | reverse complement strand
GTAGGCTATTTGGCTACTTCTATCAATGGAAAACAGAAGAGATTCTGAAATTTAAAAACTAACTGTCTTTGGCAGTGATGGCCGATTGTTAGTAAAACGTAGTGTCTTAACACACTTTTAATCAGAGAGGAGAGAACCTTTGAAATGCGGGTGTTCCAACATTAAAAGTGCGTTTTGTTCTGATGAAATTTTGATATAACGCAGAAAAATAAGTTCTGAACGGTGGCCGCCTGTAATTTTCATGATTGATACTGTTGGCACTTTGGCCAGAAACGCATTGGTAGCGAATGAACGGCGGGCTGTGTGTGTCGTCACCATCTCGCATTTTTGGAGATAGCGTGTTTCTTTTTTACCACCCTTTGTTCTGCTTACCTCTATCGCATCTGTTAGCCCGGCCAGGCGACACAAGTCCTTTAGATAGTCGTTCATCTTTTGAATTGAGACTGATCGTGGAGCATTCCCTCGTATTTATCAAGAATTGCAAGTACGCGGGGGTTCAGTGGTATAGAAACCCGTTCAGATGTCTTTAATGTCTTGCGAGTTAGAATACGACCGTTGTGAGTAATATTTTCTGGCCGTAACTCCGAGAAGTCCGAGAATCGCAGACCTGTATAACAACCAATCAGAAACAAATCACGTATACGGTCGAGCTTGGCATTCGCTATTAAATCAAGATTGAAGAGGTTCGATAGTTCATCATCAGTCAGATAAATATTATCCACTTCTTCAACCAACTTTTTAAAGTTTTGATGTTGAAAAGCCAGGTTGGTGTGCATGCCATCGTTATGAGCCTGCTTCAACATCACTTTCAAATCCTTAAGTAGTGTACCTACGTAATTGAGTGTCAGGTTTCTGCCCGTTAACCATAGTTTAAAGACATGGTAGTAGTCGAGCGTAAACATGTCGTACTCAATGGATTCGCCAGTTTCAACTTTATACCGTTCCAGAATTCGTTTCAATTTCATATACCCGGCCAGCGTACTGGGGGCATAATGAACGCTGCGGGCATTCAATCGCTTCCCTGCTTTAGACTCACAAACAAATCGATCAATATAGGCCGGAAAGGTTTCTTGATCTTCTGACACCTGCGTTAAGCGCTCTTTCTTTAGGCGACCAGTTTCTACATCCAATTGATGTTTAATATCTTTATTTGTAAACGGATCCTCATACTTCTGGAGCCGGTTTAGAATTTTTTTGAAAGTAGAGCGGTAGTATGCAAGGCGATCATTAATGGCATCAAATGGCTCGCGAGTAGTTCGATTCTTTTGGTTTGTAAAGGCGCGTTGATTCTCGTTATCCCATTGTGAAGGGTCAATGGCTAGACCCGTCGAATAAACAAATCGTTGATTGGCATATCGATAAAACAAGGATATGAGTGTGGGACGAAGCGCTTGGGGTTCCTTAAGTAGGAACTTAACGTCCCGGTCGGAGATGATCTTCATTGGTCTTCTTAGTGGGTTGGGACCAAGTTAGAAACATTTCACTATAGTTGACGGAATAGTTGACGGATTTGGTTTACTAATCCGTATTGGTACTAGTAAAGTCCGATAAACAGAAAAAGGCTAATTAGTTGGTATAGAGGGTTTATACTCTAAAACTAATTAGCCTTTATTCAAAAAATGAGCCTCCTATAGGACTTGAACCTACGACCCCTTCATTACGAATGAAGTGCTCTACCAACTGAGCTAAGGAGGCAATTGTGAGATGCTATGGCGGCCGGAGCGGAGCGCCGAAGCGATGCAAATATAACCGCTTGGAATTTAACAACGCAAGTATCCGTTGTAATTTTGGTAAATTTGCAACCATGATTTCCATTACGAACCTATCGTATTATCTCGGTAGCCGGGCTTTATATGAAAATGCCTCGCTCCACATCAAGCCCAACCAGAAAATCGGCCTTATTGGCCTCAACGGAACAGGCAAATCCACGCTTCTCAGAATCATTAACGGCGATTATCAGCCCGATGGCGGGGTTATTTCCAAAGCCGGAGACGTATCACTCGGTTTTCTCAATCAGGATTTGCTGTCCTACCAGACCGATGACTCGATTCTGTCGGTAGCCATGCAAGCATTCGCGCGGCAGAATGAGTTGCAAATTAAAATTGATAAGCTGCTCAACCAGATGGAGACCGATTATACCGATGATCTGGTCGATAAACTTGGGAAAGCGCAGGAAGAATTCGACGCGCTCGACGGCTACACGATTCAGTCCAAAGCGGAGGAAATTCTGGAAGGACTTGGCTTCTCGACCGACGAACTGCACCGTCCTCTGAAGCTGTTTTCGGGTGGGTGGCGGATGCGTGTTATGCTGGCTAAACTGCTCCTGCAAAAGCCCTCATTACTGATGCTCGATGAGCCGACCAACCACCTGGACTTACCATCGATTCAATGGGTAGAAAAATACATTCAGAATTATGAGGGTTCGGTAATCGTTGTGTCCCACGACCGCGATTTCCTAGACAACGTAGTGGATGTGACGGTTGAGGTGGCTAACTCGAAGTTGAACATTTATGCAGGTAATTACTCGTTTTATATAGAGGAAAAGACGCTGCGGAATGAAATTCAGCAGGGAGCCTATGAAAACCAGCAGGCCAAAATCCGGCAGACGGAGCGTTTCGTTGAACGCTTTAAAGCCAAAGCCTCGAAAGCCCGGCAGGTACAGTCGCGGGTGAAATCGCTTGAACGCTTGGATAAAGTCGATCAGGTAATGGACGAGAATGCACGGGTTAATTTCCGGTTCAACTTCTCCACGCAGCCCGGTCGGCATGTGCTGCACCTCGAAAATATTACGAAAGCTTTTGGTGAGAAACGCATTCTGACTCATGCAAACGGCACACTCGAACGGGGTGATCACGTAGCGCTGATCGGGGCTAACGGACGCGGCAAATCGACGCTGTTACGTATCATTGCCGGTACCGAACCAATCAATGGCGCGGGCGAACGGCGGCTTGGCCACAATGTTTCGTTTAGTTTTTATGCCCAGCACCAGCTCGAATCGCTGCGGCTGGAAGATAACCTCATTGAAGAACTGAAAGGAGCCAATCCAACCAAAACCGAAGCGGAATTGCGGACGGTTCTGGGCTGTTTTCTGTTCACTGGCGAAGATGTTTTTAAGAAAATCCGGGTACTGTCCGGGGGCGAAAAGTCGCGGGTAGCGCTGGCGAAAGTGCTGCTCTCGCAGGCCAATTTCCTGCTGCTCGATGAACCGACCAACCACCTCGATATGCAGTCGGTAAACATTCTGATTCAGGCTCTGCAACAGTACGAAGGCACCTTTATCGTTGTATCCCACGACCGCTATTTCGTGTCGCAGATTGCCAATAAAATCTGGTATATCGAAGACGAAAATCTGAAAGAATATCCCGGTACGTATGACGAATACGAATGGTGGCAGGAGGAACGGCAGGAGCAGGGGATATCGGCGAAGCAACCCGTTGAAAGTCCGAAAATACAGCCCGCAGTCAGTCCGGCACCCGCTACGAATGGCCATTCATTAAACGGGAAACCAACAAACGGACGGGCATCGGAAGAGGAGCGCAAAGAATGGCAAAAGACGCTCAAAAATCTCACGCGCCAGGCTGAGGAAGCTGAAACACAGATTAGCCAGTTGGAAGGTCGTAAAAAGAAGCTCGAAACCGAACTTGCTGATCCCACTACGTATGGCGACAGCCGGAAAATGCAGGCCAAAAACGACGAATATAAACAGGTCACTCAACAACTCGACCGACTACAAACGCAGTGGGAAACGGCTATGCTACAGGCCGAAGAGTGGGAAAAAAAGCTGGCGTAGATTTTATCCAGTGATTCATTAACAATCGGGAAGCCGTGCTGCAATTTAAAACTGTGGCACGGCTTCCCGATTGTATACTTCTCGATTTCCTGGCAAAACCTGACAATTTCTGACAGGTTCTTGCTTTATCGTACAAATAAAACATAATTGTATTTTATTTGTACGATTATGGGGGATTACAAAAAGGGCAGGGGATCGCAGTCAAATACGGCTAATTCATTTTCGGCGCACCAATACGTGCCAAATGAGGACTATTTATCATACGATGATGATTTTCCGAAGCCAACGCTGAAAACACAGTTTTTTACCGAGACGTCAAAGCAAATCATCAGCCGTTCCGATAGTCCGGATGTTGGCTTCTCAGCCTCGATCAATCCGTATCAGGGTTGTGAGCATGGGTGTATTTACTGCTACGCCCGACCGTCACACGAGTACTGGGGTTTCTCGGCAGGGCTGGATTTTGAGAGCAAAATAATGGTGAAGAAGAACGCACCGGCTTTGCTCGAAAAACAGTTTCAGTCGCGTTCGTACAAGCCCCTCGTCATTCATTTTTCGGGAAATACCGACTGCTATCAACCCGCCGAACGAACGTATCAGCTTACGCGCCAGATGCTTGCCTTATGTTTGCGCTACCGAAATCCCGTTTCCATTATTACCAAGAATGCGCTGATTCTTAGGGATTTAGATATTCTTGAACCGTTGGCCAAACTCAGTTTAGTAAGCGTAGCCATTTCCATTACAACCCTCGATGAATCCCTGCGGCTGCTGATGGAACCCCGAACGGTTACGGCGGTGCAGCGACTGAAAACGATGGGTGCGTTGCATCAGGCGGGCGTACCGGTCGGTGTTATGACTGCGCCAATCATCCCAAGCCTGAATGACCACGAAATACCGAAACTGATTGAAAAAGCGGCTGAAAATGGAGCTTGCTGGGCGGCCCACACCCTTGTGCGGTTAAATGGCGCACTTGGCCCGCTGTTCACCGACTGGCTCAGGCAAACTTTTCCAGACCGCGCCGACCGGATACTTCACCAGATTGCCGATTGTCATGGCGGTCAGTTGAACGATTCACGGTTTAAAACCCGGATGTCGGGCGAAGGGCCATACGCAAATCAGATTGCTCAGTTGCACCGGATTGCCTGCCAGAAGTATCTCTACGACCGCCAACCTCCCGAACTGACAACGGCCCTGTTCCGGCCAGCGGGACAAATTGGATTGTTTGAGTAAATCGGTTGTGATTATACAGTCAGAACGAGGGTATACCAACTACCGGTCATACGAAAATCCCTTTTGTGTTTCCGGCTGTTGCACAGATGATTCCAGCAGCGACTCTGTATGTTCAAATGACTGGGTTACTGTTTTGCGGATGCCCTTACAAATGGTGTCGAGGGGTAAGTCGTTGTCGTCGGTGCCGAATGGATTTTCGATTTCTTCGGCAATAACTTCAAGACTCGCCAGTACGTAAAAAACGAATACGACTAATGGAATGACTAAATAATGCAGGTTGGACACGTAGCCGAGCGGCAGGGTGATACAATAAATAAAGATAAACTTCTTGATAAATGAACTGTAAGAAAACGGAATCGGCGTGTTTTTGATCCGTTCGCAGGCTCCGCACGTATCCATCATCGACTGAATTTCGGTGTTCAGTAAAAGCAGGTGTTCGGGAAGCAGAACGTTTTGCCGTTGTAATTGATGGATTTTGCCAAAAATAGCTACTGCAATTTGCTGTGGTACGTGCTCACTCAACCGGAGGTTTTTAATACCAAATAAATCACTTTCGACAAATTCAGTTTCGGGCGAATGCTGTCGCAGGTGATTTTTGAGAGCGAAGGCAAAATTCGGAATCATTGTCTCAAAAAACCGACGTGCTTCCGTTTCTGTAGGTTCCAATAGCTGATCGAGCTTGAGTGCCATATTTCGGCTACTATTGACCAATCCGCCCCATAATTTCCGCCCTTCCCACCATCGGTCGTAGGCCGTGTTAGTGCGAAAGACCAGCAGCATCGAAATAACAAAACTCAGCAGGGTGTGCATGAGCGAGAGATTCTTTAGATGCGGGTTATCGCTCAGGCCCATGAGTTCGATCAGATGGACGACCACGAATGAATACACCCCCATGACGAGCAACGCAGGCAGCAGTTTACGTACCGTGTCGGCCCGGTTGAACGTAATGATGAACCGAAACCATTCTTTTGGATTATAATTGACCATAAATCTGTTGAGTTGACCTTGATTGAGAGGTGGTTATCCACCTAAAAATAACGTATTATGTGGATAACGTTGACAAGCCCGCATAATTAATCGAGTGGTGAAAGCGTTCTCCTGACTAAAACCAGACTAAATGACCGTTGCCCCCAAATTGCTGATTCCATTGTTTTTATGGCTGTTCACTACGTCGCTGCGAGCGCAGTCGCTCCAAACAATCGACCGAATTTACGACCCAAAAATAGAAACAGTACTGCTGTTTCCGCAAGTCAGCACGAATCCTTTAGACCGGAATGCCGCACCACCAGCCCTAACCCTGAACCCGCCCATTATTTCGCTCGATGAACAGGTAGCGCTGCAACTCGAATTCGACGATCTGACGGCTGACTACCGCTCGTTTCGTGCCCGGCTGATTCATTGCAACGCCGACTGGCAACGCTCCGTATTGAACGACATTGAGTTTACCTATGAATACAACGATAACCCGATTACTGACTACCAAATTTCGATCAACACGAAAATTTCCTACTACCATTATCGGTTCACACTCCCGCGCGTGAAACTGCCGGGTAATTACATGCTGGTCGTGTATGACGAACGCAATCGGAATAACATTTTGTTCACTCGACGGTTCAGTACGTACCAGAATCGACTCAACGTAGCAGCGGCTGTTCGCTTTTCTGCAGACCCCTCGCGTCAGTTTTCGGACCAGCAAATGGACCTGAGTATCAGCTACAAAGGCTATCAGGTCATTTCGCCCCAGGACGATTTTAAGGTTGTTGTTCGCCAGAATTACCGCGACGACCGGACGCTCCGGGGCCTTCGCCCGACCAACGTACAGGCCTTCGATCAGGTGCTGGAATACCGGCTTATTGATTTGAGCAATACTATGCCGGGGGGTAACGAATTCCGGTTTTTCGATACGCGAACCATTCTTTCCCGCGCCAACTACATCGACCGCATCGACCGCCCCGCCGACCGCAATATTGCGTATATTCAGGTGGACCAGCCGCGCAGCCGGGGCGTTTATATCCAGAGCGACGACTTCAACGGGCAGTTTGTGATCGACCACCGTGAAACCGGCAACGGAGCCACCAACGCCGACTACATCGAAACGGTTTTCACGCTCAAAACCCCTGAAGTGCCGGGCGTGGATGTGTATGTAAACGGGGCATTTAATTTCTGGCAACTAAACGACCGCAACCGCATGGCGTTCGATGCGTTGCTGGGAGCGTATCGGGCAAACATGCTGCTCAAACAGGGTATTTATAATTACGATTATACGGTTCAGACAACTGGCCGACAACCAAAAGTGGATGAGAACTACATAGAGGGCAGTTTCTCATCCACAGAAAATGATTACGAAGTATTTGTCTATCATCGTCCGCCAGCCTCCCGCGCCGACCAGTTGGTGGCGTATCGACGGGTAGGGGTGAACAAGCGTAAATAGGTAATTGGTTGATTAGTTCGTCGGTTAGCCATTGGCGGACCAGTTACCTTAATCAACTAATCAGCCAATTACGCGCTGTGCAGGAACTCCATAATGTCGCCGTCCTGCACGATATACTCTTTGCCTTCAACGGCTAATTTACCCGCTTCACGAACGCCCGCTTCGGTCTTGAACTGTGAAAAATCGGGGAGTTTCATAACCTGCGCCCGTATGAACTTCCGCTCGAAATCGGAGTGAATGACGCCAGCGGCCTGCGGTGCTTTCCAGCCCCGATGGATGGTCCAGGCGCGAACTTCCTTCACGCCCGCCGTGAAATACGTAATGAGGCCCAGCAGTTTATACGACGACTTGATAAGCTTACTCAAACCCGATTCCGTCAGGCCGTACTCGCCCAGGAAAAGCTCGCGTTCGTCGGGGTCTTCCATTTCGGCAATCTGCGACTCGATGCCCGCACTAATCACAATCACTTCGGCACCCTCGTCTTTCACGGCTTCCCGCAACGCGTCGGAATAGGCGTTTCCGTTGGGCAGTGAGCCTTCGTCCACGTTTGCTACGTAGATAACGGGCTTCACGGTCAGCAGCGAAATGTCGCCGATGGCTATTTCGCGTTCTTCATCCGAGATATTGACCGTTCGGGCACTTTTACCGGATTCGAGCGCTGTTTTATACAGTTTCAGAATTTCCAGTTCCGATTTCGCTTTGGCATCGCCCACGCGGGCGGCTTTGTCGATTTTCTGAATTTTCTTCTCAACGGCCTCTAAATCTTTCAGTTGCAGTTCGGCGTCGATGATTTCTTTATCCGAAACCGGATTCACTTTGCCTTCAACGTGAACGATATTGTCGTCCTCAAAACAGCGAACGACATGCACGATGGCATCGACTTCGCGGATGTTCGACAGGAATTTATTGCCCAATCCGGCACCCTGACTGGCTCCTTTTACCAACCCGGCAATGTCCACAAATTCGATGATTGTAGGCACCACACGCTGCGGTTTCACCAACCCTTCGAGCGTATCTAACCGTTCGTCGGGCACGGTCACTACGCCTACATTGGGTTCTATCGTACAGAACGGATAATTGGCGGCTTCGGCCTTCCCGCTCGAAATGGCATTAAACAGCGTCGATTTCCCCACATTTGGCAAACCCACGATTCCACATTGAAGTCCCATAAATAATTTTGAATGAGTGAATCAGAGAATAGCTGGTCGTCCGTTAGACACTCGTCCACTGATTCACAATCGGACTGACGTTCCAGTCTCTCTTTGTTTTTGCTACAAAAATACAACCGCGACGGCGTACCGCAAAAAAAGCCTTCGGCATGGGCCGAAGGCGGACTGTATTTGGGGCAACTGCCTGGTGTGCTACATGTAAAGTTTACAGCATTCGTACGGTGTTTTCTGTTAGTGAATTATTCCCATTTCAACTCGCTGGCAAAGTCGTCCTGCTCGTCGCGTTCGCGCTGGACGAACTGCGTAAAATCGACTTCGGGCATGAGTTCGGTTTTAAGGTGTACGACCGTTTCCTGGAGGGCTTCCACGAATTTATCGAAGTCTTCTTTATAGAGAAATAACTTGTGCTTTTCATACACGAACCCGTCGCCCTGCGGCTGTCGGCGGCTTTCAGTAATGGTCAGATAATAGTCATTGGTGCGGGTGGCTTTGACGTCAAAAAAATACGTCCGTTTGCCCGCCCGAACCCGTTTTGAGTAAATTCTCTCCCGGTCTCTCTCGTCCACAATCAGTAGGGTTTAGTCGATTTATTACCGCTAAAGTACGGTCAATCAGCATATAACAAAAAGAATGGACTTAAATATATTTTGGGGTGATTTTACCCCAAAAACGGCTGTAGTTGTAGAGACCGTTCCACAGGTTTTTGGCTAATCGCTTGGTTATAAAGCCTCTCTGACCTATCTTTGTTCTACAGGAATTGCACTTTTTGGGGGCGGCAGTATGTGTGATGTCATCGGCATACGTCCGCCTATTTTTTTTCACGTAACCAGAAGCTGTATGAGTTTTATCATGTCCATTATGTTGTTTTTTACCAACATAAAACCGGCGGAGGCTCTTCCGAGCCTCATACAGAAAGGCAAAGCGTCTTTTTATTCCAAGAAGTTCAATGGTCGCAAGACCGCCTATGGTGAGCGCGTCAGCGCAAGTTCTCTTGAAGGTGCCCACCGTCACCTGCCGCTGAATACCCTGGTTGAGGTCACTAACTTAGACAATCAACGTTCGGTAATTGTACGAATCAATGATCGGGGACCATTTGCCAAAGGCCGTGTCATTGATCTGACCCTCGCGGCTGCAAATGCACTTGGTATGGTCTCCAAAGGGATCGCCAACGTATCGCTTCGGGTTGTTGGCAAAGGTCACGCCATCGCCCTGACTCCGTCGGCTTTCACAATCCCCGTTGCTTTCCAGCCGAGATTAGAACCCGTTTTTTAGTCGGACACAGACCAGAGTCTGGGTTACTTTCCCGAACCGTTCGTTATTTCCCTGTGCAATTCCTGCCGGAGATGTCGAACGGTTCTCTTTTTGCGTTGTATATTTATTGCACACCGGGTTGAAACCCGGTGCAAGTTATCCACTCACTCGAATGACTTGCACCGGGTTTCAACCCGGTGTATAATAGAAACTTTGCCGAAGCTCATTGTATGAAACAACCGCTCAATCTTGGTCAGGTACGGTCGTATGGTAATGTCGAATTTCTGGCCCGCCAGTTGGTCGAAGGGTTCATTACTGGACTGCATAAATCGCCGTTTCATGGCTTCTCGGTGGAATTTGCTGAGCACCGGCTCTACAATACCGGCGAAACCACGCGCCACATCGACTGGAAAGTATTCGGCAAAACGGAAAAGTTGTTCGTAAAACGTTACGAGGAAGAAACCAATCTCCGCTGTCATCTGCTCGTTGATACGTCGTCGTCCATGTATTATCCGGAAGCGAATTATGGCAAGATGACCTTCAGCGTAATGGCGGCAGCGTGTTTGGCCTATATGCTGCAACGGCAGAAGGACGCCGTAAGCCTGACAACCTTTGCGGACCAGATCGACCTGCAAACGCCCGTAAAATCAACGCCGTCGCACGTACACAAGCTGTTTACCCAGTTGGACCAGTTGATGCTTCAGCCCAATCCGCTACGTAAAACGGCAGCCGCCGATGTGATCCATCAGGTAGCCGAGAAAATCAATAAGCGGTCGTTGGTGGTTATTTTCAGCGATATGTTCGATAACAGTGAAAAGGCCGACGCGCTCTTCTCGGCCTTGCAACACCTGCGGCATAACCTGCATGAGGTGTTGCTGTTTCACGTTACCGATAAAAAAACCGAGGAAGATTTCGCCTTCGACGAACGCCCGTATGAGTTTATCGACCTCGAAACCGGGGAGAAAGTCAGGCTACAGCCGGGGCAAGTGCGCGATACGTATCAACAGGCCGTGAAAACGTATTTCCAGGAGTTGAAAATGCGCTGCGGTCAGTACAAAATTGATTTTATCGAGGCCGACATCGCTCAGGGTTTCGATCAGATTCTAAACGCTTATTTGGTGAAGCGCACGAAGATGAAATGAAAATAAAGGAGAAAAGGGAGCGGTCCGACGTATCGGAGGGAGAAGAAAGGGAGGAGGCTGGCGCGAAAGCAATACCTTTTTGCCTTTCTTCCCCCTCCGATACGTC
>JANPJE010000502.1:0-2003 GCA_031425355.1 Spirosoma sp. | reverse complement strand
ATGGGGCAGCCGCAGGAAACCCGCCATATCTGGATGCAGAACGAGCAGGCCGTTATTTCGCCCAACTGGTCGATTCACTCCGGAGCCGGTACGTCAAATTATACGTTTATCTGGGGCATGGCCGGTGAAAACCTCGACTACAGCGACATGGATTTCTGCCCGATTAATGAGTTGAAGTAACGGGAAGTTGCGGTGTAATTGCACACCGGGATTTATCCCGGTGTTTATTGAAAATACCGCCTTATTTATCAACCAATTTGACACGCAACTGACTGATTATCTGTCGAGTTTCATCGATACGTGTTTTAAGGGCTTTCTTGTAATACCAGGCCCGAAATTCGGGATTGTCACGGTGGATGTCGAGTTCCTGCTCCAATTCGCGAAGGTATTTCTCACTTAGTTCAAGATAGTGTCCGACCGTTTCGGGGTTATGAAAACCGCCCCCGTCGATGCTCACATACACGGGCGTTGTGTGAGCTGCCTGTGTGGAATCGCCGTAGCAGCGAGCCGCAATCCACAGCCCCCGCGCTACGGAAGGCAACTCTATTTTCATTGTCAACCGCCCCGCCGATTGCCCCGAATCGCTCTTCGTTACCCGTCCGATCACCCGGCCGTGCGCTACAATTTCGAGGGCTTCGAGAGGCATCTGCGCCGGATCGCCCTGTGCTTCAGCAGTGATGATCAGCCTCTCCCCTTTTTTCAGATTGAGCCGGTCGCCGGGCAACGCTTTGTTTACCCGAAAGTCGAGAATGGGACCACTGGTCACGAATGTGTGCCCCGCCGACACGCCCGCTTTCCAGGCCGCATAGCTGAACGGTTGACTGATGTACGTATAAAAACGGGCGTTCCCGATCCGGGCCGTGCGTTCGGGCGGGCCGTGGGCATGGTCGTGTCCGCACCACGGGAAATCGGAACCCGCCGTGGCCGTCAGCGGAACGCCCAGATCCAGTAAATGATAGTAATGGTCGGTATGCAGCGGAGTGCCCGACACGCAGTATTGAAGCAGTTCCAGAATATCGACCTTCCCCCGCAGACCGTCGAGAATCAGGCCTCGGTAGCCATGAAATGACTCAGCCTGGTGCGCGTATCCGACAATTCCCCCGCGTTTGTGCAGTTCATCGAACACGGTATCGTAGGCGTAATAATTCTGCTTGTCTCGCACCGCCAACGTAGCACCAAAGCCCAGCGCGTGGCCCAGTTCGGGGGTGCGGGGGTCCTC
Source organism: Spirosoma sp. (assembly GCA_031425355.1). Taxonomy (GTDB): domain Bacteria; phylum Bacteroidota; class Bacteroidia; order Cytophagales; family Spirosomataceae; genus Spirosoma. The sequence continues at coordinate 784 of JANPJE010000502.1, read as the reverse complement.
TTGACCCGACGTAAGCAGGTAGTTTCCCTGCCCATAATTTCCTTTCTCGCCGAACGCGTACTGCGGATAATACGTCTCCCAGAAATCACCCATTTTCAGCAAAACCCCCACGTTAATATCTTCGGCCTGAATCCAGTTCAGCAACGGTTTATTTTCGCCCGGTGACCGCCGGATATGGATGTGATCGTCAGCCGAATACCAGCCCCGCGCGGCCATGTCTACCCAGCGTTTGAGCGTGTATATTTTCCGCAAAACCTGATTCGCTTTAACGACTAATGTATGCTGTTGCCGACCGTATTCATTGCCTTTTGAGAGGGTAAGCTGGTACGTTCCCGGCGGTAATCGAAGCCTGAACTGACCGGCAACATAGAACGAACTATCGGGCTGAAACGCATAGCCGTCGGCATGATCCCACAAGCCATATGAAACCGCCACCGTTTCATCAGGCAAACGATTTACGGGCTTGCCGTTCTGTGTCAGCCGTACGCGCACGGGCGTCGGTTTGCCCGTTTTGGCATCGCGTACGTCAATTTGCAACAGGCTACTCGATGGGACATGGGCAAACGAAATGGGCATGCCGAACAGGCCAAACGACCCGGTCAGAATGAGGGAACAGATAGCGAAAAAACGGTGAGTCATGCGGTTCAGGAAGCATCCGGTTTAGGAATACAAAGAACGTAGAATCCATGATTGTCTTTGTTTTTTGTGCTATTTGCAACCCATGAATGAAGAAGTACAGGCAGTTCAACCGCTTTCTATTCTGTACCAGTCGGCGGATTTGGTC
>JANPJE010000501.1:0-10306 GCA_031425355.1 Spirosoma sp. | reverse complement strand
TACGCGCCAATGTCGTACGTACCGTTCTGGGGACGAGGCTGATCGGCGGCATCGGTCGTGATAGTCCAAGACGACACATCAAGTCCGGCATCAATCAACGGTGAACCCGCCAGAAGGTGAAAATCACTGGCGGCCGGGTTGACGAACAGGGCCGAATTGATGTCGTTGGACATGAAATTGTTGCGGGGTGAAACCGCTGCGCCCTGCCCCAGCGATACGTATTTGCAGTATTGACCGATGCCAATAACGACGTTGTTGTCGATGGTGATGGTATTGTTCTGGTTGTATAATTTGAAGCCATCGCGCCCGCACCGCACCAGCGTATTGTTCACGAAAGCCGTGTAGGTATTGGGCAGCGACCCTTCGCGGTCATCGCAGAAGATGCCATTTTCTCCCACGTCGCTGATTACATTGTTGTAAATCAGGTTGTTACCCAAATGCCCGATAATAATCAATCCCGACGCCGGAACCTGCTGAATGATGTTGGCGTAACAACTGCCGCCACCGCCACTGCCAATCTGAATGCCGTTGTTCTGGTAGGCTGCAAAGGGAGCCTGTCCCGTTTGCCGAACCGTATTATGGTGAACCTGGGCATCGGGCGCACAGGCGTATTGCAGCCCTTCGGCCCCCGTCCGTTCGGCTATGTTGTGGTGAACCGACAACCCCATAATCGCGTGGGGATAGACAGTCTGACTGGCCCCGTTGCAGCTAATCGTCTGACCATTCCAGAACGAACTGCCGAGGTAAAACCCTTCACCCATCACGTCGTGGACGTAGTTGTGGTGGATATTCACATTGTTCATCGTGAACGCATTGCGCCACGTCGAAGGGTCGCAGGTCGGGTCGGTTTTCACCATAATGCCTGCAAAACCGGCCTGTGCGACCTCAATGCCCATTATTTCGCAATCGGAACTTTTGCCGCCAACGTTCACGGCGGTGGCATTTGTACCGGTTTGGGTGATTTTGATACCATAGGGATATTGAGCATCGCCATTCCCGGTTACGGCGAAATATCGGCAGGTGAAAAACTGTAGTCCCGCGTAATACGCTGTTCCGCCGATAGTCACTTGCCCGCCATAGTTTACCACCCGAATCGGGTTGCCGGGTGCGCCCAGCAGATCAAAGAAACGCAGCCATTCATAATGCCCGGACTGAATGCAAACAGTCTGTCCCGGCTGCACCGCCGAGAGTCGATACATACCCGCCTGGTTGATCATGTAATCGCAGTTGCACGTAGCTGTTTGGCTCAGAGCAGGCAACGTAACAAGGCTAATCAGCAAGGCGAGCACTTGTTTTTTGTAAGATGTGGATGTAAAGATTAACATAAGTAATTGGCGATTAGTGAGTTGCCTATAACCGTGTAAAGCTAACTACTATTGATTTGGCAGTCGCTAATTGGTATAGGCAGTTAATAAAAAGACTCAAAAGTGTCTAAAAGGTAACTTTTTACAGTTACATAGTTCAATTTTGATGACTCGCGGTCGATATGTTAATTATATGGTTATTTTGAAAACTAACTATTTATTAAAAATTAAATAATTGTAGAAAACAATAGAACAGTGTACCGAAAATGCGAAATTATATCAGTATACTTGTATAAAATTCGTATGAGATATGGCCGTAATCGAGAAAAGCAGCACACTGGGTATCAGTGAATTACATCGTAAATTAATGCGATTCCATGTTGACAATCCGGAGGTGTCCATAATCGTCCCCGCCTACAACGAAGAGCAGACGATTGAGCGGCTGCTCAGGTCAATGGCCAATCAGATCACTCACTACCGCATGGAGTTGATTATCCTCAATAATAACTCCACCGACCGCACTCAGGAACTACTCGACGACTATGGCGTTCAGTCGGTTTTTGTGCGGAAACAGGGCGTAGCGCACGCCCGACAGGCTGGCCTTGAAGCCGCTCGCGGTACGTATATTGCCAATGCCGATGCCGATACGGCCTATCCGCCAACCTGGATCGACGCCCTCATCAAACCACTCGAAAACGCTGATGTAAGCTGCACCTACGGCACGTATTCGTTTATCCCCGGCCCCGATACATCGCCGTTCCAATTGGCTTTGTACGAACGGGCTTCCCGACTGGCGGCTGTCCTGCGCCGACGCTCGCGTGAATCGACCAACGTACTCGGATTCAATTTTGCGTTCCGTCGGGCCGACGCTCTAACCGTTGGGGGATTCGACGTAAACGCTGGACATCAGGGAGTTACAAACCACGTAAACGGCCCCTGCGAAGATGGTTGGATGGCCGAATGCCTCTCGAAAAAGGGTCGCCTTTATCCCGTTACATCGCGGAAAGCCCGCGCCCGCACCAGCGACCGGCGGCTGCTCCAGCACGGTGGGTTATGGCAGGCCTTTACCAAACGGCTTCGTCGCGAGTGGAAACGTCTGGTCAACAATTAATTTTCAAAAGAAACCACTATGGTTCTGATTTACTTTATGCTGATGACCGTGTTCGGCTTTACGGCGGTTGTTGTTTTGTATTTATTGTTTTTTGCCATTGCAGGTCGCTTTTATCGGGTCAAAAACCTTCCTGAAAACCTACCCGTCGAAAGTCGACGTATTGCCGTATTGATTCCTGCCTACCGCGAAGATGCCGTCATTCTCGCGTCGGCGCGGGAGGCACTTTTACAAACTTACCCGACCACCGATTACGACGTTGTGGTCATTGCCGACTCCCTGCAAGCGGCCACGATCCAGCAGCTTCGGGCAATGCCAATTCAGGTAGTCGAGGTGTCATTTGACAAGTCGACAAAGGCAAAGGCACTGAACGTAGCATTACAGCAATTGCCTGATAATTACGCGATTGCTGTTGTTTTGGATGCCGATAATGTAATGGCTCCCGACTTTTTGCAGCAGGTGAATGGGGCTTTTTCGAAGGGATGGCGTATTGTACAGAGCCATCGGGTAGCTAAAAATACCGATAGCAGCGTGGCCGTTCTGGATGCCATCAGCGAAGAAATAAACAACCATATTTTCCGGCAGGGACACCGGTCGGTCGGCCTATCGGCGGCTTTGATTGGCTCTGGTATGGCGTTTGAATACGACCTGCTAAAGAAAAGTATGCCTGAGATTCAGGCCGTCGGTGGTTTCGATAAAGAATTGGAAATGAGAATGCTGCGTCAGGGTATTCCGTTCGGGTATCTGGAAAACGCATTCGTGTATGACGAAAAAGTACCAAACGAAGCGGTTTTTGAACGGCAACGCACCCGATGGATTGCGGCCCAGTTCAAATACCTGAAATTAAATTTTTGGCCGGGCCTGAAGGCTCTGTTCACGGGCAACATCGACTATGCCGACAAGGTATTTCAGACCATGCTGCCCCCCAGGATATTGCTGTTGGGCTTGCTGACGGTGGGCGTTTTCGCAAGCGGACTATTGAGCAGTACGTTCTTCTTTTTGGTTACGGGCACTCAACTCATCCTATTACTGCTCACCTTCTACATAGCCACACCGAAGGCCTTAATGCGGCAAATCGGACCTGCAGAATTGTTGAAACTGCCGGTGCTGTTCACCAGTTTTCTGAAGTCAATTTATAAGATGAAAACGGCGAAAAACCAGTTCTTACACACGCCCCACAGTGTTAAATAATTCTATCAAAAAAACAAACTTGTCTTGATAGCGCCACTAATTGACCTGCAATGTTGCGTCGTCGGCGCGTCGGACTTTGTCCCAGATGCCCGACGTATTGCCCCGCCGGTAGCGTAGAAATCCCAGAATGGCGCAGACGTTCATAAAGGTGAAATAGAAAGGAACAAACAGTGCTTTGACCCGGATTTGCCGGTGCTCCAGCCGATACCCAAGCCAGGCAGCCCCATAAAACAAACATTGCACAGTGAATAACGTCACCCAAACTGGATACAAATCGGTTGGCGGCTGAATGGGCAGGATCAGGGCCAGATTTATCAGCCAGATGAGTGGCAAACAAAACGGTGTGACGGCCCACCGCAACACCCGGTGCGATACGTACTGAAACGTCAGCCAACCATAACGGATAATATTCAGTAAATAAAGCAACCGCATGATGGATTGGAAACCACCGGCAGCAATTCGAATTTTCCGCTTCTGCTCTTCGTCAATCGAAAACGAAGGCCGCTCCAGCGCATAGGCATCTGGTTCATACTGAACTCGGTAGCCTTTTCCGGCGATGCGCAGCGAGATGATAAAATCGTCGAGCAGGGTGTCGGGTTCAACGGTTTCATACAGCGCAGTACGTACCGCAAACAACTCGCCAGCCGCCCCAACGACGGTATGCAACTGCGCGTCCATGCGCTTCAAATACGATTCATATTTCCAGTAAAGCCCTTCGCCCGAACCCGCAGCCGCTTCACTATCAAGCACTTCGATGCGTTTTTCACCTGCAACGGCCCCGACGTTCTCATCCCGAAAATGCCGTACAAGGTTGCGGATGGCTCGGACATTCAGTTGGGTGTTGGCATCGCTAAAGACGACAAGCGGAGTTTGAACGTACTGCATGGCCCGGTTCATGGCTGATACTTTACCAGCCCGTTCAAGCCCGCCCAGTACGTCGATCTGCTGGTCTCCACCGTCGCGCAGGGTTTCTAACCAGGCCGTCGAGCCGTCAGTCGATCCTTCCGTAACGAACAAAAGCCGGAGTTTGTCGGTAGGGTAATCCAGTTCGCGGGAGTTTTTGAGCTTGGCCGGTAAACAGCTCATTTCATTATAAGCCGCCATTACCAGCGTGACCGTTGGCGTATAGGAATCGTCGTCCGCGAGGGGCTGGACAGGTACGAACAGCCGACGGACTCTAACCAGAATCGTAATTAAAATGCCATAGCCGATATACGTGTAAAAGACGATGGCTAAGCACAAAAGGAGAAGTAGCTGCATGAGTATCAGGCAATTGAATAGGTTGGGTTCGGCGTTCCCTGAGCGTATGGCGCATACGTTTTATAGATGTTCAGCAACTGCTGAGCGGTACGTATCCAGGAAAATTGATCCACCCGTTCTTTGCCCCGCTGAATCAGGATTTGCCTGAGTTTAGGGTCCTGATTGATCTGTTGCATGGCTTCGGCAATCCGGCTGGGCTGGTGCGGATCGACCAGTAAAGCCGCATCGCCCGCTATTTCGGGCATGGCGGTCAGAGTACTCGTAATAACGGGTGTTCCGCATGCCATCGCTTCCAAAATCGGTAAGCCAAAGCCCTCGCTGATCGACGTGAATAGAAACGTTTCGGCCATAGCGTAGAGCGCGGGCAGGTCTTCGTCGTGAATGTAGCCGATAAACTGGCATCGTTCCATAACAAACGCATACTCGTCCGGCGTCAATAACTGCTTCAAAAAATGAGGCAGTTTTCCGCTGATTACCAGCGATATAGCTGAATCGGTTTGGGCGTACCGGATAAATGCCTGTACCGTATTTTTCATGTTTTTACGCGGGTCGGCACTGCCCAGAAACAGAAAATACCGGTCGCGTAAGCGATACGTTTGCCGCGCCTTGGCAAATGTATCGGCAGTGATCGGCTGCGTAAACCGATTGCTGACGCCGTTATACAACACCTCGACCGGCGTGTTGGGTAGGTTCAGCCGGTCGTTGATTTGCTGGGAGGCATAGAGTGAGATTGTCAGAATTTTATGGCACCGATGAGCCAACCGGCGTACCAGCAACGCGCGGTATTTATTGCCGAGTTTCTGATACGTTGTCGCCGTATTGATGCCCAAAGTCGGAGCCAGAAACAGGACGTCGTGGAGGGTGAGCAGGAGCGGAGTTCGAACAAAAAGCGGTCCCGTATTGGCCGTGCAATGCAGCACATCCAGCCGAAACCGACGCACGGCTCTGGGCAGAGCGACCTGTTCCCAATGAACATAGTTGGCTCCCGGCACTTTCACAAGCGTAAAATTAGCCCGTAGAGTTAGGCAATTTTCGTCCTCGTCCGGGCGAACAAAGATGAAATAGTCGTTTTCGTGGTCGAGATGCTGGAGAGCGTTAATCAGCTCCAGCGCGACAATATCCATACCGTGTTTGTGCGGCCTCAACAGGCGTTGCGCTTCAATCCCGATTCTCATATGCTTGTCGTTGATAGCTGATTATCAGATGGTTTATATGTCGGTTGTGTTAATACGTCGGGTCGCGTTACGGCATGACGCAGGTTCCAGCCGACACCGTTGAGCAGTGCTTCCAGAAACGAAAATTGCCTTCTCAATCCGTACAGGACTATAGCTTTCGGCAGAGCGAACACGGCGAAATAAAGCAGGAAAATGAACAGCGGCAGCGTTGATACGTTCCGGCGCATGAACAAAATGCGGTTGCGGGTCTGGTAGTAGACTTTTAATGGATTGCCTTTGCCCACCGTCATCGACTCTTTGTGAAATACCAAAGCCGAGGGCTGGTAATAAATCTGATACCCCGCCTGCCGAATCCGACAGCACCAGTCGAGTTCTTCGTAATACAAAAAATAAACCTCGGGCATCAGTCCGGCCCACTCTACAGTCTCCCGTTTCACCATCATTGCCGCACCATGTGCAAAAGGAGTTATTCCCGGATTATCGAACTGCCCCCGGTCTTCCTGCTGACTGCCAATGGCCCACGCCTGCCCGGTGTACGTGTTCAGGGGCGTATAACCCGCGTATTGAATAACGAATGGCTGCTGATGATACCGGATTTTAGGGCACGTTACGCCAATGGTGGGATCGGTTGCAAAGGGTTCCAGAAGCTGCTCAATCAAATTGGGCGTTACTTCGGTATCGTTGTTGAGAAACAGTAGAAAATCGCCCGTTGCGTGCCGGATACCCACGTTGTTCCCCCCAGCGAAACCCAGATTCTCGTTGTTGACAATGACCCGCGTATTGACAAAACCCCGGTCCCGAATCAACTCTGAGGGGTTCTGCACCGAGTAATTATCCACCACAATAACCTCAATGTTCGCGTAGGAGAGGTGCCGAATGGATTCCAGCAGCGCACACGTCAACTCTGCCTGGTTGTAGTTCAGGGTGATCAGCGAAACGAGCGGGGCCGTTGTCATACATTTTCTTTCTGAAAAACGGCTTTCACCGTTCTGATCAGGATGATTAAATCCGTTTTGAACGAGTACGTTTTCGCGTAGAGGGCGTCTAATTGAATCCGTTCCTGATCCGAAACGCCCGCTTTACCCCGCTTGGTAACCTGCCAGAGTCCCGTTAATCCGGCGGGGGCGGCAAACCGGCGGGCATAGGCCGTGGTCGTCAGCTTTTCGGCTTCGTAAGGCGGTAAAGGGCGGTTTCCAACAAACGACATATCGCCTTTGAGAATATTGAAAAGCTGCGGTAATTCGTCGATGCTGGAGTTGCGAAGGAACTTGCCAAGTCGCGTTACGCGCGGGTCTTCCTTAAACTTCATGAACATGGCCTTTGCCTTACGGGTACGTTGCACCTGCACTTCGCACACCTGCATATTGTCCTGAAAAAGAGGGCGTTGGCAGTCAGTTCCGGCCAGTTGGCACGTTTCGCAAAGCGCATCGGGAGCCAGTTCGGGAAGGGCTGATTTGTACATATTCTGCGACGCCATCCCGGCAATCATCGTGTCGGCACCGATGCGCATGGTCCGAAATTTGTACATCTCGAAAAGTTTGTAGCCCATGCCAATGCGCTTGGATTTGTAGAAGATCGGCCCTTTTGAATCGAGCCGAACCAGCGCTGCCACCACAATCAATATTGGCGAAATGAACAGCAAAACGCCGAATGATACCGCAATATCGAACAGGCGTTTGCCAAGCGGAACCTTCAATGCTTTGAAGCCTTTGAGTTCATTTTCAATAGTCTTATATTCTTTCTTTCGGATTAGGTACGTCAGGCGTTGGCGCAGGGCTGTGTCGTCAAAATTGAGCGGGAATATGTCGATGAGGGGCTGTCCTTCTGCCTGAACGTTCGTGTCGGTTACGGCATCGGCAGTGAGCAGCATAGTTGCGAATTCGCGGTGAACACGGGCTGAGTGGAGACTATTCAACAACTGTAGCCCACCCAGCGCGTCGTTGATAACGACCAGATCGACCGCCTGACCCTGCTGCAATTTTGACAGAGCTTCGGCTCGGCTGGTAGCCGTTGCTACTTTTACCAGTTGAGAAAAAGTCTGGATGAAGTCAACGATTCTGTTCGGGTCATTTTCGACATGCAGGACGTGGAAATCAACCTCTTTGATTGTTACTTCCGAAAGCATATGGTTTCAGGAAGGTTAACTACCGAAATGGACTCAAACGTGTAGAATCGAAAGTTGACCGAAAGTTCCGGCGTTCGTTGGTCCGGCGCATTAAGGCTTTAATCTTCGCTTTTACCTCCATCGGATTGAACGGTTTCATGATAAAATCATCCGCTCCCTGCTCAATGCACTTTACTTTCAGAGCACTGTCTTCCATGCTGGACAGCACGATGATGGGTATGTTCCGATAGAGTGAACCACTACGGATTAGGCTGATAACTTCCTGTCCGTCAAGGAGTGGCATCCGTAAATCGGTCAGGATAATGTCCGGCAGATTCCCGTTTTCCAGCCAGGTCATCGCTTCAATTCCGTTTGTACAAGAGGTTAAGTCAAACTCGGCACTCAAGGTCTGCTGAATAATCTTTCTAATATAGATGTCGTCATCTATATGAAGCACATGGTATCTGTTTTCCATAAAATTTTCCATTGTTATCAGGTGAGTATAATAATCAAAGATAGTAAACTTTAAGTTTACGATAAATCATAATTTTAAATAAAAAACTACTTATTGATTAATAGGTGTATAATATTAGAATAGTCACATATTTAATACATTATTCCTTAGTTTTCTGAGTAGATATGCCCAGTATCAGGTGAGTAGTCGGAGTGGCTATACAGTATGGTGGATTCGCCCGTTCAGCGACCACGACCTTTATTCGCTCGTGGGTGAAACTCGCGCAGGGTTTGCTGTAGATAATCGCGGTCGAGATGGGTGTAGATTTCGGTGGTCGTAATGGACTCATGACCAAGCATTTGCTGCACTGCCCGTAGGTCGGCACCGCCTTCGATCAGGTGCGTAGCAAACGAATGCCGGAACGTATGCGGGCTAATCGTTTTTTGAATACCCACCTCCGACGCCAGTTTTTTGATGGTTGTGAACACCGATATTCGGGAAAGCTGCTTGCCGCGAAGATTCAGGAAAATTGTGTCTTCGTCGCCCTTCTGCACAGCCAACTTGCTCCGTACATGCTCGATATAAATGAGCGTATAATGCATCGCATCCTGGCCAATCGGCACTAATCGAACCTTATCACCTTTGCCCAGCACGCGAATAAAACCCGAATCGAAAAAGCAGTTGGTGAGCCGTAGGTTGAGTAATTCCGACACTCGAAGGCCAGAGCTATAGAGCACTTCGATCATGGCGCGGTCGCGGGTGCCGCCGGGCGTGGAAAGGTCGATAGCACTCAAAACAGACTCGATTTCGGGGAAACTTAACGTATCAGGAAGTTTACGGCCCAACTTCGGGGCTTCGAGCAATTGCGTTGGGTCGTGCTGAATCAGATTCTCGAAAATCAGGTAATTAAAGAACGACTTTAAACCCGACAGCATCCGCGCCTGGCTCTGCGCTACCAAACCTAACTCGCCCAGGTATTGCAGAAAATTCATCAACTCCTTCTCCGAAACGTCTACCGGCGTCCGGGCGGGGTCGGTGAGCAGGATGTACTCATGCAGTTTTTCGACATCGTGCAAATAAGCTTCTACCGAATTATCGGCCAGCGACCGTTCCAGTTTTAGGTAGTTCTTAAACGCGTTTATATAACTTTGCCACATTAGGTGGTTTATGGTTTACGGTTTATAGTTTATGGTTGGCTGACGCAAGAGTAGCTGACGCGTCAGCCAACCGTAAACCGTAAACCATAAACCGTAAACCCTTATGAAACGAATCCTGATTATCAACGGCCCGAATCTGAACCTGCTCGGCAAACGCGAGCCGGATATTTATGGTAACCGCTCGTTCGTAGACTATCTGAAAACCATTGAAGCGCTGTTTCCCGACGTGCAACTTCGCTATTTTCAGTCGAATCACGAAGGCGAGCTGCTTGATAAAATTCATGAACTCGGTTTCGAGGTCGATGGCATCGTCATCAACGCGGGTGCGCTCACCCATACGTCCATCGCCCTTGCCGATGCGTTGTCGGCGGTGACGGCTCCCGCTGTAGAAGTGCATATTTCCAACGTCCACGCCCGCGAATCGTTCCGACATCACAGTTATCTATCGGCCAAATGCAAAGGCGTCATTGTCGGTCTGGGCCTGACGGGTTACGAACTGGCGGTGCGTTTTTTAATTAGTTATAAAGTTGTAGAGTTGTAAGGTTGTAAAGTT
>JANPJE010000500.1:0-12297 GCA_031425355.1 Spirosoma sp. | reverse complement strand
AAATCACCAGGGCGTTGTTTGCCTGATTGCGCAGGTGCAGTACGTTAAACTCTCCAACGTCATCGCCGATGTGTTTGAGCGGGGCGAAGTGCCTTTTTTCCTGCTTCTCGACCGCATCACCGACGTCCGGAACTTTGGCGCTATTGCCCGCACCGCCGAATGCACAGGTATTCAGTGCATCGTCATTCCGGGCCGGGGTGCCGCAGCCATCAACTCCGATGCCATGAAAACATCGTCGGGCGCGTTGAACCACATTTCGGTTTGCCGCGAACCCGAACTCACCGAAACCGTCAAATACTTACAGGAATCGGGCATTACAGTCGTCGCCTGTACCGAGAAATCGAGCCGCGACTTGTATGAGCGCACTACCGACCTGACCGGCCCAATGGCTATTATTGTGGGATCGGAAGAAGATGGTATATCGCCCGAACTGCTGCGCATGGTCGATACGCACGTGAAAATTCCGCTTCTGGGCGCGGTTGGCTCACTGAACGTATCGGTCGCTACGGGCGTCGTGTTGTACGAAGCCGTTCGGCAGCGGAGTCTGAAAGTTGTGGAGTAAGAGAGATTATTACCCTATTTGATATTTGTAAATAACGTAACGCCCGACCATGTGTCTCACATGGTCGGGCGTTTTTGTTTCGGGTAATGAAAGTGCCGAAGGCAATGCTTTTCGCAAAACACGAAGGCTGTATAGCCATGCTTTACTAAACAAAAAAGTACTGATTAACATGTATTATTTAACCTTTGGTTGGGCTTGCTACGTCAATCGTTCCTGAATGAGCGTAACAAATTAGTCAAATCGTTGACCTCATTGTAGGAAATCGTTTTGTGTACCTTGCCCAGAATAACTCCTCCCAGAACCTGTTTGAATTCATTATTTGGATGGCAGTTTCCCCACTGCTTTTTCATCACTTGTCGTATCACGAGCAAACATGTTGAGAATTCGCGTGTGACCCTCAAGTAGCTGGTCAAGTTTTAGACTTAGCTCCATAAATAAGTCTTCTATTCGGTCAATGCGCCCATCCGGTGTCATAGCGATGAATATAATCACAAACGGGTTTCACCTCAACTCACCGTCTGCTGAATAAAAAGGCAACAATTTTTATCTGGATGTTTCCCGATGAGTTTGTTGACGCGACTAAACTGATGTGTAGGAGCAACGGCAAACACGGCTTAATAAGTACAGAAACGCCCTGATTCTATATACAAACCAATTATCATTTGGCACAAAGCTGAGTGAATCTATCCACTTTTTTACTAATTACCACCATGAAAGCGAATCGCTTTTCGTTACAGTACGGCGCACTTGGTGCGCTCATGGCCTGCCTGTTATCTGCCCCATCAACCCAGGCGCAGACGTTCACAGGACAGACAAAATTAACAGCCACGCCAGCCAGCTTTGAAGCCTGCGTTTATCCCGTCACTACCCAACCATCAAAGATTAAAGTCAACTTCAACAACCGAACGGCGGGTGGAGTTCACGTAGTGATTCGGGATGAAAAAGGAAAGCGTGTGTATGATGAATTTGAGACGGTTGTTTACTATCGTCGGTGCTTCGACTTATCGCCTATGGCTGCTGGTACGTACACGCTCGAGCTAAGTAAACAGAACGATAAGTTCGTTCAACAGTTCACCATCGAGCCACCAGCCATGAACCATATCACGATGAGTGGCCCTCCTGCCCGGACAACGCCCGAATTGCCAGTTAACACAAAAATGATCGTTAGCCAATAAGGGTATGTAGGTTGGCTGATTCTGTGCTGCTTCACAGGTATAGGCCATAAAAAAAGCACCGGATGTGAGTCCGGTGCTTTTCATGTATTTATGCTTTTTTACTCTTGCTTTTTGCTTTGGTGGCTGCCCCCTTTTTCGCCGGACTTTTATCTAACGAATTAATCCAGACTGCCAGTTTCATCGCATCGTCTTTTGGCACCTGCTTCATCGCCATCATGGCCGGGTAACCCGGCCAGTTCGTTGGAATCGGGTTGTAGATCAGGTTAACGATTTGCTCGTTCGAATATTTTTTCTTGGCAACATCCGCATACGCTGGCCCAACCAGGCGTTGATTCGGACGGTGACAGGCGATACAGGTATATTTGCTCATCAGCGCATTCATGTCCGCCGGGATGTCGGCGGGTGCCTGAGCGTTAGCATCGAATGAGGCAACGGCCAGCGATGCCGAAGCGATGAGAAGGCCAATTAATTTTTTCATGAGAATCAGGTAAACGATAAATGAACAAACAGATTAATAAGGGCAGAAGGGCAACCGCGCAAAAATAGATGGTTTCACATGATAACCCAATTTTAGCTTCGGTTTTTCCTAATAAACCAATTGTTAGACAGATGTTCCTGAAAAACGTTTAAACTTGTTAAAAATAACTTAATCACCTGATAGGGAAAAGGCTGATTTGTGTGATATAGAGATGCCATCTTTTGAAACAACGTGGTGATGAAATGGCATCTCTGTATCACAGATCAGCACTTTCCTGCAATTGCTACGTATGCAGCCTCTCGACCGCTTTTCGGGTCACGCCGATCTATACGCCCAATACCGCATCGACTACCCTGCTGATTTATACGATTTTATTCTGTCGTACAACCCTGACCGTCACCTTGCCTGGGACTGTGCCACTGGAAACGGGCAGGTTGCGGGCGCACTGGCCGGTTTATTTGAGCAGGTCGAAGCGACGGACATCAGTGAAACACAACTGATTCTGGCTGTCAAAAAACCGAATATCAACTACCAGATCAGCCCGGCTGAACAAACACCGTTTTCCGACAAAACCTTCGATCTGATTACGGTAGCGCAGGCTCTCCACTGGTTTAATGTAGATCTGTTTCATCAGGAAGTTCGGCGGGTAGCAAAACCCGGTGCGGTCATTGCCGAATGGGGATATGGACTGGTAGATATCAGCCCTGATCTTGATCCGGTTATGCTGGACTTTTACCGGAATCGCGTCGGTCCGTACTGGGACCCGCAACGGACGCACATCGACCATGCCTACGCTACGTTGCCGTTTCCCTTCGCCGATGCACAGCAGGCAACGTTTACCGCCCGGCGCACCTGGCCTCTGGAGCGATTCCTGAACTACCTCCGAACGTGGTCGGCGGTGCGGCAATACGTTCACGAGAATGAAGAAGACCCGGTACTTGGGTTACGTGATGAGTTGGCCCCACATTGGGGTAATGGTGAGCGAGAAGTAACGTTTCCCGTATTTCTGCGTGTGGGGCGGGTTTGAGTGAGCTATAGGTTGTTTGCTTCAGTGGTTGTAGTGTACGAATAATGCACAACCTTTTCTGCAAGTCCACCTGTTGACTGGTAAAAATCAAGAGCGTGAACATCATCAACGTCGGCCTGAACGAAAAACTCACGGAATCCACTCATTTTACAGTATTCGCTCAAGCTTACAAGTAATTTTCTGCCAATTCCTTTTCGTTGATGTATAGGTTTAACGGCAAGATCATAAATATATACTTCGGATGTTTCTGAGTAGCAGGACGGTAAAATGTGTGCCGTTAACCCGCCTACAACATCATTACCCAGGATTGCTGCAAGTACAATAAACTCTTTTCTGCGTAACAGTTTCTGTAAATAATTTACGTCAGGTAATCTAAACGGTTCCATATCAAAAACGTCGGCGAAAACCCTTACGAGATCAGTGAAATGGACAATGTCATTTTGGTTGAGATGTTTGATTTCGATGTTCATGGGTTTTGTGCGGTTGTCTTTGGCCGTTTAGGGTTTCGAATTGTGTAGATATCGTAACACCTAAACATAACCCTACTGAATTCAGACTCCTTATTTCATCCATTTACTACTTGCTAACAATAAAAGCAGTTTTGGCACCTCAAGCCTCCCAAATTACTCGAACAACCTTCCCTTTCATCCCAAATAGTTGCTCTTCTCGTTCTGTCGTCCAACGCTCCATGAGTCTGATAACGTGGGGGCTACCTGACTGGACACACGTACCTGAAACTTCATACTCTCTGTTTGTTATGTTAAAGACTCTCCTCCATGACGTGCTTCTTGTCATACAAAACCGGTAAAGGCGGATCGATGATGATCCCACAAATCCGCTTCCACTAATAAATTGGTCGAACATTTAGTTAATATTACGACCAGCATCATATACAAATCACAAACCTATGCCTGCCCGTAAAACCATTTGCCTTCTATCTCTGCTACTTTCTGCTCCCTTTATAACCTCAGCGCAAAAAATAGCCAACCCAAAATTGGCAATCAATCCAATCGACCTCTCCAACAAGACATTTCTTATTTGGGCAGAAGAAGATACCAGTAAGGCTGGGAAAGATTTAAACCTTTTATTTCTTTTTTATAAAGATGGTAATGCTACGTTCCGAGCAAAAAGGGGAACCACTATTCTTAAAGACAGTCCGATTAGTTGGCGATTTAAAGACGACTCACTCTGTTTACAACCCAGCCCAATTTCAATGGAAGCGGATGGAAAGACACAAATAATTGAGCGTGAGCCAATGAAATATTTTATTGTAAAAGCACCGGGCGGTTATCTACTCAAAGGGAAAAACGATCAGATGCTTTTGGTAGAGCATAAATAAAGTAATTTAGCTGACTTGTTGAGCAGGTTTATCACACACGAAGCCCGGAAATTAAAGAACGATTTAGATGACGGCGCGTCCAACTTTTTTGTGTCGCCATATAGCCATCACATTCGCATCAGCATGAGGGTGTTCCGGGTTGTTGGTCAGAAGTCTTTTCTTGATAGAATAGGCTTTCTCAAACTCGTTTAACAGGCCAAACTGATTGATGTCAATGGGTGAATAAGGTTCGTCAAACCCATCGCAGTTTGTCAATGAGCTTACACCAAAGTCTTTCTCTTGCAGGTCGTAGCCAATAAACTCGAAATCCTCAATCGTAACATCTTTACACGCTTCTGTCGGTTCGATAACGACGGCTAAAAGATTAAACCTGTCGATTGGCTTTACTTTTTTCAGCACATAATCGAGCGTTGTGAACAATCCAGTTATATAGTGCCCCTGCGTTACGACATGGGTCCAGTCCTCTGCGTTTCCGTAGTCGGGTTCTACCAAGGGTTTGTTTAGCAGATCGTCAAGTGAAACAACTTCAGTTAAATGAGTCATCCCGGTCCAGGCAATATACCCGTTCCAGCCTGGTCCCTCATCAATGCTTTCGTCAAATATTGCCCGTGCAGTGTAGTAAATGATCATGAATAGCTGCCGTTTTCAAGCGAACCGATAACGTTTTCGAACTTTACGTACTTGGCTGATTATCAGGCTTCCCAGATAACACGTACCACTTTGCCGTGAACGCCAATCGTCTGGAAAAACTCCAGCCAGTGCAATTGCTGCGGGCCGAGGTGGTCGGTGGGGGATTTGACTTCGACAAACTCATATTTCCCCTGCTCATTCCAGATGAGCAAGTCAGGAAAGCCGCGCGTATGTTCGCGGACGTTGCGGGCCATTTCGAGCAGAATCAGTCGCAGTTGCTCAATATCGAGTAGGTCAATCATCCGCTGAACGAGGGTCAGCAATTCGTCCGACCAGTCGACCAGTACGTTCGTAATGCCGTATTTGGCGTTAAACATCCGGCCCGTATGGCGTCGCCAGTCGTCTTTGGTGTCGAGTTCGATAAGTCGTTTTTTTAGCAAATCTTCGCGCTTAATGTAGAAATCGGGCAGGTAAAAATCGGACGGGGCGCGTTGCAGCGGGTGGTGAATGGCTGATACGTTGGCGTCATAAATAATGTCCCAGAACACCAGTCCGAACAGCCCGCGCCAGGGATAATTTTCCGTGAAAGCCGCGTCGAAATCCTGCTCTAAATAATAGTTCATTACGCCCGCTTCGACATGATGGCGGTAAGCCGCCGGAATATTCACGCTTTCGGCATCTGATAAAAAGCGCGTAGTGGCTTTGCGGCTGCGTTTTTTCTCGCCCGCGCTTAGAATCTTCTCCCGAAAATCAGTCGCGAAATACCGCTCTTCGGCGTTCAATGGATTTACCGCAATCTCGTCGCAAAGGGCCAGCGCTTCGTCCACCGAACCGTTTCGGAACAGCAGCCGCACACGCCGTTCCCGCGCCGGAACCCGATCCGACAGTTCATAAACGGCCAATGCCTGATCGGGCAGTTTTTGCCGTTCCAGAAAACCACCCACACGGCACACCAATTTCTGGTAACCCGGAATGGCGATTTCGGTCAGTTCGGGGCGGGTTTCGTTCCAGTTCAAAAACCAGTTATAAATATTGTCGGCAGGTGTTTCGGCTTCTTTGAGTTCGTAAAACGTTTCGTTCGTGAGCGAAATCAGAAGTTTATCTTCTACCTCTTTTCGGGTACGGAAGCGGGCAGTAAGTTTACTCTCGTCATATCGCTCAAAATTGACCATGCCGAGGTCGCGCACCACGAACTCGGTCATATTATTACCCCGATTGCCGAAAAACAGGTATTTAATCATCATGCCTTCGGCCTCGAAGTTCATTCGGATGACTGTCTCGCGCGTGGTCAGGCTCGTAACGATCTCACCAAAATCAAGCTCGTTCAGCGCGTAACGAACAACGATCTCTTTCTTTTCTTTGGCTAATGGACGAATTTCTTCCGGCTGCAGCGGCAACAGATTCATCAACTCGGGTTTTGTGAAAACGCCCAGCGCGTCGTCGCCCATGCTGGCGTGATGAACGGACAGCCGTTCGATGAAACCAGCCAGAATTAACTCGCCAACCGCTGCCGGTAAGTCAGTTATTTCGGTATATTGTAGTTTGTTGACCCTAAAAAAGAGTCCTTTGCGATTGCTCAGTCGTACATACAAACACTGGGCATCGAGGCTCAATGCCTCAAATCGACGCACAAAATCCCATTCAGCATCGTTCAACAGATTACCGTACAGGCGTTTGACAAAATCCAGCACGTACCGGAAATTGTCGAGGTAATAGCGGGGAGTGAGGATAATTTTCTGTCGTCCGACCATATACAAATAACACAAAAATAACTGTTTATGTCCCCAACTGATGTTCTCAATGAACTGAGTAAACAGGGTATTGTTTTGCCGGATCAGCAGGTTAAAATCGCCCAAATAGAGCAGAATAAGCCGTTTTCGCTCCATTGGGAATTGCGGTCACTGCTCTATACGGGCATTTTGCTGGTCAGTTCAGGGTTGGGGTTGCTGGTCTATGACAACTTTGACCGAATCGGGCACGGTGCCTTGCTGACGGCTATTGCAGCGGCCTGTGTTGGGTGCTTTTATTTCGTCTGGAAATACCGGCCCGAATGGACACACGATCAAACAAAAAGCCGTTCGACCTTTGGCGATTACGCCCTGATTCTGGCCTGTCTATTATTTTTAACACTGGAAGGCTACGCGCAATATGCGTATAACGTATTCGGGAACCGCTACGGCTTAGTCACGCTGTTGCCCGCTCTCCTGTTCCTGCCATTGGCCTATCGGTTCGATCATCGGGGCGTGTTAGGCATGGCGCTCACCGCATTGATTTCGTGGGTGGGCGTCACGGTTCGACCGCTCGAACTTTACTTCAAAACCAACTTTTTCGATCAGCCAACGGTGCTATCGGCCATTGGACTGTCCCTTGTGCTCATCGCTCTCGCGGTTGTGCTGGCAAAACAACGTATTAAGGTGCATTTCACCTACACCTACCTGACCATTGCCGGAAACCTGCTGATGGTGGCCCTGCTGGGCGGGCTGTTTAACTTCGATGAGGGTCGTTTGTTGTTCGCACTTGGACTTGCCGTGGCTTGCTTTGCTTTCGACCGGTATGCCCGGCAGCAGCGCCAAACGCAGGTGCCCGGCGGAGCCGAGGGCTCGTTTCTGTTTCTGCTGATGAGTGCCGTGTATGGCTATATTGGCATTACGTACCTGTTTTTTCATTACCTCAATCCTACTTCCGACGACATCTATTACTGGTACTTTATCGTGACGGGCATTGCGTTCGTTTATTACCTGATGAGCCAGTTACCCAAAGGCAACCGAACGAATGAAAGCGTATAACGAACAATGGATTCATAACCGCGAAGTGCTGATTCAGGCCGGGAAATGGCATCGGCAGGGTCTTCTCTCCGATGAGCAGATGGCCGCTGCCCGGCAAACGTATCCGGTTGAATTTCGGCAAACGAACGGCTTTCTCGAAATTGGATTGTTTCTGTTTACAGCCGTTGCTATTCTGGCCTGTTACCTGCTACCCGCCAGTATCTTTTTGTCGATGTCGGCCAATCAATCGGTCGATGCGTTGTTCAACATAGGATTTGGTATTGGCGTTGCGTTTGTCGGGCGTCTGCTCATCAACCGGCGCCTATTGTATCGAAATGGCATCGACAATGCGTTTGTCGTCACGCTGACCGGTTTTCTGGCGTTTGGGCTTAATCAACTGCTGCCGAACGGACTTTCGGTTGCCACGCACTGTCTGGTTACGTTACCTCTGTTGTTGCTTGTACTCTGGTATTATGGCGATACGCTCATTGCCTTTTTCGCCCTCGCTACGTTCTACGCCTTTATTTTCGATAGTCTGCTGAAAGTCAGTTGGGGCAAAGACGCGCTGCCGTTCGTGATGATGGCCATTTCGGGGGTGCTCTATGCGGGTGTGCGTCAGATTCTGAAACGCACGGTCAATCAGGTCTATTACACCGATGCACTGAACCTGACGCAGTGGATTGCATTGATCGTACTGGCAGCCAGCGGCAACTATTTCGTGGTGCGTGAACTGAACGGACTGTTGCTCGAATCGCGTCCCGGCGGCCCCATTGTGACGGGTGCGCCCGAAATTGCGTTGCCTGCTCTGTTCTGGTTCCTGACGTTTGCCATTCCAGCTATCTATTTATGGCAGGGATTGACAAAAAAAGGCCCACAACCTCCGTTACGGATGCTGCTGATTCTGGCTACGTTAGGCCTGATCGCGGCTGTTATGACGCTCCACGAATATACGGCTGTAGTGCCGCTGAATGTTGCCCTGACGCTCGGAGGGCTGGTATTGATTGGCATTGCGGTGTTTGGTATTCGCTATCTATCCCGCCCAAAGTATGGATTTACCGATGCACCGGACGACGATTCGCCGAATGAATTATTTATCAATGCAGCGACCATTGCCGCTGTTCAGGCCGCTGGTTCAGCGGCTCACGGACCAAAAGATAATCTTCGATATGGAGGGGGTAACTTCGGCGGGGGTGGGAGCGAAGGGAACTATTGATGTGTATAGAAAATACTATCTTTGTGTATAAATATAGGACTTCCACAGAGAGCCGTGCCACGGTTACTAATGATGTCTAACAAACCGTGGCACGGCTCTCCGTGGAAGTCCTGAAATTCTGAAAAGTCATGCGAACGAATATTGACATTAACGACGATTTGCTGGCAGAAGCAATGGAACTAAGTCGGGCGAAAACGAAAAAAGAGGTTGTTGAACAGGCATTGGAGAACTACGTGAAAATGCTTAACCGCAAACAGATTTTAGAGTGGCCGGGTAAAGTCCATTGGGAAGGTGATCTGGAGCAGATGCGACTGGCAAAATAATGGAGCCAATTCTTGTCGACACCTCAATTTGGATTGATTATATCAGGCAACGTGATACCGATCAGGTTCGTTTACTGGGAAAATATCTGCGTCTTTCCGATCTGAATATATACGTTACCTCCACTATTATACAGGAAGTTTTGCAGGGAGTACACGAAGACTTCCTGTTCAATCAGGTAAAAAGAAATATGCTGGCGTTGATTATGCTGAAACTCGACCCGGTCGAAGCCGCCATCGAAGCCGCGCAGTTGTACCGCACGCTCCGCAAAAAAGGCGTAACGATTCGCAAGCCCAACGACTGCCTGATTGCGCATTACGCTATGTTCTACGACATACCGATTCTGCACAACGACGCCGACTTCGATCAGATCGCCCGCTTCACAGCTCTGCGAATTGCCGGGGCATAATGATTGCCGATAAACTTCGCGTCTGTGTCTGCCGAAAAACCGCTAAGTTTGACCCCGCAAACCAACGACCATACGCAGTCGCATGAAAACCGTAGATTCCTACAATTTTGCCGGTAAGAAAGCCCTCGTTCGGGTTGACTTCAACGTGCCTCTCGACAAAGAGAACAACATCACCGACGATACCCGTATCAAGGCGACCATCCCGACCGTCCTGAAAATCGTGAACGATGGCGGCTCGGCCATTCTGATGTCGCACCTCGGTCGGCCAAAAGGCGGTCCCGAAGAAAAATATTCGCTTAAACACCTGTTGCCCGCGCTGAAAGAAGCGTTTGGCCGCGACATAAAATTTGCTGATGACTGCATTGGTCAGTCGGCTACCGACTTCGCTGCCAGCCTGCAACCGGGCGAAATCCTATTGCTCGAAAACCTTCGTTTTTATAGAGAGGAAGAAAAAGGCGACGTTGCCTTTGCCGAAAAACTATCAAAACTGGGCAACGTTTGGGTAAACGACGCGTTTGGGACGGCTCACCGCGCCCACGCATCGACCGCCGTAATGGGTCAGTTTTTTGACGACCGCGTTGCCGGTTACGTGATGAACGCTGAGTTAGCCAACGCCAAAAAAATTCTGGAAGAGGCCGAACGTCCGTTTACAGCCATCATGGGCGGAGCCAAAATTTCCGATAAAATCCTGATTATCGAGAAGTTACTCGATACGGTCGACAACCTCATCATTGGCGGGGGCATGACCTATACGTTCACCAAAGCGTTGGGTGGGCAGATTGGCAAGTCGCTCCTCGAAGCCGATAAGCAGGAATTAGCTCTTGAACTGCTGAAAAAAGCGGAGGCAAAAGGCGTAAAAATTTACATGCCACTCGACAATCTCTGCGCCGACGACTTCTCAAATGACGCCAATCGTCAGGTTGTTGCAACCGGCCAGATTCCCGATGGCTGGCAGGGATTAGATATTGGTCCTGAGACAATTAAGTTATTTACGGACATCGTCTCAAAATCGAGAACGATTCTTTGGAATGGTCCGATGGGCGTGTTTGAGTTCGAGAATTTCGCACACGGTACCAACGCCATCGCCGAAGCGGTCGTGAAAGCAACTGAAGAAAATGGTGCATTTTCACTCATTGGCGGGGGCGATTCAGCTTCGGCTGTGAATCAGGCTGGCTACGGCGACCGCGTAAGCTACGTATCGACCGGGGGCGGTGCCCTGCTGGAATACATGGAAGGCAAAACCCTGCCGGGCGTTGCGGCACTGGCGTAGAAAAATCAGTTCAAAAAGACGTTCTCTCAAAAAGGACCGGAGGTGCGGGGCTTTTTGACAATGGGAAAAGCAAGGTTGAATCGTTCATGGGTGTTCTGACAGAAAAGGCAGCCGAACGATACAACCTTGCTTGCTTTCCGCTAAATTTGACCCCAGATGCATCAGCATGATCCCGTACCGGATGTTGCTGATTCGGCACTCCTTCGTATAACCCGATATACACATAGCTACTATGGCTGAATTAATCCGAATGCCCAAGATGAGCGACACCATGACCGAAGGCGTCATTGCGGAGTGGCACAAAAAAGTGGGCGATAAAGTAAAATCCGGCGACGTACTGGCCGAAGTTGAAACTGATAAGGCTACGATGGACTTAGAATCCTACGAAGAAGGTACGTTGCTGTATATCGGTGTTGAAAAAGGCGCGTCTGTGCCGGTCGATGGCGTTTTGGCCATTATCGGAGCAGACGGCGAAGACTATAAAGCCCTGCTTAGTGGTTCCAGCGGAGGTAGCCAGGAAGCACCAGCCGCTAAACCGGACCCGGCCCCCTCACCTGCGGGTGGTGCGCCTGATGAAACTTCGACCAAACTCCCCGCTCCCCAGGCGGTTTCGGCAGCACCAGCGGAGAATATAAATGCATCCATCATTCGGATGCCCAAGATGAGCGACACCATGACCGAAGGGACCATTGTGGCGTGGCATAAAAAAGAAGGCGACACGGTGAAAGCGGGCGACGTATTGGCCGAAGTCGAAACCGACAAAGCCACAATGGACCTCGAAGCCTACGAAGAAGGTACGTTGCTGTACGTCGGCGTGAAAGAAGGCGCATCGGTTGCCGTTGACGAAATCATCGCCGTTGTCGGCGAAAAGGGTGCGAATTTTAAAGTACTGCTCGATGGCGGTGGCAGTGCTCCTGCACCAGCCGCTACCCAAACGGCCATCAACGAAGGCGGCAATAACGAAGGGGGCAATGCAACTGCTAAGCAAAACCCACAGGCCGAACTTCCCGCTAATGCCGATACCGATTTGTCATATGCTGGCGGTGCGGGTGATGGTGCCGAGTCAAATGGGGCTGCGTCAGGTGGCGCTGAGTCAAATGGCCGGGTA
>JANPJE010000499.1:0-5263 GCA_031425355.1 Spirosoma sp. | reverse complement strand
CTCTTTCAGCAATTTCTTTGCCTCGTCCGTACCGATAGCGCCAATGCGTTGAATAGTGTAGGGCAGATGCTTCGGCATTTTTGATTTTTGAGCCAATACCAGTGCCCGTTTCATATCGACAGCCGCCAGTGGTTCGGCAGCATACCAAAGCATCAGGGGTAAATTGTGATCATCTTTATTATCGGATTTCTGAACGAGTGCATCCAGTACGTCCCACCGCTGGGCGGGTTCCAGCCGGAGCATGGCCGATGTCAGATAAAGCCTCACCAGCGACGAGTTGTCCGTTTGGGCTAAAGCCACGAAGCGTTTCAGTGTTTCGGGGGAAACGGTTTTGTTTTCGGCCAGCAGTTGAATAGCCCAACTTTGAACGTATTCATTTTCATTCGACAGCAAATCCACCAACTCTTTCTCGGTGAGTCCTTTCGTGACGTGAAGTGCCCATAATGCACGGAGTTTTCGGGTGGCATCGGGGTTTTGGGCCAGAATTTCCTTCAGGGCTTTGTGTACTTTCCTGTTCGGTCCACGCTCCTGTAAAATGGTCCGGGCCTGTCGTACAAACCATTCATTTGAGTTTAGTTGGTAATTAACCAGTTCCTTATCCGACGCCTTCGCTAAATCGACTTGTACCCATTTGTCATTGTCGTGGGTGATTTTGAAAATGCGGCCCATTGTTTTGTTGTGCACATCGGGGTTCGGGCTGTGGCACTGGTTCTTATCATACCAGTCGATGGCCCATACCGAACCGCTCGCGTCGTATTTCATATTCAGCCATTGCGACCAGGAGTCGTTCATGGCCAGGAAGTCCGGCTTGTGCGTAACCATATAACCCGATCCTGACCGGGTCGGATGATCCCGATTCAGCTTGGCCCCATTGATGTTGTTCATGAAAATATCGTTGCGGTATTCCTGCGGCCAGCTATTACCGAGGTAAATCATGGCCCCGGCGTGAGCATGACCGCCCCCCGCCGAGCCTGACCGGAAATTGCCGGCATGAGGCCCTCGTTCGCCCAGCCAGTGCACGTGGTCGGCATGGGTTTTGATGTCGTCGTAGGTGTACGGATTGAAATGCTTCCCACCCTGCCGCTGGTATCGCCCGCCCTGAATCATCTGATACATATGCGGAATAACGCAGGCGGTGATAAAGGCATGGCCGTAGTCGTTGAAATCAAGACCCCAGGGATTGCTGGTGCCTTCGGCAAATAGCTCGAACTGATGCGTGGTTGGGTGAAACCGCCAAACCCCGGCATTGAGTGGGGTCCGCTCCGAATCGGGAGCGCCCGGCTTGCCAACCTTAGAGTGGGTAAATACGCCGTGGGTGCCGTAGAGCCAGCCATCAGGCCCCCATCGCAGGCTATTCAGGGTTTCGTGGGTATCCTGCGTGCCCCAGCCATCGAGCAGTTTTTGGGGCGGTCCTGCTGGGGTATCGTTTTTGAAATCGGCGGGAATAAACCACAGATACGGTGCTGCCCCGAGCCATACGCCACCCATGCCTACTTCGATGCCGCTGACGAGGTTCAGCCCTTCAGCGAAGACTTTTCGCTTATCTAAGGTTCCGTCGCCATTCGTATCTTCAAAAATCAGAATACGGTCGCGACCTTGTCCTTCCGGAGCCGGAACCGGGTACGTGTGCCCTTCTACCACCCAAAGTCTGCCGCGTGAATCGGTTGTGAAACAGATCGGGCGGATGATGTCCGGTTCAGCGGCTGCCAACGTAATTTTAAACCCTTTTCCCAACGTCATCGCTTTGGCCGCGTCAAGTCCTGAAAGTCCGGCATTGAGCACAGGGTCGAGGGGGGGCAAAATGATAATGTCTTTTTGCTTCAGCTCATTGGGGAAATTGGGTCGGGTGGGATAGAAGAGAAATTCGTCAAAATTGATGTGCGCCCATTTGTCGTTCGGGATGTACGGTATCTGCGAAATGCCGGTCTCGTTGTCGATGATCCGGATGAAAATCTCCTGATTCAGATAGGGTTGTAAATCGACAACCACGGGCTGAAGCGTAGCGCGGCCCTGCCCGGTGCTGTGAAAAATAACGGTATTGGTTCCGGCCCGCACAAGTTCGACGCGCGTATCCTGCAACGCCCCGCCCGACACCCGGAAAGCGGCAAAAGGTTGAGTTACGGTGAACGGCACGGACGTTAAGGTGCCGGTCTGTTTCGCATTTGTGGTTCCCCCGCTGCTCAGGAAATACTTGCCTTCAAAACCAATGTGCATGTCTTTCTCATGAACCGGGGAAGGGTCTGTGCTGAACACCGGAGCCGCAAAAGCATCGCCGGTGGCGGTCCAGTCGGTTAAATTACCCGTCTCGAAATTCAGGTTTAGCGGCTGTCCCGTTCCAGCGTGCCGGCTCTTCATCGGCACTTGTCCGGCAACCGTTGCATCGGAGATGACGCCTTCCACCACCTCAAGGCTTCCGACCATACCGGCTGCCCGGTGGCCCGGCACCGAACAGAAATACGTATCGCTTTTGTCGGCGTTGAAGGTGATACTGGCTTTCGCGCCTTTTTCCTGAACTGTCTTACTTTTCAGGCCGAGTTTTTCCAAGGCAATGTCATGCGTCATTAGCTCGCCATTGGTGATCGTAATGCGAACCCGGTCGCCTTTGTTGGCCTTTAAGGTAGGGTTACGGGCACCGTCTTTGCTAAAATAACCCAGCATGGTCGATTCCAGGGCATACTCACGGTCAACCTTCGCCGTGTCCTGACTGGCGGCCTTCGTTTTTGCAGACTGGGCAATGCTATCCGTTCCAAATGGGAAGAGCGTACTGAACAGGAAGAGCAGGAGCAACCGAGAGTTGTGCATAGGACTAATAGTGTAAGTTGGTCAGCGTAAAGTAGTGACAAAGGAAATGTAAATAACCCGAACTTAAAACTCGGAAAAAGAAGACGTTCATCGTTGGGGCTTTCACGGTTCTATCGCAGCAGAAGCGGTACGTCCCCATGCATCTTCAGGCTATTAAACTCCAGATCAGGCTCACCAAAAGCATAAGTCATTTAACGGGTATCCGTACAAAAAAGGTAGCTACGGAAATGTACAATAGGAAACCACCGTGCTTATTTCGGTGATTTTGATGGCTGCCCAACTCAATTAGTGGCCTTCAAGAAAGTGGCCCTGACCGATTAAGGGCAGTTGGTGGGCTTGTCTGCATCATAGGTAATAAAAAAATTGATCCAGGTCAAGCGAGCCAGCCGGAACACCGGAGGAGTCAACAAGACAATGAGGCTGACCAACGCGATCAAAAAATAGCTCAGATCCAACTCTACGATCACTTGAAACGCTATAAAACTGGTAACAATCAGGGCCGTGTAGTAGCCATAACTCACGTACATCGCGCCTGTGTAGTAGCCGGGTTCCTTGACGAAGCGTTCCCCGCAACAGGGGCACTCCTGATTCATAAGATCAAATCGTTTGAGGTTGTAGGGGTTATTAATGGCAAAGAAGTTGCCCTGCTGACAGCGGGGGCATTTATTTAGAAAAATGCTGTACAGTTTGGTGCCTTTCCACATAAGATTAGTCTATTGAGATGAAGCAACCGCTCAAGAGTGGCTGGTTGCCATCAATACCGATTCGCCCTGTCGATTGTTTACCGAAAGCCTGTCAGGTATTCAGTGCTTGTGCGTTTAATTTAAGGAGTGTCCGGCGAACACACGGCGAGCCAGCTTGAACTAAACGGTCAGCCCGCACGCTGCCAATGCCAATACGTATCACCCTCCGATCCTTCCGGGGTAGCTGTCATTGTTTGACCAGATGGCAACCTCATGCTATGGTACTATTCTCTCACAACCGGAAACTGAGAAATACGCAAACCAGTGCAGCCGTAAGGGATTAATAATACCGTCTCTGTTTCCTTCGCCGTTTCTAATTGATAGGTGATGCTATACGGAATAGGGCCGGTCATTTCGTTGTAGATACCCCACGACGGTATGCGTTTAGCTTTGGTTCTGATCTGTACCGGGGCACTTTCGGGATTCCACGGAAAATTAGATACAGGGCCGTTCTTTTCCACCTTGTACTGATCGTCCAGTTTGTTATCTGCTACCTCAATCAGCGCGTAATTCCAGGGTGTTGTCGGACGTATCTCCTTGTAGGTAACCCCATAGTCAATCGGATCTGTATCATTCTTTACCGTTTTACTCTCCTCGCCTATTTTCAACGCATACGTTATAGGACCCCGCTCAACCGACATCGAGTTTTCGTACCAGTTATTTTTAAAAATGTGCATTGGTAACGCCAATTCGACTATATCGCCTGATTTCCAGACGCGCTCAATCGTTATCAATTGATTACCCGTTGCTTCTTTCCAGGCTTTACCATTGATTTTTACGCTTCCTTTTTTACACCATTGGGGTATGCGCAGGTGAAAAGGAAACGTAACAGGTTTCGCGCGCTGATCGAAATTTATCGTAAATCGGATCGTCTCGTCAAATGGGTAACCCGTTTCTTCTTTTATCGACACCGCCGTTCCATTACCTACGGTTGTTTTTACCTCACTGGGCGAATAGACCAATGCCGCGATGCCTTTGTCGGGGGTAGCATACCAGAGGTTTTGCACAAACTTCGGCCAGCCCTGGTGCATGTTCGCTGTGCAACACGGATAACCGGAAAGTAACCCGAAACACAAGTCCGTACCATGGTGGTTAACGTCGAAATTACGCGTGTGCCGGGTCGCCATCACCTGATTAGCCTGCTGGAAATACTGACGCGTCATGAAATCGTCCGAAACCTGAGCCGGCAGCGCATTAAAAGCAACTTTTTCGAGTTGGTCGGCATACGCTACGTCGCCGGTAATTTCCAGCATACTTTCCAGGGAGAACATCATTTCTACTGCCGAGCACAGCTCGGAACCCTGGGTTGGGTTATTGCCATGCAAGGCCTCATCACCTCCATACAAACCGTGCGCCATGCCATTGTATTTCCGAATATCAGCAAAGCCTTTTTTGGTGGCATCTAAGTATTTCCTGTCGGGGTGATGCTGGTAATAAATGAGAGGCTCTTTGATACCCTGCGCCAGATTAACGCAGTGGATACTGCCGGGTTTGGTCAGGAAATCCGTATTCAGAAACGCATTTGTATAATCAAATGTCTGTTTATGAATCAGTTCACCCAGATCGAGCAGGAATTTGTCGCCCGTAATGCCATAGAGCCAGTACACCACCATCAGGTTATCACCACCCCGATAGCGCGCCCAGAACGTCCAGTGATCCAGCGGCTTTTGCGGAAGTTCTTTTAGCTGGTATTTAAAATATTTCGTCATCAGCTTGAT
>JANPJE010000498.1:0-5210 GCA_031425355.1 Spirosoma sp. | reverse complement strand
TTACGACGATACAATCTACAACATGAAGGTTCGGTATCGGGGTAGAGATGTTGTAAAAACGAAGCAGGGTAAAATCGATGTTATCCGGCTTAACCCCGTTTTGCCGCAGAATAAACTCATAAAAGAAGAAGAGTCGATCCGTATTTTTGTTTCCGACGATGCCAACAGAGTACCGGTAAAAGTTGAATTTGATTTATTCGTGGGGTCGATGGTCATGGACCTCAAGCGCAACGCCGGGTTAAAACAACCACTGAAATTTTACAAATAGATTCTGCGAAAAAGGCGTTTCATGGAGCCAAACCATGAAACGCCTTTTTCGCAGAATCTACTTTCTGTTCAACCGGTTGACTACTTTTCTGATTACGTTCTCCACCGCGTTCAGCCGATTCCAGCGAACTTCCCAAAATGGCTCTTCGCTGGCACCGAAACTCTGATAAAAAGCCCGAATGGACGGTTTTTTAGGACTTTCAAAATCGAAACGCATCGGTTTTCCTGCGCATTGACGGCCTGCATTCTCCTGAATTATCTGGTCGATCAACAGCGTTCGTGCATTGCCTTCCCGGCCAGTTTTCGATGCGGCATTAAACAGATAAATGACCCGATTACCTTCCTGCACGCATAATGCACCCGCATCAATCTTACTGCCCTGCATAGCGTAACGTAGCGTTGCCAGATCGCGTTTTTTCAACTCAACCACCAGATTTTCGAGTATATCGTAAGCCCAATCAGCTACTCCGCCCTCAATTTCAGCCGCGTGATTTTCTTTAAACAAGGTTATTAATGGACCCAAATCTGTCGAGTTGGCAACGGTCCAGTGAGCGGCCTGTGCCCGACGGAGGTTTTGCTTTCGGTCGCGGGAGTAGCGTTGAAAAATGTTGGAATACTTAATGGACAAATCCAGGCTATGCGTTGATGCTAACTGAATCGTGTCGGATGAGAGCGAAATGATGGGTTGTTGATGGGTAGCCAGTATTGACACGTAGCGAAACCTTTGCTGCACAATTTCCCAAAAGTCCAGCGTTACGTCAGGAGTGCCTTCGCGAGTGAAAACACCAAGCATCTGACAGAAGAACGGCTGGTGAACAACCCACCCGCAGGCAACTCCAGCTATACGCTTCTGCCGCAGAGGAATCGGCATAACCGACTGATATTGATTCGTTTCATCAATCAATACAAGTCCTACCCACTTCCACGAAGGGGCAGGTAGCACGGCATCTAAATACCAGGAATAACCGTAAAGAATTTGTTGCGGTGAAGCGGCCACACAGGCATCCCAAGACAGGGAATCAATCTCCGTTCGGGGTAAAATTCGCGTTGATATCACCCGGTCAACGCTTGTCATTGTATTCAGGACATATATGAACTTGACAATTCTTGACTAACTCCTGACCGCATCTGACAATTCTTGACAACCTACTTAAACTGTGCCTTAAGTTTCTCCACAGCGTCGCGGGTTTCGGCGTGTTTGGCCACCAGATCGCTCACGGTTTGCACCGCATGAATAACCGTGCTATGGTCGCGGCCACCAAAATGATAGCCAATGGATTTCAGCGACAAGTCCGTTTTTTCTTTTGCCAGATACATAGCCACCTGACGTGGATGCACCAGCTCGCGCTTGCGGCTTTTGGCTTTCAGGTCGGCAATCGTTACGTTGAAATAACTGGCAACGGCTTCCTGTACGGAGTCGATTGTTACGTCGCGCTCCGAATCCACCACAATATGACGCAGCGTTTGTTTGGCCAGTTCAAGGTCTATTTCCCGTCGATTCAGCGATGCCTGCGCCATCAGGGAGACAATGACGCCCTCCAGTTCCCGAACGTTCGTATTGATGCTGTGAGCGAGGTATTCTATTACATGACTGTCAATATAAACGCCTTCTGCCTGGAGCTTTTTCTGGATAATAACGATGCGGGTTTCGAGGTCAGGCGTTTGCAAATCGGCGGTTAGTCCCCATTTGAAGCGCGACAATAACCGATCTTCCAGCCCTTCCAGTGCCCGTGGCGCACGGTCGGAGGTCATGATAATCTGCTTGCCCGACTGGTGAAGGTGATTGAAAATATGGAAGAAGATCTCCTGCGTTTTTTCTTTTTTCTGCAAAAACTGCACATCATCAATGACCAGCACATCGACCTGCATATAAAATGAGGTGAAATCGCGGATACCATCCGACCGAACAGCATTTAAAAACTGGTTAGTAAACTTCTCCGACGTTACGTACAGGACGAATTTAGTCTGGTTATTATTCTTGATAAAATTGCCAATCGCCTGCACCAGATGCGTTTTTCCCAGACCAACGCCCCCATAAATCATGAGCGGATTGAACGACGTAATGCCGGGCCGCTCGGCAACGGCATACCCCGCCGACCGCGCCAGTCGATTACAGTCGCCCTCAACGTAATTGTCAAATGTGTAGCTTGGGTTCAGGTACGAATCGAGTTTGAGCGAGTCGAGGTCTTTGAGGTTGAATGGACTATTGATGTCCGGGCTGACGTTGTCGGGCTTCGCAGTTTTGGGCGTTTTAGTGGTTGGCATGTTCACCGTCAACGGACGATTCTGCTCATTGCCTTTATCCACAATAATCGAGTATTCTAACTGCCCGCCACGCCCGATAGCCGTATCAAGGGCTTTTCGCAGCGCATGAACGAAATTTTCCTCCAGCCACTCATAAAAAAATTCGCTCGGCACCTGAATGGTCAGCACATGCCCATTAAGTTTGACCGGCACAATCGGCTCAAACCATGTGTTAAAACTTTGCTCAGGTACAATCTCCCGAATTACATCCAGACAGCGTTTCCACACCATCGTTACTTCACGTTGCATGCCTGGCTGGGGAGTTACATTCACGGGGATAGCGTTCTGTTACGTTGGGGCTGTCGAAAAAGGGGAGACAAATGTAGGCAAATATCTGACCGGGCTATGCAGTACAGGTCACGTTTTTTGGCAATTCATTCTGGGCATCCAATGTTAAGCTAAAATTACGCGATTCAAACGGAAGGGCAAGGTCCAGATGAAATCCCTTTGAATAATGCAACTGAGGTGCCGTCCAGACAGTTGACGACGCAGTTTTTCCCCGAAAAGAGAAAAAGACTACTTTTACGCTATACTTCTTACAAACGCTTCCGATGGAGTCACTTTTTTCAAATTTGTTTCCAACTGCCGACAAAGCGGCCTGGCTGGCTCAGGTTCAGAAGGAACTGAAAAGCGAGACCGCCGATCTCCACTGGCATACCGGCGAAGGGTTTACACTGGAACCTTATTACACCGACGCTGACTACGTCACGCTACCGCTTGAAACAATTCAGGCTGCTCAAAAGCAAGTGCCCGGCTGGCTTAACGCGCCTGAATACATAATTTCCGACGAAAAAACGGATAACATAACCCTTCGTGATGCGCTCGCACGCGGGGCCGATGCGCTGGTGATTGGTCTTCGCGCACAAGTCGATACCGGGTCACTGGCTCGGCTTCTGGACCATGTTAAGTTGAGTGATACACCCGTTTTTTTTCGGCTGGCATCCGGCACGGCAACCGACTTTGTGCAGGTGCTGAAAACTGTTGCACCTTACCAGCTCAAGGGCGGTTTATTGACAAACGCTGACTGGTCAACTGCCGAGGCCACCCGTCTGACGGCTGACTCGCCCCTGTTTCGCACGGTTTGCGTACAAAGCCATGCGTTCCATAACGCCGGAGCAACCGCCACGCAGGAGCTGGCGTTCACGCTGGCCTCGCTAACCGATGCCTACGACCAGCTCACAAACGAGGGCCTGACGATTAACCAACTTGTCCCGAAAACTATGCTGTCCGTATCCGTTGGTACCAGCTATTTTCTGGAAATTGCCAAACTTCGCGCTCTGCGGGTGTTACTGACCCGCTTTGTGTCTGCCTATTCATCTTCGTCCTTTTCTCCCTTTTTCATTCATGCCCAAACCTCAACCTTTTACGATGCCATTGCCACCCCAAATACCAATTTTCTGCGCGCCACAACGGAAGCAATGGCGGCTGTTATTGGCGGTTGCGACGTACTGACGGTTCACCCGTACGATACGATTTTGGGTCAGTCGGATGATTTTTCGACCCGGATTGCCCGCAACGTATCGATTTTGTTGACAGACGAAAGTTATTTGGATAAAGTCGCTGATCCGTCGGCGGGTTCGTATTACATTGAGACCCTAACCCACCGGTTGGCAGAATCAGCCTGGAGTTTATTTTTGGATGTTGAAAAACGGGGTGGCCTGGCAAAATCGCTAGCCGATGGTTTTGTTCAGGACGAACTTGATCTGGCTTATCAAGCAAAAATCGAAGCGGTGCGGAACGGTAGGGTGCTGGTGGGCGTAACGAAGTTCCGGCATGATGAGGGGGGCAGCGCTACAGATAAACGGACACCGCCTTTTTCTCTTCGTGTAGATATAGCGAGTTTGCCCAACCGCCGATTAGCAGAAGATTTTGACTAATTTAACGTAGTACCCTAAAATGAAACGATGGATCGAAAGACATCAGCAGTATCAAAAAGCTGTTCACCAGCTTCGTTTGGCTGTCGGGAAACCAGACTATTCGGATCTTGAACGGGCGGGACTAAATCAGATATTTGAATATACATTTGAATTAGGATGGAAACTCATGCAAGACTATAGCCGGGAAGTAGGGTATGAGGTCCGTTCACCTCGTGAAGCCATTCAGCAGGCCATTATTTCCGAACTCATAAGCGAATTTGATGGGTACGAATGGTTAGATGCATTGAAGGACAGAAACCTGTTTGCTCACACGTATGATGAACAGAAAAGTTTAGAAGCAGAATCATTAATCAAGCAACGATATTACCCGTTAATGGACCATTTATCCACTCGTTTCGAGTCCCTATCGTGACATTCGGCCTGCGCGACACAGACATTAGCTATATGCATAATCTGTTCCGGCAACACGTTGATATTGAGCAAGTTTGGGCGTACGGATCACGGGCGAAAGGCACTAATCGGCCCGGCTCCGACGTAGATTTGGCACTCATCGGCCCCGATGTAAAACGCGATACCGTTTCACATGTTCATTTTGTGCTGGAAGAGGACAGCCCGATGCCGTTTTTTTTCGACGTAACGCATTGGGACTCCATTAGCAATCAGGCGTTCAAAGACGAAGTTAAACGAACCGGAAAGCTGCTTTACGAACGACATTCATGAGACCTGATTTTCAGCCGTCAACAATCGGCACAGACCCGTTGC
>JANPJE010000497.1:0-9475 GCA_031425355.1 Spirosoma sp. | reverse complement strand
GCCTGGTACCGACGGACTTTTCCGTTTCAGGCAACGGCGGGTAAACGGGTTATTCTTCATTTCGACGCGGCCTATTACGAAACGTCGGTCTGGCTGAACAACCGGAAAGTCGGGACGCACGAGGGAGGCTACACACCCTTTCAGTTCGACATTACCGACTATCTGAAAACGGACAACGGTGCGTTAAATGCCATCGCCATTTCGATCAATAACAATACCTGGAAAACGACGACCATACCGGGTGCGAAAGACAACAACCTGCCCGAATCGTTTCCCGGATGGCTTAACTATGGTGGCCTGATCCGGCCCGTTTACCTGACCATCGAGCCGGAGGTCTACGTAGAAAACACCAAGATCGAAGCCATGCCCGATCTGGTAAAAGGCACTGCGACTTTGAACATAAAAACCCGCATTCGGAACGCGGGCAAGCAGGCCATTACACCAAAGCTGGCATTTCGGGTGATGCAGAACGGCAAACTCATTACGCTGGTCTGGAAACACCCGACGGGTTCGGTAGCCGCGAATCAAACAGCCGTACTGGAAGCCGAAACGGTGCTAAAAGCCACCGATGTTAAGCTCTGGAGCATCGACCAGCCAACACTGTACGATGTGCAGGTGATTGCCGGAAATGACACGGCGCAGACGCATTTCGGCATAAGGAAAGTGGAAGTTCGCAACGCCCAGTTCCTGCTGAACGGTCAGCCCATTCGGGTTGCCGGGGGGAACCGCGTTGTCGATTATGCGGGTTTAGGCTCGCTGGAGCCTGATTGGGTGATAGAGAAAGATATGCGCCTGATGAAAGAAGCGGGCATGGAGCTTCATCGGCTCACCCACTACACACCATCCGAAACCGTGTACGACTGGGCCGACCGCAACGGCATGCTCATTATCAGCGAAGCGGGCAACTGGCAGTTAACACCCCGGCAAATGGACAACGATACCATGCGTACCAAGTTCCGGCAGCAGTTTCGCGAGATGGCCGAACGCGACTGGAATCACCCCAGCGTAATTGCTTACAGCTTGGGCAACGAGTACCTGTCGGAACAACCGGCGGGTCAGCGGTGGACCAAAGACATGATCGCCTACGCCCGCGAACTCGACCCCACCCGCCTGTACACCTTCGCATCCATGCGTCTTAATATTCTGCCCAAAAAGCCCGAAGACGAAGCCAGTCAGTACTGCGATTTCATCTCGACCAACACCTACGGCAATCACGCAACTGTTCTGAAACACATCCATTCGCTCTATCCCAACAAGCCGATTTTCATCAGCGAATACGGTACGCGGGCCGATGGCAAAGATGGCGAAGCGGGTCAGGTGGCGCATATCGAAAAGTTTCTGACGGATATTCGGCAACTGCCGTATGTGGTGGGCGCGTCGTGGTGGTCGTTCAATGATTACCTGAGTCGGCACGACGGGACCAACCCGGACGGCACCCGCCCGTGGGGACTCGTTCGGGGCGACCGCTCGAAACGGCTGCTTTACAAAGCGCACCAGACCGGCATGGCACCCGTCACCGTCGAGAAAGTGAGCTGGACAACGGGCAGCGCGGGTGTGCATACGGTCACCCTGCGCGTCACCGCACGTACCGATTTTCCGGCCTACGTTCTCAAAAAGTATCAGCTCAAAACAGAGAAAACCCTGCTGACGATTCCCGATTTACAGCCGGGTCAGAGCGCCAGTCTCACGGTTCCGGTACGTGGATTCGACAAAACACTGACCGTCGAAATCATCAAGCCAACCGGTTTTTCAATTCTTACCCAAACGATCGACTCATCGAATGATACGCGAGCAAGCAACTGATAAACGAATAGTAAAAACCATTCGACACGAGGCCGATCTGGTTGTGGTAGGTGGTGGACTTTCCGGCGTATGTGGTGCGCTAACGGCGGCACGGGCGGGCATTCGGATCATTCTGGTGCAGGACAGGCCAGTGCTGGGCGGTAACTCCTCGTCAGAAGTGCGGCTGTGGGTGCTGGGTGCTACGTCGCACATGGGTAACAACAACCGCTGGGCGCGGGAGGGCGGGGCTATCGACGAAATTCTGCTCGAAAACCTCTACCGCAACCCCGAAGGCAACGCCCTGATTTACGATACCATTCTGCTTGAAAAAGTAGCGACGGAACCTAATATTACGCTATTGCTCAACACGGCGGTGTACGATGTGGAGATGGGTACGTCCGACGAGGGCGTGACGGGCAACACCATCCGCTCGGCGCGGGCGTTTTGCTCGCAAAACAGCACCACCTACGAATTGATTGCTCCGCTTTTTTGCGATGCATCAGGCGATGGCATTCTGGCATTTCAGGCAGGAGCCGCCTTCAGGATGGGGGCCGAATCACGGGAGGAGTTCGGCGAAAAGTTTGCCCCATCAGCGGATTACGGCGAACTGCTGGGCCACTCCATGTATTTCTATTCAAAAGACACGGGCAAGCCGGTTCGGTTTGTGCCCCCGGCCTACGCGCTGGATGACATTACTCAGATTCCCCGCTTTCGCTCGTTCAACGTCAACGATTACGGCTGTCGGCTGTGGTGGATCGAATACGGCGGGCGGTTAGATACCGTTCACGACACGGAAATCATCAAATGGGAACTCTGGAAAGTGGTCTACGGCGTTTGGAACTACATCAAAAACTCCGGCCAGTTTCCGGAGGCTGAGAACCTGACCCTCGAATGGGTCGGGCAGATTCCCGGCAAACGCGAGAGCCGCCGGTTCGAGGGCGATTACATGCTGACGCAGCAGGATATTGTGGAGCAACGTACCCACGACGACGCGGTGGCGTTTGGCGGCTGGAGCATCGACTTGCACCCGGCCGATGGGGTGTTTAGCGAAAAGCCGGGCTGCAACCAGTGGCATAGCAAAGGCATTTATCAGATACCATACCGCTGTCTGTACAGCCGCAACGTAGCGAACCTGTTTCTGGCGGGCCGCATCATCAGCGCGTCGCACGTGGCGTTTGGCTCGTCGCGGGTGATGGGCACGAGTGCCTACGTGGGGCAGGCTGTGGGCATGGCTGCTGCCGTTTGCACCCGGCATCAGGTACGTCCGGCAACGCTCACCGGCTCCCTGCTGAAAACGCTACAGACTGAACTGATGAAAACGGGCCAGCATATTCCCGGCCTGCGCCTGCACGACGAGCCAAATCTGGTGCATCAGGCACGGCTGTCGGCATCGAGCGAGCTGGTGCTGACCGAATTGCCGCCCGATGGACCGCTGATTCGGCTGCATCATCCGGCGGCACAAATGCTACCGCTCACGCCCGGCCCCATGCCGAAACTGAGTTTTTGGGTCAGTACCGACGAGGCCACTACGCTCACCGTTGAACTTCGCCGAAGCAGCCGCCCCGACAATCATACGCCCGACGTTACGCTGGAAACCAGGCAATTCTCATTGCACAAAGGCAAGCAGGCGATCAGCCTTTACTTCGACGCGCAGATGACCGATACGACCTACGCGTTTATCTGTTTTATGCAGAATGAAGCCGTTTCAGTGCAGGGGAGTCTGTTGCGGGTTACGGGTCTGCTGTCGGTTTTCAACAAGACCAATCCAGCGGTATCGAATTATGGTAAGCAGGAGCCGACAGACGATATCGGGGTCGAAGCGTTTGAGTTCTGGACGCCCGAACGCAGGCCCAACGGCCACAATATCGCCCTCCGAAGCGAACCGGGGCTTCGGCCTTTCGGGGTGAAAAACATTCATAATGGCATCCAGCGACCTACGTATCAGCCCAATGCCTGGGTGGCTGACCCCGGGGATACGAACCCCACGCTAACCATACAGTGGGACAGCCCGAGGCAGATTCGGGAAGTGGTGCTCCATTTCGATACTGATTTTGATCACCCGCTGGAGTCGGTGCTGATGACGCACCCCGAAACGGTTGTGCCTTTCTGCGTCCGTGATTTTGTGCTGTGCAATGACCGGAACGAGCGTATTTACGAGCAGACGAATAATTACCTGACCCGGCAGATCATCCGGTTCGACAAGCCAGTAGAAACCAGAAGCCTGAGCGTGCATCTTACCGCCAGAAGTGGCTCGGCCCCCGCGTCATTACTGGAAATACGGTGCTATGAATAGAGAATGACCTACCGATTAACTCCTGATGAACGTACCAGGCTAATGAAAAATACGCTGCTGGTTGTCGGCTCCCTACTGACCCTGATTATGTTGGGGCCCGAAAAACTGTGTGCTCAGACAAGCCAACCAGACCTGCACCTTTCCTACACCAAACCCGCCAATCGATGGCTCGAAGCGTTGCCGATTGGCAATGGACGAATGGGCGGGATGATCTTTGGCGGTGTTGCTCAGGAGCATATCCAGTTCAATCAACAGACGCTGGTGACCGGTACCACCCAAAAAGTCGGCTTTTACCAGCCCTTTGGCGATGTATTCGTTGATCTCGACTCGGTTAGCCCTGTTCGCAATTATCGACGCGAACTGAATTTGCAAAACGCGTTGCACGCGGTTCAGTATGAGGCCAACGGGGTACGTTTTAGCCGAACAGCTTTTGCCAGCTTTCCTGATCAGGTGCAGGTGCTGCATTTCACGGCCGACAAACCGGGTCAATTAACCGGCACCATTTGGTTAACCGACGCGCACCAGGCTGAGCTTCGGGTAGCGGATGAAAAATTGATCGCTGTCGGCACCCTCGATAATGGCATAGCCTACGAAGCCCAGGTGCAGGTTATTGCCAAAGGCGGCAACGTTGCCGCAACAGCTACAGGCATCCACGTTGACAAGGCCACCGATATTACGGTGCTGCTTGCCACCGGTACGTCGTTTGTAAATGACGTTAGCAGCAACTTTATAGGACCCCATCCGCACCAAACGCTCAGCCGGAGACTCACCAATGCGGCTGCGCTGCCATATAGCCAACTGGAAAAAAGCCATATTTCGGATTATCAATCACTGTTCGGTAGGGTATCGCTGCAACTGAGGGCTTCTGTTCTAAGGCCCGTCCGGACGTTACCGTTACCCGACCGTTTGG
The DNA here is from genome assembly GCA_031425355.1 of Spirosoma sp. Taxonomy (GTDB): domain Bacteria; phylum Bacteroidota; class Bacteroidia; order Cytophagales; family Spirosomataceae; genus Spirosoma. Next base: position 4,490 of record JANPJE010000497.1, on the reverse strand, counting down.
CAGCCAATGTGACATCAGGCAGCGATCTGGCGCTGGAGACATTGCTGTTTCAGTATGGGCGGTATCTGCTCATCAGTTCGTCGCGGCCGGGTGGCGTACCCGCCAATTTGCAGGGGCTTTGGAACAACGAACTCAAACCGCCCTGGTATTCGCAGTATACGACCAACATCAATGTAGAGATGAACTACTGGCTGGCCGAGCCAACCAATCTGGCAGAATGCCATCAGCCCCTGTTCGACTGGATCGAGACCCTGGCCGCCGTTCAGAAAAAATCGATCGATCCGGCCCTAAAAACCGATAAAGGCTGGCTCATTTACAGCACGAATAACCTCATGGGTGGCCCCTCGACCTGGCGAGTTCACCGGCCGGGCAGCGCCTGGCTGAGCCAGCATTTGTGGGAACATTACGCGTTTGGGGGCGACAGGCAGTTTCTGAGAAATCGAGCCTACCCCATATTGAAAGAACTGACCCAGTACTGGGCCGGGCATTTGGTAATGGGAGCTAACGGTAAGTTGATTAGCCCCGATGGCTGGTCGCCCGAGCACGGGCCGAGGCTAAACGAAGGAGACAAAGCCCCTTCCCCCGTCGCTTCCTACGATCAGCAGATTGTCTATGACCTCTTCACCAACTACATCGAAGCAGCACGCGCTCTGGGTGTTGATGTCTATTACCGAACCAAAATCGATTCCATGCGAAGCCAACTGCTGGGGCCACAAATTGGCAAATGGGGGCAGCTACAGGAATGGATGGGAGACGTTGATGATCCTAATGATCACCACCGGCATAATTCACACATGTTTGCCATGCATCCGGGTCGGCAAATCAGTCCCGTAACTACGCCCGGTTTGGCAAAAGCCGCCCTGGTATCCTTGCGGGCACGGGGCGATAAAAGCACCGGCTGGAGTTCAGCGTGGAAAATCAATCTGTATGCCCGGCTGCACGAAGCTGACCGCGCGCATGAAATGGTTCGGCGATTGCTGAAACCCGTTGGCCCGCAGCAGGTCGGATTTTCTTATGATGGCGGTTCATACCCAAACTTGTTTGGCTCGCACCCACCCTTTCAGATCGACGCCAATTTCGGTTATACAGCGGGTATTACCGAGATGCTGTTGCAAAGTCATGCGGGCGAAATAGATCTGCTCCCGGCCTTGCCCGCTGCCTGGCAAGATGGGGTAGTAACGGGCTTGCGGGCGCGGGGTGGGATTACGGTAGCGCTGTGCTGGAAAGATGGTAAACTAGTAAACGTCGACTTGCTGGCGGCTCGCACAGGAGAGTATCAATTTCGATATGGGAACCTTGTGAAAAAGGTGCGGCTTGTTGCCGAAAAAAAGATTCGCCTAAATCATTTATTGTATTGATTCTGAAATCATTGGCTTAACTGAGTTTATACTGTTTTGGGCTAACTAACCAATATTTTGTATGACCCTGCGGTTTCTTAGTACGCTTTTACTGCTCTTGGTTTGTCATCTGGCCATGCCCCAGCAGTTTACACTCGACAAAAAAGGCTGGCTCGTCTCGATGGACAGCGTTGACTTGAGTACGACGGTGCAACCTGTTCCGGCAACAAACCGGTTCGTGTTACCCGATTACAACATCTGGTGCGGATCAATGATCCGGGGTAATAACGGGACGTATTATCTATTGTATGCCCGCTGGCCTAAAGCCAATGGCCATTATGCATGGGTTACCCATTCTGAAATTGCCTTAGCCCGCGCCGACAAGCCAGAAGGCCCATATCAGCACTTAAAAGTGATTTTACCCCCTCGTGGAGCTCAATTCTGGGATGGGGTGTGTACCCCAATCCGGCTGTTATTGCCCACAAAGGCAAGTTTTATCTGTATTACATGGGTACAACCGGCAGGGCTACCGTGAAACAACCTGCTTCGGCCAGTGACCCTGACTGGTGGGAATACCGAAACAACCAGCGAATTGGTGTTGCCGTAGCTGATAACCCCGAAGGGGAGTGGAAGCGATTCGAGAAACCGATACTCGACTTAAGTGCCGATAGTACAGCCCATGACGCGCTGATGGTGTCGAACCCAGCGGTAACGGTAGATGGTGCCGGACGGGTAATTCTGGCCTACAAACAGGTAGCGAAAAACGGTACGCTGAAAGGCGGAAAAGTGCGGTTTGGGGTTGCTTTTTCCCGCGCTTCGACGGGGCCGTTTATCAAGCACCCTACGCCTATTTTTGAGACTAACGACCGGGGTAATGAATGGATGGTGGCGGAAGATCCTTACCTCTGGCATTATAAAGGAAAAAACTACGCTATCGTGCGCGATGTAGTTGGCAAATTCACGGGCGAAAACGGAGGGCTTGCTCTACTGATATCTGCCAACGGCTACGACTGGCAACCGACCGCTTTTCCGAAGGTACTGAATCGGGTTATTTATCAGGCCAGTGGACAGCCATTTGACGATAAACTCGAACGCCCCTGTCTGTATACGGAGAAGGGGGTTCCCAAGCTGCTTTTTGGTGCCATGGGCATCAGCAAACGTACCCATTCCATGAATGTGTTTGTGCCCCTATCGTTTAAAAACCCATGAAAAACGTATTTATTTCAATCTGCCTGGCCTTGTGTTTCAGCAGTTACGCTCAGGTCAACCCGCTGGCGGTGCCGTTGGTCAATCAGGCGGGCTACAACCGGGGCGAGGCCAAACGGTTTGTGTGCTACGAAGCCGCCGACGGTACCCCGTTTCAACTTATACGACTGTCCAACAAGGCGGTTGTTTATACCGGCATCCTGAAAAACCGGGCGGGCGATTTTAGCTCATTCAACCCGAAAGAGGCCACGAGTGAGTACGTGGTTTCCATTAAAGGGCGTGAACCCTCGGTGCCGTTCCGCATCGCCGATCATTTGATTGAAGGGATTTCGTCCAAGCTGGCCTACGATTTTTTTGTCGATGTGCGTGGCTCGGAAGATCCGGTTCATTCAAACGAAGCGAAAGTGTATGGCGGTGGCCCCTCCCGCGATCAGGGGTCATACGGGCTGGAAACGACGTTTGAAACGCTGTTTTATGCCTCAAACCCGGCTTTATTCGACCGCTGGACGACCGAACTCGGCAACAAAAAAACCGCCGACCTCATCGACCTGATTCTGTGGCATGGCGAGTTTGCCTATCACCATATTGACTACAACGGCCCGGTGGCGAATCGGCATGGCACACTGGGTTACGAAGGCCAGCCGCGCATGAGCTATGATTACTGGAATACGCTCGACCAACTGGCTGCGGTCTGCGCGGGTTACCATACGTTTCTGAAACCTCATTTGCCCAGAGCAACGTACCTAAAATACCGCGATGAATGCCGCAAACGCTGGCAGGCTTACGACCGGCACAAGGTGGTTCGCCACTGGACGTTAAGCACGAAATGGGTCGATGAAGGGTATCAGGAGTTTAATGAGATGGGCAATGCCTTCGGGCAGTCGGTGTTCAGTAACCTGTTCATGTACCTTTCGGAAAAAGAAGAAGCCGACGGGAAGCCGGATCAGTACCTCCGCTGGGCGCAGGAAAGTGCCGAAGACATCATCAAAAACTGGGATTTTAACAATCCCCGGCATATGTGGTGGATTCGGAACGCCGAACACATTACTCCGCAGGCACTGGCGTTTTTTCTGCTCGTGGCCCCCGACAAAGCGCCAAAAGGTACCCGCGAAAAGCTCATGGCCTGGCGTGATCACATGAAGCAGAAAACGGCCAACTTCTGGCATTATCGGGTGCATAGTGATACGGAGTGGGCGCACCCGAAAACCAAAGAACTGGGCGGAGCACCCGCGCTGGGCGGTTCCATGTTTGCCGTGGCGCATCTGCTGAATGACCTTGCGCTACGCGACATTGGCTGGTCGCAGGTCAATTTTGTCTTTGGCCTGAATCCCGTTGGGGCGCATCTGAGCAACAAAAGCCCCGAACGACTGGCGATCAACGGCTACTGGGAAGGCGTAGAAAACGGCTGGCCTAAAGCGCATCCCAACGGCTACGGCATGCTCGGCAAGGTTCGCGGCACCCTCGACGGCACCCCGCTCGACGCACAGTTTCCTCGGCCAGGTACGTTGTCAGCAAGCGCCGATTCGACAGCCGGAAAAGGCGACCATATTGGCCAAAATGCCTACGCTACCGAAGGCTGGGCCATCTCGAACCGGGGCTGGATGGCTACGCTCACGTTTTCTCCGCTGGGTACGTATCGGATTCGGGTGCTGGATGGGGCGGGCAAAACGCTGTTGGAAACGGCCAAAGCGGGGCAGAATGTCATACTCGAATTGACTGCGGCTCTTAATCTGGACCCCAAAAAAGTAGAGGCCGGCTGGGTGTTGGTGAGCCTCGATGGAAAAAAATCCACGAAGGTTCCGGTAGAGGAAACCGCGCCCGATTCGGGTGTTTTCACGGCGCGTTATCGGTTACCTGTGAACGGCTCGAAACAGCTTACAACCTCCTACGGCTACTGGGGACTGGGCGTCAATACAACCCTTCAACTTCGTTAATCTATTGGCAATG
>JANPJE010000496.1:0-4341 GCA_031425355.1 Spirosoma sp. | reverse complement strand
CCGTATCAAGGAAAGCGGTGATAAACACCTCCCACAAAGGCAACTGAATCGCGCGGGTGTGGGCTGCGGGGAGAGTTCGGAATGGGCTGTGCCGCAAACATCGGAGCATACAAAGCAACAATGACCGTGCCCGCTCCCCGTCGCCAATTTTCGGTAAAATTTCGAGTTGTGTGTGGCTATTCAGCGGTAACAAACCAACGTAGTTGCGAATACGAATGATTTCGCGGCCTTTCTGCACCCCGAATGTTAATAACCTGTCGGCTTCTTCATGGGCAAAGACGATCTGACGCAGTGCCTGAAAAACCGTATCCGGCACCACGATTCCGCCCGGCGGTGGTTCAGGCCACTGGTCAGCACTGACGATCAGGCCATTTTCGGAAACGGAGTAAATGGATACCATTCTTATTTGTAAGGACAGCAGATGGATAGGATTGAAACTCATCGCCCATTGTCCTGGTCGAAACTAATTCGGGACCAACGGCAAAATATCGTTATTTTCTCTTAAAACACCGTATTTCTCCCGTTGATTTTCGTTCCGGGCCATCCTACTTTAGCATCGTAAATTATCTCTGGCCATGAGCGATCAAACCACCTCCCCTTACCCAAAACCGGCGTTCCGCAAACTCCGGGGGTATTCGATAGACCCCAGTCTGTCTGTTCGTTTGGACACGGCTTTGATCGATTCCGTTACGTATAGCGTCGCTTGGGAGAAGTTAGATCCGGGACCCGTGGGTGAATACGTCGAGATTGTTGATTATGATCCGGCCAGTCAGATGTTTTACCCGCCCGTTAATCTGGACGATCCGCACATTCTGGCTCAGGATGGATTAACCCCATCGGAAGGGAACGCGCAATTTCACCAGCAGATGGTGTATGCGGTGGTGATGACGACTATTCAGAATTTCGAGCGGGCATTGGGCCGACGAATTCTCTGGGCTTATCGGCAGGAAGAAATAAAGAAGGCCGGGTTGCCAACTCAGTACATTCGCGAGAACGTACCGAAACTCAGGATATATCCACACGCACTCCGCGAAGCCAATGCGTATTACAGCCCCGAAAAAAAAGCCTTATTGTTTGGTTATTTTCCGGCTACCGACACCGATGTAACAGCCCAGATGCCCGGCGGCATAGTGTTTACCTGCCTTTCGCACGACATTGTCGCTCACGAAACAACGCACGCAATCCTCGACGGAATGCATCGGCGTTACGTAGAAGCCACCCACCCCGATACGCTGGCCTTTCACGAAGCGTTCGCCGATATTGCCGCTCTTTTTCAGCACTTTACGTTCAGTCACGTACTCAAGCACCAAATTGCTCAGACGCGGGGAAATCTGCAAAGTCAGAATTTACTGGGCGAACTGGCCCAGGAGTTTGGGCAAGCTATTGGCAACCACGGTGCCCTGCGCAGTGCCATCGGCCAGAAGAACGAAAAAACCGGGCGATGGGAGCCCATCAAACCCGATCCCAACGACTACCGCACCGTAACAAAACCACACGCACGGGGGGCCATTTTAGTTGCAACGATTTTTGACGCCTTTCTGCTCATTTACAAAAGCCGGGTGGCCGACCTGTTACGTATCGCGACCAGCGGCAGCGGGATTCTTCCTCAGGGCGAGCTACACCCCGATTTAGTGAACCGATTGGCGGATGAAGCGGCCAAGTCGGCCCGTCACATCCTGGCCATGTGCATCCGGGCACTCGACTACTGCCCACCAGTGGATATTACGTTCGGCGATTATTTTCGGGCCATCATCACGGCAGATATGGATATCGTGCAGGATGACAGCCGCGATTACCGGACAGCCATCATTGAGGCTTTTCGCCATCGCGGTATTTATCCCGATAATATAAGGACGCTATCGGTCGACAGTTTAACTTATCCTGTATTAAAAGTAAGCTGTCTGCTTGAAGAACGAGTAAAAGATCTGGCCCGTCATTTCCGCAAGGAGTTGGAAACCAAATTCGATCACCTGCTGAACCGACAGGAGGTATATGATTTTCTGGAAGGCACTGAAACGAATGGGTCAGAGGGATCGAGCGGCATGAAACGTGACCTCCACAATAAGTTAGCAGCAGCGTTTGACGATGAAAGATTCACTGATGAATTGCTGATAATCACGGGTTTATCAAGCAAAATCAGAAAAGATGAGGACGACAAAGAATGTCAGCAACTGCGTTTTCAGGTGGAGTCTATTCGCCGGGCGCGCCGTGTGCAGCAAGATGGGAAATCGACGAATCATATGATTCTGACCGTAACGCAATGGCGTTACCTCGACCCTGGGCCGGACTCTACCGATGGACGACCTAAATTTAGAGGAGGCTGCAATCTGATCGTTGACCTCGATACGCAGACGCTTAAGTATAGCATTGTCAAAAACATTGAAGATACTGAACGGGAGACTTTTCAGCGAAACTATACCGCTTCGGGCGGGAGCAATTTCGATACGGCTTACTACATGCAGAAAACAGGAGACGACAGCATCGGCGAACCCTTCGCTTTGCTGCACCGCATTTAATGACTATCCCATACCAACCATGACGCCCGTTGACGCTATCCGCATCCGAATGTACTGCCAGGGTTTTGGCGACTGCTTTCTACTTACGTACATGACCGGCCAGCAACCGGTTGCTCACATGCTCATCGACTGTGGGGTATTGATGGGCACCCAGAATGGCTCGGACCGGATCAGAGCCGTTGCCGGGCATATTCGCGAAACATTGATTAAGGAACGTACCGACGGAAAACCAGCCGACAGCAACCCTACCTTAGATTATCTTCTGGTGACACATGAGCACTGGGATCATCTGTCGGGATTTGTGTATGCCAAAGATTTTCTGGATTCCATTCAAGTCAATGAACTGTGGCTCCCCTGGACCGAAAATCCAGTGGCGGGCCGCTCGATCCTCGATGACCGCGCCCGTAAGTTTGCCGCCTTGACAGCCGCCCGATCTACCTTCGCCCTGAACCCTGACCTCGATGATCTGGACGAAAAAGTGGCTGGTTTTCTCGATTTTTTCGGCCCGGTGGATGCGGAGTCGGATGAGACAGGCAACGGTTCGGCTACCGGATTGGGGGCAGCCGGGAAAAAGAAAGCTATCCGTAGCACGACCGATGTAATGGATAAATTGCGGGGACTGAGTCCGAAGACTAAAATAACGTATTGCCAACCCGGCTCTGACACCATTACTTTAAAAAACAGCACGGGTCCGCTGAGTGGATTGAGGGTGTACGTATTAGGTCCGCCCACCGATGCCCGCCTATTTAGTATGCTGGAGTCGAACGAGAAGGGCGTTCTTTATCTGGGTGGCAATGGCGGTTTGATCGGCAAAAATTCGTCGGGATTTGGGTTGATGAATGCGCTGGATACCGGAAGCGGTCTGACCTATTCTCAGCCTATGTTTCCAGGTGTTCCGACGAAAATGGTTGGTGATGAAGCCGAACTGATTGGGCCGTTTGCCGATGAATTTCCTGGAGCGAAAGCGTTTTTCGACACAACGTATAAATCAAAAGCCTGGCGTGGCATTGAAAACGACTGGCTTGGCGCAGCCGAAGGACTGGCGTTGAAACTGGATGAAGAAACCAACAACACAAGTCTGGCTATTGCTATTGAAGGCATAGAAAATGGTAAAGTCCTGTTGTTTCCAGCCGACGCGCAGGTAGGCAATCTCCAGTCCTGGAAAAACTGTTCCTGGCGGGTCAGTAAAGATGGTCAGGACAAAGACGTGAAAATTGATGACCTGCTGGCTCAGACTGTGTTATATAAAGCGGGACACCACGGTAGTCACAACGCTACGTTGAACGAAGATGGACTTGAAAAAATGACCCACCCCGACCTGGTGGCAATGGTGACGTTCGAGAAGGTGATGGTGAAAGACAAAAAAAATCCCCCCAACCTAAAACAACAATGGCCTTCCATCCCGCACAGTGCCCTGCTTCAACGGCTTAAAGACAGAACCCGCGAACGCACTTTTGTGGTAGGAGACTGGCAGACCTGGAAAGACCAGACGAACGAAGGAAAACTAAGAGACGTACTGTCAGACGGCGAGTTTGATCAGTTTATAGCAGCCACTCACGCAGCCGAAGTGAATGACGCCAAATTTATTGAATACAGAATTAACCTGTAACCGTACCGGCATTGACTGAATGCGTCGGTCAATGCCGGTACGGTTACGGATTATTAATTCCCGATGGCTTAACCGGCTGATACGACCGCACAGCCTGCTGATTGATACCAAAAAGCAGTGTATTCCCCACGGATAATACGCTCCGCACGTCGCCGGTTAGTTGAAAACCAGACTGTTGTTTGGAAACAGCCGAAAAATTGCCCCGTCCATCACCCC
>JANPJE010000495.1:0-12469 GCA_031425355.1 Spirosoma sp. | reverse complement strand
ACAATAGTTAAAACACCCGTCAGCAGAATATCTCGGGTATCGAGCCGGACGGGATAAGCGTCTACGATGGAGCTTACCATGCCCATGCGAACAAACCCGTAGCTCTCCTGCGCTACGCAAAGCCCGACGCCCAATACCAGTCCGGCAATGGCCCCGGTGAGCGCAATGATGGCGCCTTCGGTCAGGAAGATTCGACGCACCATCGACCTCGTAGCTCCCAATGCGTAAAGAATCCGAATGTCATCTTTCTTCTCGATCACCAGCATCGACAGGGAAAAGAAAATATTGATCGAGGCAATCAGAATAATGAACGATAAGGTTAAGGCCACAAATAATTTCTCGACGCGGATGGCCCGGTAAAGGTCAACGTTCAGATCATCACGGCTTTGTACAGTTAGCTCTTCGCCCACCACGTCCTGCAAAGCCCGTTTCGCCTTATTTTCGTCGGTACCGGGCCGAAGCTGAATTTCGATACTGGTGACTTCATTAGGCTGATAGCCGAACAGCGTCCGGGCGGTGGTGATGGGGGCCAGCACGAAGTTATCGTACTTCGATTCGATGAAAAATACGCCCGAGACGGTCAGAGCTTCGCGGTTAAACGCGTCCGGATTGAGCACACTGAACACCTGCCCGCTCTGGGGATATAGAATCTCTAAAGGCGTTAGAATATCGACCGGCGAAATGGTCAGGTCGTTGCGAACGCCATCCGCCACAATCGCGTAATTGACCCCATCCCGACGTAGCAGCATCTTTCCTTCGAGCATGGCCGAATCGAGTTGCTGCCGTTGCAGGTAGTTGTCATCTACGCCTTTGAGTCGCACAACGGTCTGGGCGGAGCCATACCGGGCGAGGGCATTGTCCTGAGCGATGGGTGTCAGCAGACCAACGCCGGGCGTTTGGCGAAGTCGGGTGAGCAGGTCGGTCGGAGCCAAAAACCGCTTTCCTTCCTTCGGAGCAACGGTCATATCGGCCTCGAAAGTCTTGAAAATCTGACGATTCAGTTCCTCCATCCCGTTAAAAACCGACAGCACCACCACCAACGCCATCGTGCCAACACCCACACCGAGCATCGACAAAATAGACAGCCAACTAATGAAACTACGTTTTTTGCGGGAGAAAAAATACCGGCGGGCAATCCAGGCGGGGAGGTTCATGCAATAAGGGTTGATTGGTTGAATAGTTGACTGGTTAATTGGTTGAATGAATCAGTCAACTATTCAACCAATCAACTAATTAACCGGTCAACTATTCGTCGTCCTCCGCCGGGGCAGGTGGGATCTCAAGGCCGGAGAAAAGTTTGTCCATTTTGTCGGCGTAGTCGGCGGTGTCGTCCAGAAAGAAATGCAGTTCGGGAACGATACGTAGTTGATGCCGGACGCGGTCGCCGAGATTCTGCCGGAGAACTTTGCCTTTTTCCTGAATGGATTCCAGCAACATCTGCTTATTTTTTGTCGCCAGAAAACTCAGATACACCCGCGCTACGCTCAAATCGGGCGATATGCGTACGCTCGTGACAGTGATGAAGGCACCATTGAACAAGTGCGGTACGTCGCGCTGAAAGATTTCGCTTAAATCTCTCTGTAGCTGCCGGGATACTTTTTGCTGTCGTTTCGATTCCATACTATCGGTACTTGGTACTAACCTGAACGGTCCGAACGAACGAATGGTTTACGCACGTCCGAACCTCTATTCTGCAAATATCCGCCCATTTTTCCGTTCTGCCGAAATTGCCCGTAATTTTACCTGACAATCGGGCCGTTCGTTCGTCCGGTTGCCTTACTGAATACTACTTTGCTACGTTTCTTTCAATCGTACTATCCTTACCAATACGTCAGTTTGCTGGGGTTACTGCTGCTTATCCGGTTGCCGCTGCTGCTGCATCCGCTGCCACTGCTGATTCCGGAACTGAACTGGATGATTGTGGGCGAGCAGATGAGTCAAGGCAATTTGCTTTACCGCGACATATGGGATAGCGTCAGTCCGCTGTCGGCACTGGTTTATTGGAGTCTCGATGCATTGTTTGGCCGCTCGTCGCTGGTGTTGCACGGAGCCGCCACGCTGGTATCGGTTTTTCAAATCGTTTATTTCAACTACCTCACCAACAACCGCGATGTCTATCCGGACCGGACGTTCTGGCCGGGCCTGATTTATATGCTGTTTATGCACCTCTCGTTCGACTGCCTGACACTCTCGCCGGTGCTGATGTCCACGAGTTTTTTGCTGCTGGCATTCGGTACGTTGATTAAGCAGATGGACCGGCGGGGGGCCACCGACGAGGTCTTTGAGGTGGGGTTTTACATAGGCCTTGCCGCTCTGTTTTACCTGCCTTCGGCCCTGTTCATTTTGTGGGCCATCCTGTCGCTGCTGTTTTATACGGGTGCTACGTTCCGGCAGTACTCGTTATCCCTCTTTGGGTTTCTGTTTCCGTTTGCCGCGACGGTGCTTTTTTATTACCTCTTCGACAGCCTCGACGATTTTAACCGGAACCTGCTGGCGTCGGTATTTCGGGTTCGGCAGTATTCATTGTCCGATTTTCAGTCGCTGATCGCTTCACTCATTATTCCGCTGGGGTTGGGCGTGCTGGGCTTTTTGAGCTTGTTCAACCGGGCGGGGCGGTTCGTAAATTTCCAGCAGCGGGTGCAGCAAATCATGGCGATCTGGTTCGTTACTGCCGTCCTCACTATTGCCCTGATGCCGTTTCTGGCCCCGATGGTGTTTCTGAGTTTTGTGCCACCAATGGCGTATTTTGCTCACTATTATTTTGAAAATATCCGAAAGGCATGGATGGCCGAGCTGGCTTTTCTATTCGCCTTTGGCCTGATGCTGCTTTTATTTTATCAGGGTGCGCTGGGACTAATTCCGGGTGCCGAACTGGGGCGATTGAGTAGTTTGCAGGTGCAGCCGTCACCCCTGCCCGACAACATCACTAACCAACGCGTGCTCATTATCGGCGAAGACCTGAGCGCTTACCGGCAAAACCGTCTGGCAACGCCTTACCTGAACTGGGATCTGGCGAAGTACGACCTTAAAAATTTAGACAATTACGAATCGGTCATCAACGTATTTGACCATTTCCGACAAGATCCGCCCGATTACATTATCGACCGGGAGAACGTCGTCGAAAAGTTGTTCCAACGCGCTCCGGCCCTGGCTCTTCGGTACGAAAAAACAGCTACGGCGGGGGTGTATAAGCGAAAATGAAAAAGTGGTAAGTTGTAAGTCAGTAAGTGGCTGAGGCAGATGTTGTTCATGTGTCAGCCACTTACTGACTTACCGATTTACCACTGACTTACTGACTTACCACTTACAACTAACCTGCTATGCCCTCCTCATTCACTAACAAGCGCACCAATCTGTACATTTTCCTGAGTGCCGTCTTTCTGACCAACGCGCTCATCGCCGAAATTATCGGTGTCAAAATCTTTTCGGGTGAAACGCTGATTGGTACAAAACCCGCGCAGATTCACCTCTTTAGCGACTTCATTCTGGACTTCAACCTCACGGCGGGGGCGGTTATCTGGCCGTTCGTATTCATTACGTCCGATATTATCAACGAATATTTTGGCAAGGCGGGCGTCCGGCGTATCTCGTTTCTCACGGCCGGATTTGTGGCGTATAGTTTTCTGATTATTTACGTTGTAACGACCCTGCCACCCGCCCAGTTCTGGCTCAACGTGAACGCCAAAGATGCAGCCGGTAACGCCATCAACATCAACAATGCGTTTCAGATGATTTTCCGGCAGGGATTAGGCATTATCATCGGCTCATTAACTGCTTTCCTGATTGGCCAAATTCTCGATGCGTACGTGTTTCAATACCTGCGCAACATTACGGGAAGCCGCAAGATATGGCTCCGTGCAACTGGCTCGACGCTTATTTCGCAGTTGGTCGATTCGTTTGTCGTGCTGGGAATTGCGTTTTATGTGTTCGGCAACTGGTCGCTGGCGCAGGTGCTGGCGGTAGGCATCATCAATTACCTCTATAAAGCGACTACGGCCATTATGCTGACACCATTGCTCTACGTAGCGCACTACTTCATCGACCGGTATCTGGGCAAAGAACATGCCGAAGAACTGGCCAATGAATCGGCGATGAGTTCATTTATGTGAGGTGGTCCTCCGCCAGTTATCCAGCAGCACCGCCGTTGCAATGCCCACATTCAACGACTCGGCATCGCCATAGCGCGGGATAGTGACTCGCCGGGTAACGTACTGAGCCGTTTCAGGCCGGATGCCGTTCGATTCGTTGCCCATGATTAGGTAACCCGACCGGCGAAACGGCATCGTGTGCACATCATCGCCGTCCAGAAAGGCCCCGTACACTGACTGGGTTGAGCTACTTTGCTGACTTAGAAACTGCACTACGTCGCCATACCACCAGTTCACCCGCGTGAAAGAGCCTTTGCTGGCCGAAATAACTTTGGGATTATAGACATCAGCGGTGGTTTCGGAACAGAGAATTTTTCGAACGCCATACCAGTCGGCAATACGCAGGATGGTACCGAGATTACCGGGATCGCGGATGTCGTCTAAAATCAGGGCGATCTCATCGGGTTCAGCCAATAGCGGGCGGTTTTCTTTCGTTCTCACTACAGCTAAAGCTGCGTTGTTGCTGTCGAGCGTTCCGGCCCGTTCGAGGTCGGCCACCGATGCAATTTCGACGGGTGTTCGTTGGTGGTCTGTCAGGTGAGCGTTTTCTTTGTAAAATCCTTCGGTCGCCACAACTAATTCAATCTGAAAATCGGACTGAAGCACCTCCTGCACGCTTTTGGCTCCTTCAACCAAAAACGCGCCGTGCTGCTGCCGGTATTTTTTCTGGTGCAGCGATTGAATATATTTAAGTTGATTTTTGGAAAGCATGAAAAAAATAGGTGATATAGGCTGTATGCTGTGTGATTTGATTGTTGGCTATACAGCATACATCATACAGCGTACATCGCGGATAAGCATACTACTACTCGTGGTTTCTTTGTCGGGTTGCTTGAGTTCCAGTCAGTTACGTTCCAACCAATACATACTGACATCGCAGGTAATACGGGGAAATCAGGCCGTCCCAAGCGAAAATCTGTTGAGCCTGATTCCGCAAAAGCCAAACCGCCGACTGCTGGCATTACCCATTACGCCCCAGTTGTGGCTGTACCGGCTTGGTCAGCGTCGGTATGATCGCGATAGAGCGTTGCGCGAATTGCAGGCCAAAACTAACGAATTTGAACAGCAAAGCCAGCTATTGGCCAGTCAACCGCAGGAGTTAAAGCGGCTGAACCGGCGCTATGGTCGCCAACTGAAACGTCTTCGACAGAAAGCCGAAGAAGGGAACTGGATCATGCGTAACCTCGGCGAACCACCCTCCTACTTTACGGAAAAAGACGCGCAGGCCAACGCCGTAAAAATGCAGAAGTACCTGTCGGACAAGGGGTTCTTCAATGCACAAACGAACTATACGCTCGATACGCTGCGCCGAAGCCAGGTGCGTGTCAATTACCTGATTGCCGAAAATGCCGGGTTCTATCTGCGAAATATCGTCTACGAAATTGCCGACGCCCGCATCGACTCCATTGTTCGGCAGTCGTTCGATAAATCGCGACTCAAAACCGGCGACCGTTTCGATTTCGAGAATATGTCGGGTGAACGGGTACGTATCGAAAGCCTCCTACGCGATCAGGGCTATTACGCTTTTTCCCGGCAATATATCCGCGCTACGGACGTCGATACCGTTCGGCGGGGCAACGACCGTCGGGCTTTTGACCGGCTCGAACCCGGTGATACAACCCGGCGAAATGTTGACGTAACGCTGCAAATCGTGAACCCGACAGGTCAGTCTGCCCATCCAATTTACCACATCGGCGATGTAGAGGTACGCATTGCTGCCGATGCCAGCCAGCCCTCCGCTGCTGCCTTCGGTCTGGATACGGTCAGGCATGACGGCATTACGTACCTGCTGGGCGGGCGCGATATTTCAACCCGATTGTTAGACTCGAAAATTCTGCTTCGGCAAGGTCAACTCTATAACCAGACCAACTACCGCGATACGCAACGGCAACTATTTTTGCTGAATCAATTCAAGTTCGTCAACCTCAACTTTACCGACACCACCAACCGGCAGTTGCGGACTCTCATCACCGCCACACCCCTGGATAAGTACGAAGCGACTGCCGAAGGGGGCGTTACGGTGCTGTATCAGGGACAGGGCTATCCGGGTGGGTTTGGCAGCCTGGTTTTTCGGGTGCGGAACCTGTTTGGCGGGCTGGAAACCTTTGAAACAACCGTTCGGTACGGTGTGGAAGCGCAAACGGGCTTTATAACCGGCATAAGCAACAATCGGGACGTTTATACGTCTCAGGAGCTGGGCCTCAGCAGTTCACTTATATTCCCGCAAATCCTCTTTCCGGGCCGTTTGCGGTTTCGGTTCAACCGCGATAATCCCCGCACACAGGTCAGTTTAAGTTTCAACAATACCTTCCGGCCCGACTTCCGGCGATCACTTTTGCGGGCCACAATGGCCTACAACTGGCAGCCTACGCCCGCTAAACAGTTCAGTTTTCTGATCGCCGACATCAACCTGATTAACGCAGGCGATGGCCTTAATCGGGCCGTTAGCGATGCCTTTAAGGAGCAACTAAAAGCGCAGGAAAACCTGGGGAGCACCATTGGGCTTAGTTTCCGGCGGTCGTTTGCGTCGGGTGTTAGTTTCGCCTACACCTACAATACCAATACGGTTGGGGAGAACCGCCGGGCTAATTTCCTGCGCACGGTGGTCGAATCGGGTGGAACCACGCTGAATCTGTTTTCGGAACCGCAGTTACGCCGAATTTTCAGCACCCCCACCGATTCTACGGGTTTGCAGTACTACAAATATCTCCGTTTCAACGTCGATTTTCGGCGGTATATTCCACTACGTCCCCATACGACTCTGGCGTTTCGGATCAATACCGGTCTGGTGTTTGGCTACGGTCCGGGTCGGACGGCACCGTACGAAAAACTGTTTTTTGCGGGCGGCAGTAACAGCATCCGGGCATGGCTTCCCCGCCGGTTAGGCCCAGGTGCTGAATACCCCCAGCCGTCCTCTACCAACCCCAATGGACCGGCCTTCAATCCTGACTCCACTCGATTAGAGCAATTTTTATACACCTTCGAGAAGCCGGGCGACTTTCTGCTGGAAGGCTCGGTCGAGTTGCGGGGCCGCTTGTTCCGATTAGGGTTTGCCGATATAAATGGAGCCTTTTTCATTGACGCGGGCAACGTCTGGCGATTGCCTTACAGCACCGGCAGTTCGCAGGGAATTTTCCGGTTCAATTCGTTTATCCCTCAAATTGCCGTGGGCACGGGCGTTGGACTTCGTCTCGATTTTTCCTTTTTCATTATTCGTTTCGACGGGGGCATTAAAGTGTGGGACCCCGCACGTCGGTACACCGACAGCGAGAATCAATTGGTGGACAAGCGGTTTCTTCTACCCGAGTTTTCGCTCAAGCGATTGTCGAGCGGGGCCAATCCGCTAATTGTCAACTTCGGCATTGGCTATCCTTTTTAGGTTTACGGTTTGTAGTTTGTAGCGGTCCGTCGCTACGGTTGTAGTTGGCTGACGCACGAGTATTACTGGCGCATCAGTCCCGGCGGGAAACCACAAACATCAAACCGTAAACCTCAAACTTAATACTTTTTAACAATCGAATCCTGCCAAAATGACAGCTTAATCGGGGCTTTCTTCGTAATTTTGTGATTCGTTCGATAGCCGTCGATACGTCAGCGCTATCGACGTACTAATTCATTGACTATTATGACGCTCATTCCCGAACTAACCATACTTCAACCCGACGACAAAGAGCAAATCGACCTTCCCCGCCTGTCGGAAGATGAATGGGCAGTGGGCAAAAAACGGCTTTATATCGAAAGTTATGGTTGCCAGATGAACTTCGCCGATAGCGAAATTGTGGCAGCCGTGATGCGTGACGCGGGTTATGCCACTACGTCGTCGGCTACCGATGCTGACGTAATTTTTCTGAATACCTGCGCCATCCGCGACAATGCCGAACAGAAAGTCCGCCACCGGCTTAAACACCTCACGGGGCTGAAACGCCTGAAACCCGGACTGCTCGTTGGCGTGCTCGGCTGTATGGCCGAACGGCTGAAAACCAATCTGTTGGAGGAAGAAAAAGTGGTTGATATTGTGGCTGGTCCCGATGCCTACCGCGATATTCCGAAGTTGGTTGAAGAAGCCGATTCGGGACAAAAAGCGGTGAACGTGTTTCTATCACGTGAAGAAACCTACGCCGACATTTCGCCAATCCGACTGAATTCCAATGGCGTAACAGCACTTGTTTCCATCATGCGCGGCTGCGACAACATGTGCAGTTTCTGCGTTGTGCCGTTCACCCGAGGCCGCGAACGTAGCCGCGACCCCTACAGCATCGTCCGCGAAGCGCGGGATTTGTTCGACCGTGGCTATCGCGAGGTAACGTTGCTGGGGCAGAATGTGGACTCATACAAATGGGAGGAAGGAGAAAAGGAGGAAAGGAAGAAAGGTGAAAAGGAATCGAATGACAGCTCCTTTCCTCCCTCCATTGTCACCTTCGCCCACCTCCTCGAAATGGTGGCGCAGATTCATCCCGATCTGCGGGTGCGCTTTTCAACATCACACCCGAAAGATATTACCGACGACGTACTGCACACAATGGCCCGCTATGACAACATCTGCAAGTACATTCACCTGCCTGCTCAAAGTGGCAGCAGCCGGGTACTGAAGCTGATGAACCGAACATACGACCGGGACTGGTATATCGGCAAAATTGACCGGATTCGGGAGATTCTGGGGCAGGATTGTGGTGTCTCGACCGATATGATTTCGGGGTTCTGCTCCGAAACCGAAGAAGAGCACCAGGAGTCACTATCGCTCATGGAGTATGTGCGCTACGACTACGCCTACATGTTTGCCTACTCGGAACGCCCCGGTACGCTGGCGGCAAAAAAATATCCCGACGACATTTCGGAAGAAGTGAAGAAACGGCGGCTCAGTGAGATCATTGCCCGCCAATTAATGTACTCTGCCGAACGGAATCAACGCCATATCGGGCAGGTGCAGCGGGTACTAATCGAAGGTCCATCCAAACGTTCCGACGACTTTTTGAGTGGCCGGAGTGACCAGAACAAAACGGTCGTTTTTCCGAGAGGAAATCACCAGAAAGGCAAGTACGTCAATGTGTTAGTAACTGAATGCTCATCCGCCACGCTGCGAGGAGAAGTAATTTAGTCAGTAAATAGTCAGGTATTGTCAAGGTTGTCGGGTCATACAACTTTCTGACTGTTGCCTGACAATGTTTGACTATTTCTGACAATAAATGACCTTTTATGAATCAACAGGAAATACAGTCCGTTAAGCAACGCTTTGGGATTATCGGTAACGCCCCTGCCCTCAACTACGCCATCAACGTAGCGATGCAGGTGTCGGCGACTGACCTGACCGTGCTGATAACGGGCGAAAGTGGCAGCGGGAAAGAATCGTTCTCGAAGATTATTCATAGCCTGAGTGCCCGCAAACACGGCCAGTTTATTGCCATCAACTGCGGGGCTATTCCCGAAGGAACCATCGACTCAGAGTTGTTTGGGCACGAAAAAGGGTCATTTACGGGAGCCGTTGATTCCCGCAAAGGGTATTTCGAGACGACCAATGGAGGTACTATTTTCTTGGATGAGATTGGCGAGATGCCACTTGGTACGCAGGCTCGGCTGCTGCGCGTACTCGAAAACGGCGAGTTTATCCGCGTGGGTTCGTCCAAAACCCAAAAAACCGACGTGCGGGTCGTTGCTGCCACCAACGTCAACCTGATGGACGCCGTTGATAAAGGCAAGTTTCGGGAAGATTTGTATTACCGGCTCAACACGGTGCCCATTTTCGTGCCGCCCCTGCGCGAACGCGGCACCGACATTGAACTGCTGTTCCGCAAATTCACCACCGACTTTGCCGAGCGATACCGCATTAAACCCCTGCAACTGACCGAAGGAGCTAAACAACTGCTGATTAGCTTCCCATTTCCGGGCAATATTCGCCAATTAAAAAACATTGCCGAGCAGGTATCCATCCTCGAATCGGAGCAGAACAAACCCGTTGAAACCGAAACACTGGCCAAATACCTGCCTAAAACGCAGCAACCGAATCGAACGCTGGCCCTATTTCCAAACATGAATGGCAGTGCTGGAGCCGAAAATTTTTCGGAGCGCGAACTGCTGTATAAGGTATTGTTCGACATGCGCCGGGATGTAAATGATCTTAAAAAACTCGTTCGCGATGTGCTGCTGGGGAATGGCCAGGACAGCGGTCACATCATGCACACCCATAAAGATCTGTTCGATTCCATTTCGCCGGATGGTGACAACCGACCAATAGCTGATAGCAACGCAACACGCTTATTACCAGCCGTTAACGGAACGCACAGGCCCGAAGTGCCACAGCCCCCGGCGTCAGAAACCTACGGCTCCCACCCGCCCGTACAGATTTTCGATGACGTTGAAGGCGATATCAACGACGTAACGGAAGTTGAAGACGTGACCCACGAAACCGAAGAGGACGACTCGCTCTCGCTCGAACGTCAGGAAAAGGAAATGATTTTGAAAGCTCTTCGGCGCAACAACAACAAACGAAAATACGCGGCCCATGCACTCGGCATTTCCGAACGAACGTTATACCGCAAAATAAAACAGTATGAAATTGACGAAGAATAGATTCTTAATAAAGAGTGAAAAGTTAAGAGTGAAAAGTAGCAACTGGAAGTATTTTCTTACCTTATTCTTCACCTTTCACTTTTCACTTTTCACTCTTTCCTCCTGCGGAGTGTATTCCTTCACCGGAACGACGCTTTCGCCTGATATCAAGACCGTTACGGTAAATAACTTTACGCTGGCAACGGCGGGCGGGCCAGCTAACTTGCCGCTGACATTCAACGAAAAACTGAAAGAATACTACCAGCGATACACCAACCTGAAAGTCATACCCAACAATGGCGACATGGTGCTGGAGGGAAATATCACGGGTTATGACCTGCTGGCGGTAGCTCCGACGGCACAGGATCAGGCGGGCGTTAACCGGCTGCAAATCACAGTATTAGCCCGGTTTTATAACAACAAAGACGAGACCAAAAATTTTGAGCAGTCGTTCTCCTTTTACCAGGATTTCCCGCAGGGCCAAACCCTTAGCCAGAACGAAAGTCGATTAGTGCCCAAAATTCTGGACCAGATTGTCCTCGACATATTTAATAAAACTGCCGCCGACTGGTAAATGAATTGTGAATTGCACTTTTTTCTTTCACACTCATAATTTATAGCCGCGCGGGCGGCCCCGTCATCATTCATCATTACTTTCGGCCCATGCTTACCCTCGATAAAGAAACGTTTTCGTATTGGGTCACTCATCCCGATGACCTTGCACCTACTGATTTTGTGCAGTTGGAGGAAAGTCTGTCCGCTTATCCATACTGCCAGTCGCTGCATACGTTAACGGCGAAAGCTGCGTCGGTGCATCGGCGGGGTCAGGCTATTTCGTACGTCCGGCAGGCAGCCGCCCATGCGCTGAGTCGGAATGCGCTGCGGAAACTGATTGATAATGAGTTTCAATGGTCAGCAAATCTGCTCACCAAGCTAAATGAGTTGTCAGCCAAACACGTACCCATCCCCGACGATTATCAACAGGAGAGCTATGCCCTTTTTAAGTCGAGAGTGGGGTTAAGCGACGGTTTTCCCAAATTATCGCTTCTGAGGCTACCTGGCCAGGACCAACCGGCTTCTATTGTAACGATACCCACACCTGAAGATCCGACGCTGGCCGAAACGAACCTGCAAAACGACCTCGCGCATAGTATCGAACCCGTTCATGTTGAGACGGCACCCTCACCCGCCGATATTGAGCGGAAACGCCAATTAGACCTGATTGACAGTTTTATTAAAAAAGAACCTCGTATTTCACCCGTTCGGACCAAGTCTGACCAACCCCTCAATCAGGAAGATCTGACCAAACGTAACAAACCCGTTGGGGGCGGTTTAGTGACCGAAAGTTTCGCCAAAATTCTGGAGAAACAGGGAAAAACGGACAAAGCCCGCGAAATCTATGAGAAGTTAATGGCGAAAAATCCAGAGAAAAAGGCGTACTTTGCGGCAAAAATAAGCGAATTAACGAGTGCGGACGGAGAACCGAGGGAATCGTGAAGCCACTCTTACTTAGCTAAAACTTATTTACTCTTAACTGTTTAACGCACCGGCGTTCCGGTGACCACAGATTTCATGTTAACGGCACTTATTGTCATCATTTGTATTTTCACCGTTCTGCTGATCCTGATCGTGTTGATTCAGAACTCAAAAGGCGGGGGACTAACCGGCGAATTTGGCGGCCTGGGGTCTAACCAACTCATGGGAGTTAAGAAAACGACCGATCTGCTCGAACAAATTACCTGGGGTCTCGGCATCGGTATTATGGTGCTGTCGCTGGC
>JANPJE010000494.1:0-5713 GCA_031425355.1 Spirosoma sp. | reverse complement strand
GAAAGCAGTGATGGCGTCAACAAACTCAAACTGTACACGGCCACACAGATAAACGGAATCTGGAGCAAAGCCGAGGAATTGCCGTTCAACAGCGACGAATTCTCGACGGGTCATCCGGCTCTTTCCAAAGGTCAACATGGCGAACCGGATCAGTTGCTCTACTTCTCATCTGACCGGCCGGGCGGGTTTGGCGGCACCGATGTGTACGTATCAAAATGGGCAAACGGAAAATGGAGTGAACCCGTAAACCTTGGTAAAGATGTGAACTCGAAAGGGAACGAACTCTTCCCGTTTGTGGACGAGAAAAGCAACCTCTACTTCGCGTCCGACGGTCGTCCCGGTCTGGGTGGTCTGGATATGTTTTGTGCGCAGCTTTCTCCCGATGGTCAGCAGGGAAGCATGGTCCGTAATTTGGGCGAGCCGCTCAATTCGCCGGGCGACGATTTCGGGATTGTAACCGATGGTGACCGGAGCACGGGTTATTTCAGCAGCAACCGCAAAAACGGCGGGGCCGACGATGATGTGTATCGGTTCACCCGCGAAGGTTCGCTGTACCCCTGCCGTGAACTGACCCTGAGCGTGATCGACGCGATTTCAAAAGAACCGCTCGCCAATACGTCTATTGCGCTGGATAACGCGGCCAATGACAAACAGAAAGAGTTGAAGACGGATGCGGACGGCCTCGTGCGGATTTGCCTGAATGTCGATAGCGATGTCAAGTTTCTGGCCAGTCGGGAGGGTTATCTGGATAATAAAGTTGGTTTCTCGACCAAATACCTGTCCGACGATCATCCGTCCAGTTTGGAAATTATGCTTGACAAACCCACCGTTCCCGCAAAACCGGCTACCACCGTTCTGCACGGCTGCGTGATGGCTCAAACCGACCGGAAACCCATTGCGAATGCAAAGATTATTTCGATCAACGAGTGCGATGGTACGTCTCAGGAAACCCTTTCGGGACCGCATGGTGACTATGAATTTACCGTGAAAACGGGCTGTGCCTACTCATTCGAAGCCATAAAAGATAAAATGGGGACGACGGGTGCGCATGTCGACAAAGAAGGCGTTGGCTCAACCGATCTGTTCATGTTTAAAAAAGGCGATGTTGTTAAAATTGATAACATCTATTACGATCTCAACAAAGCGACGATTCGCCCCGATGCCGCTGCCGAGTTAGATAAAGTGGTGGCACTATTGGCTAAATACCCGGCCATGACCATCGAAATGCGCTCGCATACCGACAGCCGGGCAACCGCTACGTATAACAAAACCCTGTCGGGCAACCGGGCCAAATCGGCGGTAGCGTATCTGAAGGCAAAAGGCGTTGCCCCGAAGCGAGTCATCGCCAAAGGATATGGCGAAAGCACCTTGCTCAACAAATGCAAAGATGGCGTGAACTGCCCCGAAGAAGTACACCAGCAAAACCGCCGGACGGAGATCAAAATTTTGAAGTTGGAGTAAAGGGTAAGGGTTTAAACGCGGAGGTTATAGAGAGAAACGGAGATACACAGAGATTTTTGACTCATTTTTCGCTGTGCAACTCCGTTTCTCTCTATAACCTCCGCGTTTCACTTTTTAGGTTTTTCAACCCAAACCCCGCAACTTCGTTTCTTTCAACGTTCGTATGCGTTTATTATCCATTTCGTTAGTCGCTTTCTTTAGTCTTCTGCTGTCAGGCCGATCCGCTCAGGCGCAAAAAGAAGTTTTATACTCGCAGTACCTGCTGAATCCGTTGAGCATCAACCCGGCGTACGCGGGTAGTCGGGAGTCTTTTCATATGACCGCTTTTCTTCGGCGAAAATGGCTTAGCGTCCGATACGCGCCGGTTACGCAGAGCGTTTCGGCGGATGGGGCCATTGCCAACGGGCGGGTGGGGCTGGGGTTTCAGGCCTTAAACGACCGCATGGGATTGCTCACCAACACGGGCGTTTATGGGAGCGTAGCGTACCGATTTAATTTGCCCGCCTTAGCCCGATTAGCCATTGGCGTTCAGGGTGGCGTTAGCGTAATACCCATTCAGGACGTTGCGTCGGCGGGGGTCATCAACCGGGCCATTGGCAGTGTTGGAGTAGGTGTATATTACCAGTCAGATCGCTTTTTTGCCGGACTTTCTGCCCCCGAATTAACCGGTCAGGTAGCCGATGCAACGGGCCGATTTATTTACAAAACTGTTCGACCCGTCTTTTTTCAAGTTGGCGTACCGATTCAAATGGATGAGGAGACGGTGTTGATTCCGTCAGTGCTCATCTCTAAAATAGCAGATAAACCGCTGGGCATGGATATAAATCTTCGGGCGTGGTTCAACGAAGAAATCGGCCTGGGCTTGTCGTATCGGCGAAATAGTCCCGGTCCGATTCAAGCCAATTATCTACAGGCGTTCGTTGACTATCAATTAACGAAGGCGATCCGGCTGGGTTACGTCTTCAATTCGCAAACGCCCGAAAGCCCCAACGCCAGGCAGTATGACCAGAAAAGTGTTCACGAAGTGATGCTCCGATTCTCCCCAAATAGCCTTAAATTCACCTATTAGCCATCTGGCAAATGGCATTCTGAACGTTCAATAAATTTTTTTGGTAACTTAGTCCCGTAGAAACGTAACTCAACGCCCGATTGAAATCCTACAATGAGGTTTCCGAAGCTGATATGTTGCGCTATCTGTCGGCCAACAGTAGTATGCCTAACCAAGCTATTATCCAGAATCTATATATCCCCAGCGACCTCGACCGCGAGTTTCCGCTGGCTCCGCACTTTGTTCAGACCTTCGGGACCTATCCGAATTACCTTCATTTCAACGATGATTTCAGGCCTTCTGCCCAGGAGCTTTTAGATAATCGGGGCTTCGTGCTCATCAACCACTCGACCCGTGTGAACGATGAGGGCTGGCACACCGTTGAGCGGATTTATCAGCATGATGATGGCATGATTTTGAAAGCCGAGTTTGTGGGAGACCGCTTTTTTCGGCTGTATGGCTACTACCGCGACGAATCGTCGGCTCATAGTTTGCTGGATGGTTTTCAGGAACATAAATACGTTCACGAAGACAATCAGACGCATATTTATCTGATTCAGAGCGGGTTGGGTGGGCTTCACACCGAGCGCGTCGAGATTCTGCCGCCCGATATTGACCTCGATCTGCATTACAACGACGATTTTCCGGCTGTTCACGAACGGTTGGTCAATTTGCTGGGTCAGCCCAAAAGCAAGGGCCTGATTTTACTGCACGGCGAACCCGGAACGGGCAAAACGACGTACATCAAGCACCTCAGTTCATTAGTCAAAAAGGACATGCTTATTTTGCCGCCCTACATGACCAATTACCTGACCTCGCCCGAAATCATCCCGTTTTTGCTGGATAATAAAGAATCGGTATTGATTATTGAGGATGCCGAACGGATTCTGCAATCGCGCGAAGCCGGGGGCGATACCAACAGCGTTTCCAACATCCTGAACCTCACCGACGGTCTGCTGGCCGATTGTATGCACATTCAGGTTATTGCTACGTTCAACGCCAGCAAGCACCTGTTAGACAAGGCATTACTCCGGAAAGGTCGTCTGATGGTCGATTATGCTTTTGGCAAACTCGCACCTGCCAAAGCCAATACGTTACTCTCTCACCTCGGCACCGACTTCCGCACTGACCAGCCCATGACCCTCGCTGATATCTTCAACCTCGACGAGCAAACCGTTTCGGGCGAGCGGCAGGAGGTAAGGGTAGGGTTTTGATGTGACCTTTTGATCGTTGAAACGTTTAAATGTATAATCTACGGCCTGTAATTTGAGAGGCAGAAACTAATAAATCTACGTACGATAGTAATTGTACACATAACGTAAACAATGAAAAACCGCCAACGTTTATTGACTCAATACCCGGATGATCAGATTATACCAACCCATATATTTCGGCATTTCTGTCTGACTGCCCTACTAACGTTTGCTTTTCGTATCGCCTTCGCTCAGTCACCTACACCGTTCGATTGCGCCAATGGGCTTGGTTATATATTGACTAACCCAACAACCAATGCCAACGGTAACGTAACCAGTTTCTTCTCCTTCAATTTATCCGATGGTACGTCTACGCTGATTAAGGCGGGTGTATTGCCCGAACCAAACCGATTTCTGAATGGATTTGGCTACAACGTGGTCGACAATTTTTTGTACGGTTATCGCTACAACACAAACCAGATTGCACGTTTGGGTAGCAATGGAGAAGTACAACTTCTTACTGTTTCAGGTCTGAGCACATCGGGAGCCTACGCAACCGGCGACGTAAGCGCGAACGGAGTTTTATATCTGTTTGGTTCGGGCAGTGTTGTCGCCATTGATCTCAACCCGGCATCCGCTAATTATTTAGTAGCCCAGACGCGCCTGAGTGGTACGGCTGCCAGTGCACTGAGCGGATTAAATGACTGGGCAATCAGCCCGATTGATGGGAAAATTTATGGCGTAACTACTGGAAAAGTGCTGGTTCGCTACGACCCCGTTGCCAATACCGTTATAACGATAGGGCCGGTAACAGGGCTAACCAGCCAGTCGGGGGCGTTTGGAACGGCGTTTATGGATAGTTTTGGAAACATGTACATCGGCAATAATGCCAGTGGCAGCATCTTCAAAATTGCTACGCCCAACACGCCAGCCTCACCCATTGTAGCGACCTTGTTTTCGACCAGTCTGGCCGGCAAAAGCCCGGGCGATGGCGCACGTTGCCCCAATCAGGTAATTCTGCCATCAGCTAACAACGATCAGGCCTGTGGTTTGACCGATACAACGCCTATTTCGTTGACTGTAGCGACCAATGATGGTGCGGGAAGTTTTCCGTTGGCCCCAGCCTCCGTGCGTTTGGTTGATCCGGTAAGCGGTTCGGCCGTAACGTCAGTGACTATTGCCGGGCAGGGAACGTACACGGTGAACACCACAACGGGCGTCGTTACGTTTGTTCCGGTAGCTGGTTTTATGCGCTCGTCTGTTAAATACACAATTAATGATACGCAGGGCGGGCAGTCGGGGCAGGCGACAATCTCGGTTTTGCTGTGCTCGTTGCCGGTTACGCTGGCAACGTTTACGGCTGTAGGGCAGGAGCAGGCTATTGTTCTGAACTGGAAGACATCCGCCGAAACCAATTTTGAACATTTTGAACTGGAACGCACCCTCGATCCCAGAGATCGTTTCGACTACCTCACGACCATCACGCCAAAAGCTGACGCGACCGGTGGCGAATACATCCATCGGGACGTAACGATACAACCGAATCTCTACTATTATTACCGACTGAAAATGGTCGATCTGGATGGTAGTGTCGCGTATTCAACCGTTGTGTCAGCCCGGCAGAAATTAGACGTAACGATCCGTATATTTCCGAATCCGGCCCAGTCAACGCTGACGTTTACGAGTCCAGAATCCATCGCATCGTTCCGGTTGATTAACCCGTTGGGAAAAACAGTGCTCGCCCAATCGAAACTCGACAGCACGGAGATTAACGTACCGTTGACGGGACTACCGGCGGGTATTTATGTCCTGCAAACCATAACGAAAAGTGGTGTTAGCGAGAGCCGGAAAGTAGTGGTGGAGTGATACATTTCACCCGAGCCGGTTGGCTTTCCACTTGCTGACAGTCCGACGGTCTGGTACTGAAACTGCGCCACTACTTTTTGGCTTCGTATTTTCCAGCAGATAAGCCGCCAGCACTGCCGCTAATTTGCCTTCTACAGCATCTGGC
>JANPJE010000493.1:0-3822 GCA_031425355.1 Spirosoma sp. | reverse complement strand
TGAGCGGAGCCTGACAGATGGAGGCATACAATAATACTTACATTCCGTCATTCTAAATATATTCCTATTCATAAATCACGAATCATTTTTGCACGTTTTTACACAAATCTCTTTTTGTGCCCTAAAAATCAAGATATATCTGAATATAGTTCCAATTTATATTGTTTATCTACCAAGTCTATATACTACTATAAAAACAATTTTGGTGATTCGTTGCTCACTGAGTGTTAATCATGTGTGTTTACGTCAACTTATTTGCCATTTGACAATTTTTATGTAGAAGACCTTTAGCAACTTGCGGGCATGGATGCATTAATTAATTACCTGCTTAGGTTCGGCTACCTTACTCAGCAACAAATCGACCTTGTCAAACTCAGAGCGAAAGAAACTACGCTAAAAAAAGGGGAGTATTTTTCAGAAGCTGGCCATATCGCCCGGCAGATAGCTTTTATCAGTGAGGGTGTTTTGCGCGTTTGCTATTACAACAACAAAGGGGACGAGATTACGCGCTACTTTATCGACGAAGACAACTTTGCGGTTGATTTAAATAGTTACAATAACAAAATCCCGTCCTCTGAATACATACAGGCCGTGACCGACTGCCGATTACTCGTTTTTAGCCGGGATGACATGGCCGATTTGTCGGCTACAATTATCGATTGGGATGCTATTCTGAACAAGATTACGGCCAAAGGTTTACTCGATAAGGTCAATCGGATCAGTCCGATGCTGGCCGAAGATGCAACAACCCGCTACCACCATTTCCTGGAAAAATTCCCGCGTCTGGCGAATCGAGTCCCGTTATCCTTACTGGCTTCTTACTTAGGCATTACGCAATCATCGCTCAGCCGGATCAGAAAAAAGAGTTGATTTCATTATTTGCCAAATGACAAATTAATCGCCAAAGCGATTGCTGACTTTTGATTCAAAATCAGATAAACAGCAATTGACATGAAAACAATCGTTATTACCGGCGGCAACTCGGGCTTGGGCTTTGAAACAGCCAAACTACTGGCTCAGGATAAAAATAATACGCTGATACTGGGATGCCGGAATCAGGATAAAGCTCGGACTGCAGTCGATGAATTGCAGAGGCTTTCCGGCAATCCGGCTATACAATCACTGTCGCTGGACCTGTCATCATTTGAATCAATACGCAGCTTTGCAAAAGCCGTTCTCGACCGTACAAAAACCATCGATGTGTTGGCGTGCAACGCAGGCTTACAGATTGCCAAAGGCTCGCAGGCAACGACAGACGGGTTCGAGAAAACGTTTGGTGTCAATCATTTAGGCCATTTCCTGCTCACAAATCTGCTCCTGCCATCGATCAATAAAACATCCGGCAGAATCGTGCTGGTCAGCAGCGGCACCCATTTTAAACCGGCTATCTGGCAGGGCTCCCTGTTTGGCATTCCCCCGGCTAATTACACAGGCTGGCAGCAAGTATCCGCATCCGACAGCTTTTCAGATTATCCTGAAAAAAGCCGGGGCTATGTACGCTATTCCACCTCCAAGTTGTGTGTTCTATTTTTTGGGTACGAACTTAATGCCCGGTTACGAAAGCAACGTAGTGGTATAACCGTAAATCTGTTCGACCCCGGCCTGATGCCCGGAACGGAATTAGCCCGAGAAGGCAGTGCGGTAGAAATCTGGGCGTGGAAAAATATCATGCCCGCACTTCGGCTTTTTGATGGGGTATATTCCGTAAAAACCTCAGCCAGAAACTTTAGTAAGTTGCTGACTGACCCAGCGATTAATGGCGTTAGCGGCAACTATTACGAAGGTCCCAAACAAAAAATCTCGTCGGCAGATAGTTATAATAAAGTCTTATGGAATGACCTCTGGACCGGCAGTGAACGACTCACTGGAGCAGTTTTTGAAACGGATAAAATGGCTAACTCGTTGCTATAAAATAAACTTGTTGTATCGTGGATTCCCACCGCAACGGCGGACCGTCTGCGTTACAACAAGTCAGCATTCGGTCACCGGATAAGAAACTGAACATAATGACAAACAACAGGAAAGGGTATCAGGGCAATCCGCAGTTAAAAACAGTAAACGTGCCTGAAGGATGGCAAGGCACACCGGTTGACGAGGAAGGCCGGTTTATGAACCTCACGCACCCATTTAATCCTAAATTTTCGGAAGTGCTCCGGTGGCAACTGCAACGAAACCCTTTCAAAAAAGACAAAAAAGCCGAAGTCTGGAACCCTGATGTGCTTACGGATGATTCCTGGCTTACGGGGAGCGATGACGTACTTGTCTGGCTGGGACATAGTACATTTTACATCCGCCTGAACGGCATCCAACTACTGACCGACCCGGTATTTTTTGACATCCTTTCGATTAAACGTCGGTCTACCCTTCCTGTTGATGCTCGTCGGTTTACGAATCTCGATTATATTCTGCTTTCTCATGACCATCGGGACCATCTGGACGAGAAAAGTCTGAAGCTCCTCGCAAAGCAAAATCCTGACGTTACGTATCTGACCGGGCTGGGTATGAGCGCGTTGATACGTCGTTTCACTACGTCCGACAAAGTAGAAGAAGCGGGCTGGTATCAGCAGTACACGATGAACGGTCGGCCAGTGCAGATAACCTTTGTTCCATCCCGGCACTGGTCCAAACGTGGCCTTACCGACTCCAACCAGCGTTTGTGGGGCGGGTTTGTTATTGAAGGCCCCACTACCCGGATTCTGTTTGGGGGCGATAGCGGTTACGATGTTCATTACCAGCAGTTAGCTACGGTATTCGGTACGTTTGATTATGCCATTCTGGGGATAGGTGCGTATGAACCAGCCTGGTTTATGGCCCCCAATCATCAGTCGCCTGCCGATGCCCTGAAAGCCTTTACCGACCTCAACGCGACTCACTTTATACCCATGCATTACGGCACATTTGATTTGTCGGATGAGCCGTTAAGCCAGCCGTTAACCGATCTTCGCGTTGCAGCGGAAAGCACGAAAGTGACTGATAAATTGACCCTGCTTACCCTTGGACAGCCCTTGCTGATTACCTAATGAGGATTGCCGCCCATCAAAATTGATGCCCTGCGTTGGTCGATCAATACCGCCGGTTCACCCGTTTTCTGTGTATAGTTACGTACCGAAATTTCACCTGATTGATTCGTTACATTCAGCTTATGCCAGTCATTGGGTTATAAAAAAAACGCTGTATCTTGGATACCGCATGTTTCGACAATACCTCCTCCCCGCTTTTTTTCTGTTCGCTCTCCGCCCGGTCGGTGCTCAGATTTTGCCCGTCCTCGATCAAAATCCCACCAATCTGCGCTGGTATCGCCTGAAAACGCCCCATTTCCGGGTGCTGTATCCAGCCGGTTTCGACTCCGTCGCTCAGCGCACGGCTAAGCGGCTCGAGGGACTGTATGAACCCGCCAGCGCGTCGCTGGGGATAAAGCCGCGCCCCATCTCGGTGCTGCTTCAGAACCAGACGACCTACAGCAATGGCTTCGTTTCGTTGGCTCCGCGCCGGTCGGAATTTTCGGTTGCTCCTCCGCAGGACCCTGGTTTGCCGGGCACATTCGACTGGCTCGACCTTCAGACAGTTCACGAATACCGGCACGTCGTTCAGGCCGATAAAGCCCTGCAAGGGTACGGCCGGGTGCTGTTTTCGCTACTCGGAAACACGGGACTCTCCCTTGCCCGACTCACCGTGCCCGACTGGTTTGGCGAGGGCGATGCGGTCAGTACCGAAACGCTCCTGAGCACCAGCGGACGCGGGCGCATTCCGAATTTCGATTTGGCACTACGGGCGAACCTGCTGGCAGGAAAACAGTTTGATTATCCAAAATCGGTTGGCGGG
>JANPJE010000492.1:0-2589 GCA_031425355.1 Spirosoma sp. | reverse complement strand
TGACGCGGTACAGGTGCCGCCAGCCGTCTTTTTCGGATACCCAGACGAACGATTTACCGCCTTCGAGCCACTCCCAACCGCTGGGGTCGTCATTATTCCAGCGTTCTTTGGCGTCGATCCACGCCTTGTCGCTTTCGGTATAAATGGGCGTAATGATCTGACCGACTGGATTACAAATCAGCACTTTACTTTCGTTTTGTTTGCGATTGAGTTGCTGCACAATCACACTTCCGCCCTTCGGTAACCACTCCATCCGCGTCAAGTAATGTTGCTGCGGATCGCCGGGAATGTTGAGCCAGGTCGTTGATCCCCCCGATGCAGCCACCACCCCAATACGCGTGGGCGACGGACTTTCGCCAACTTTCGGATACTCGACCGGCACCACATGCGAGTAAATCGAGTCGGTAGTATTGAGCATCAGGTAATCCCGGATATTGGTCGCATCAACCTGCCAGTACGCAATCTGTTTGCTGTCGGGACTCCACCGAAATCCATCGCGGCAACCAAATTCCTCCTCATACACCCAGTCGAACGTACCGTTAATGCGTTTGCGGGTTCCGTCGCTGGTGAGTTGGGTGGTTTTCCCCGATGCTACGTCCTCAACGAACAGATTGTGCTCGCTCACATACCCAACGCTGCGGCCATCCGGCGACAGTTTGGCGTACATCAGCGACTGCGCCGGACGACTTTTTCCGACCTGCCGGGTTTGCCCCCCCGCCCGATTAATCAGGTAATAATCGCCTTTGGTATTGTGCCGCCAAACGCGGGCCGTATTAGTGAAAATCAGTACGTTGGCACTATCGGGCGTAAAGGCAAAATCGGTAACGGGCATTACCTGTTCGCTGCCCGGCCGACGCAGTTTATCCTTCGCCAGTAACGGGATTTTGCGCCCGGTGCGGATGTCGGTGCGGACGAGTTCGCCCTGTTCAACGGCTGCGTAGGCGTTTCCATCGGCAGTCCAGTGCATCTGACGACCGGGCACCTGGGCGGTTGCAGCGCAAAACGTTAATGCCAGCAATAAAGGCAGCGGTAGACGGGAAACAGAAAATGATGGGTTCACAGAATGAAGTGTATAGTTGAGGTAAGCAACCACCAAAAATACAGCATTTTCCGCATTCTGCCGCCGGGAAACCACACCTATAATTTTATTCCCTGAATCAGGATAGCGGTTTGAACCGATTGCTCTTTTAAGTGCAAAAACTGCTTACGGCTTTCGTCCTGGCTGAAGGCAGCAAAATCCTGCTCCGTATCAAACTTCACCAGATGTACTTCGTAAGGCTTGTCGATCTGCTGGTCGATATAAGCGTCATCGCCAGGCTGTATACGTAGCAAAAGCTGTCCATTATACTTCCCGATGAGCGGAATGGCAACCTCTTCAAATTGATGGAATACGTCTTCCTGACCGTCTTTAATGTAAATCAACTGCGTTAAGTAGATCATATTGACAGAACATTTTTCGTGATTTGACCCAATCGGGACGTTCGCCTTGTCAGCCGAAAGCCGTCCGAAGCCCGCTTACACGGAGTAACCGCACCAAACTATAACGCTTTCTGTTGTATTTTTACCTGACAAACAACTTTTTACAATGAAAACAGAAGTAAAGCCCAATTCAAAGCCTGCAAAAAAAACGGCTACCATTACTAAGCCTGACGGCAGACCTAAAGTAAAATTCGGTACGGGCCGCCATTTAGCTTTCATGTCGGACACATTGTTTGATGATGATTTGAAGAAATGAGAGCCTACCTGCTGGACACTCATATTTTTCTCAACGCCTATATAAAACCCGAAAAAAATGGTCCACGGATAACAAAAATTCTTAGCGGCAATAATTTCAGGTACTTAAGTGCGATTTCGCTTATTGAAATTGCACAACTGGCCGAGAGTAAGCCAAAAGAGTTGAAAATCAATGTTCCTTTAGCTGTATTTATCACTCAGGCCCTTACAGATTTAGGTGTTCAGATTTTGGCTATTACCCCCGAACACGCTCAACGTTTTTATGAAATTCAACTAATGAAGGACCATAAAGATCAGTTTGACCGTACCATCATCGCACAAGCAGCCAGCACGGGATTTATCATTTTATCCGACGACGAAAAATTTCCTCACTATCCTGTTGCGGTCATTTCCAACAAAACGTAACTCTGTTGGGTTAATGGCTCACCTTCGGAACTTATTTCCTGTCGACGGAAGCTAAGTATTGAACAGCCAGATATCCAAAAGCTGATTAAGCAGAACCATCACATAGGCTAATCTCAATCGCATAAAATTAACAACCGGTATCATAATATCTTGGAGTTCTAAACCTGAACTACCCCATTTTTCATGTCGTCCCTTTAAAATATATATCATTGCCCCGAACATGAAATGAAAAATAAAAAGTGCTATGCTAAAAAACAACAAGTCAAAGAACTGATCTTCAGAAATCAACATAGCGGCTTCGCTGAGGCCGCTATGTAAAAAGATAGATATCAGTAATAGACTGAATATCAGAAGAGCCACGTTAAAATTAAATTTAAAGGTATTGGTTAGTAGCAGAAATATAGACACGTCTAAACAGATGAAGAAAACCGAATAAAGTAGATTCTGTAA
>JANPJE010000491.1:0-15361 GCA_031425355.1 Spirosoma sp. | reverse complement strand
CGTCGGCGTTTTTTACAAGGCACCACCGCTACGCTCGCTTTATCGACGTTTGGCGCCAGAGGTATGGACCTCATTAATCCCACCAAAACGCTCCGTGTCGGCTTGATTGGTACAGGATGGTATGGCAAGAGTGATTTATTTCGCTTGATTCAAGTGTCTCCCGTTGAGGTAGTTGCGCTGTGCGATGTCGACAAAAATATGATGGCCGATGCCGCCAAGTTGGTCAGTCAGCGGCAGAAATCGGGCAAGACGCCCCGGCTGTATGGTGATTACCGGAAAATGCTGGCCGAAAATGAAATGGATATTGTACTCATCGGCACACCCGATCACTGGCACGCGCTCCAGATGATTGATTCGGTCAAAGCCGGGGCCAATGTGTACGTGCAAAAACCCATCAGCGTGGACGTAATGGAGGGCGAAGCGATGGTAGCTGCCGCCCGGAAATACAACAAGGTGGTGCAGGTGGGTACGCAGCGCAAAAGCACCCCGCACCTGATCGACGCCAAGAAAAATATTGTCGATGCCGGATTGCTCGGTAAGGTGTCGCACGTAGAAATGTGCTGCTATTTTCCGATGCGCAACAATGGTAACCCGCCCGTGCAGCCCGTCCCCGATTTTTTAGATTATGAAATGTGGACCGGACCGGCTCCCCTACGTCCGTACGATGGCCTGCCGCATGTGCGCTGGTGGCGGACATTTATGGAATATGGCAACGGGATTACGGGCGATATGTGCGTGCATATGCTCGATACCGTACGCTGGATGCTGAAACTCGGATGGCCCAAGCGCATTAGTTCAACGGGGGGGATTTACGTTCAGAAAGAAGGGAAATCGAATATTTCTGATACGCAATCGGCTGTTTTTGAGTATGATGGATTAAACTGCGTCTGGCAGCATCGTTCCTGGGGAACGCCCAATAATCCCGATTATCCGTGGTCGTTTACGCTCTACGGCGATAAGGGAACGCTGTGGGGAAGTACCATGCAGTGCGATTTTATTCCGCTGGGCAAAGAGGGTCAGAAAATCCATAAAGACGTCGTGTACGAAAAAGAGAAGTACCCGGAGGATATTACCGAGGCTACCAACCCAAAAATTGAGTTGAATGCCGCTCCAGCAACGCGTCTGCACATGCTTAATTTTCTGGATGCCATCGATAAAGGAAGTCGACCAATTGCGGATATTGAAGAAGGCCACATCTCGACGGCCAGTTGTATTCTGGCGAACATGTCTATGAAAACCGGGAGGCCTATTGTCTATGATCCGCAGAAGCACGAGATAATAGGCGATAAGGAAGCAAATAGTCTGCTCTCACGGCCCTATCGGCAACCCTGGGTGCATCCAGATCCTAAAAAGGTGTAAATTGGCTTGTTGAAGCCAGCAAAATTTACTGCCGAACGGAGCGTGCGATCTATTTTACTGTTGTTTTTGCTCAGTTTCCTGATACCGGGATTTGCTCAGACGTACCACTCTGACAGTCTCGGTATGGCGGCTGTCTGGCCCAAAATCAATCATTTCGAGCACCTGTCCGTCAAAGACGGTCTTTCCAATAATTCCGTTAACTGCATCCTTCAGGACCGCGAGGGATTTATCTGGTTTGGGACGAACGATGGCCTTAATAAATATGATGGCTATACGTTCACGGTCCTTCAGGCGGATTTGGACAAGCCGGATCAAAGTTTTCAAAACAACCGAATTTCCGGCTTGTGTGAGGACCATAAGAATCGGCTGTGGGCGGTTACGGAGGGCGGTGGACTGCATGAAATTGATAAGCAGACGGGGCGGGTTACGTCCCATCTGATTCAGACCAAAAACGCCGGTCGGTGGAACAACCAGCATTCTGTTTACGAAGATCGGCAGGGCATACTCTGGCTCGGTACGTATGGTGGTCTGGCTCGCTACGATCCTGACCGTCACCAGTTTACGCTGTACCCGTCGCCACAGCCCGACATGCCCATCAAGACCGTTTTTGAGGATCGGCAACAACGGTTCTGGGTCGCTACGTTACGGGGTTTGTATCTGTTGGATCGGGCGACGGGCCGATTTGTACTGATGCCCACGTTTGTATCGGCCGGCCCTCAACCCACATTTATTTCATTCTACTTAGATGCGCAGGAGGTGCTTTGGCTCGGTACGTCGGGTCATGGCCTGTTTCAGATAAATCTCCGTCGGCAACCTTTCCAACTGGTTCCTTACAATCCGGGTGGGCACATCAATTCGTATGTTTTTCTGAACTCCATCCATCGCGATGCAGGCGGCATGGTGTGGGTGGGAACAACCGACGGGTTGCAGCGTATCGACCCGGTTAGCCAGCAGGTGTTCACCTACCTGCCCAACCCCAACGTACCGAAAGGAATCAGCAGTAACAGTGCCCAGGCCGTTTACCATGATCGGGCCGGTACGTTATGGGTAGGCACGGATAACGGCATCGACCGACAGGCTACGTATGCCAAGCCTTTTCGTACGTATCAGGTAACGCCCAATACAAGTACGGTAAATCTGTCTAAAAATAAAGTAACGACCCTACTGGTCGATAGCCGTAACCGGCTGTGGTTCAGCAATCAATGGACTATTTACCGGACGAATCTCCAGACAAATCGACTGGAAGCTGTACTGCCCGGCCACATTGGGGCTGGTAGCCTGAATAAAAGCGATATACACACGCTGCTACCGAATGGCCCGGCGGGCGTTTGGGTAAGCACCTGGAACAGTCTATACTACGTCGATCAGGCAACGGGTCAGCACGTTGAGTACCCGTCGGAGGTGCATGTGGAGTTTATAAGTCGTGGCAAAGCAAATAACCTCTGGATAGGTGGGGAGGGAGGTATTGCCCATTTTGACACCCGTACGCATCAATATACCTACTATACCTACAAGCCGGGTAATACAAACGGACTGCCCGACAGGTACGTACATGGTCTGCTGGTGAGCCGCACCGGCGACGTGTGGGTGCTGGTTAAAAAACAGGGAGTTTGCCGACTCAATCCGAAAACAGGTCAGTTTACCCAGTATAACGCCGGGTCAAAAGGTCAGCTAAATACGAATGAAGTCCAGGCAATATATGAAGATGCAAACGGAATTATCTGGCTCGGTACACACCAGGGTGGCCTGAATCGGTTCGATCCCCAAACAGAAAAATTCTCTTCCGTTACCGTCCGGGATGGATTGCCCAGTAACAGCATCGTCGGTATTATAGCTGATGGTGCCGGGCACATCTGGCTGAGTACCAACAAAGGTATTTGCCGGTATGACCCGCGCACGAAGACGGTTCGCAGTTATGGGGTGAACGACGGATTGCCCAGCAATGATTTCCTGCAAAACGCCGTTTTTCGGCAGAATAACCAGCTTTTCTTCGGAAGCCTAAACGGTGTCGTTTACTTCAATCCCGATAGCATCCGCGATGACAGACGGCCGTTTCCGGTTCATATAACAGGATTTAACGTACTGAATAAGCCCCGGCCATTGACGAACAGAGAGATTATATTGAACCATGATGAAAATTTTCTGTCGTTCGAGTTTGCCGCGCTCACGTACGTATTGCCAGACAAGAATCAGTATGCCTATCAACTCGTCGGCGTGGATAAAAATTGGGTTCAGAGTGCGAATAACCGGTTTGCCAATTACCCCGATCTGTCGCCGGGCCACTATACATTTCGGGTGAAAGCGTCCAATAGTGATGGCGTCTGGAATCGGAAGGAAGCCTCGGTTCGGTTCGTTATTTTGCCGCCCTGGTGGGCAACCTGGTGGGCCTATAGCGTGTATGCGTTGCTGGCGGCTGGCGTCGTTTTTGGCGGTATTCGGTTTTATACGAACCGCATTCGGCAGCAGCAGGAAATGGAACTCAACCGCCGGGAAGCCAAGCAATTGAAGGCGGTCGATGAACTGAAAACGCGCTTTTTCTCGAACATCACCCACGAGTTCCGCACACCCTTATCGCTGATTATATCGCCGGTTGAGAAATTAGTGCAGGACAGCCGGTTCGATACGCCAACCCGCCAAACGCTGGGGCTTATTCAGCGCAATGCCAACCAACTCCTGCGTCTGATAAACCAGTTGCTGGACCTATCAAAGCTGGAAGCCAACAGCATGACCGTTTCCCTGAAACGGGGCGACGTACCGGACTTTGTTGAACAGTTGGTCAATTCATTTCAACAGGCGGCAGATCAGAAAAATATCACGTTAGTCTACACCAGCGAAAGTCTACCGCACGAATACCTGTTCGACACTGATAAATGGGAGAAAATACTGACCAATCTACTGTCGAACGCGCTGAAATTTACGGGCACGGGCGGGAGCGTTGCCGTTACGCTCAAACCGACGGCTTCGACAGATGGCGTAATGTCAAGTATTCAGATTGCCATTGCCGATACGGGGATTGGCATTCCTGCCGAGAAGCTTCCACATATTTTCGACCGGTTCTATCAGGTCGATGATTCGCGCACCCGTGCGTATGAAGGCACCGGAATTGGTCTGGCTTTGGTAAAAGAACTGATCGAACTGGTAAATGGGACCATCGCCGTTGAGAGTCAGCCAAACGAGGGAACCCGGTTTCAGCTTATGCTCCCCGTTCGTCCGGCGTCGGCTGCCGATGTCGATGTGCCTTCGGTAGCGCCGGTGAGCAAACCACTTCTTACAGCAATCCCATTCGTCGAACAAATACCGGCTCAACCCGATTTGCAGCCGGTTGGCGAATCAGACATTCCGCTGCTGCTGGTGGTGGAAGACAATACCGAACTCCGCGAGTTTTTGGCCTCCGAACTGGCTGCTACGTACCGGGTTCTGCGGGCTGCCAATGGCGAAGAAGGCTGGCAACTGGCCCAAGCTGAACTGCCGGACATCGTGATTTCGGATGTGATGATGCCCAAAATGGATGGCTACGAATTAACGGAACGTATCAAAAAACAACCCGACACCAATCATATTGCGGTTGTGTTGCTGACGGCAAAAACGGCTCAGCACAGCCGGATTGAAGGGTTAGAGAAGGGGGCTGACGACTATTTGTCCAAGCCATTTAATGTAGACGAGCTGCACTTGCGACTGCGTAATCTGATTGCTCATCAGCAGAAACTACGTGATCATTACCGTCGGCAATTGGCTCAGCCCGAAATGCCTATTTCGCTCGAAACGGTGCAGGATACCTTTCTCCAGCAAGTGTATGAATTGCTGGGCAATCACCTCGATGATACGTCGCTAAACGTCGACTGGCTGGCCGACCAGTTGGCCATGAGCCGTAAAACGCTTTACCGAAAAGTCCATAGCCTTACCCAACTCGCCCCCAACGAACTAATCCGCAACTACCGGCTTCGTCGCGCGGCCGACTTGCTGCGGGCGGGCAACAACGCAACCGAAACTGCCTACATGGTGGGCTTCAAAACACCGTCCCATTTTAGCATCGTTTTCAAGGAATTCTACCAGCAAACCCCAACGGAGTTTGCGGCAAATGATCTGCGCGATGTCTGATTGTG
The DNA here is from genome assembly GCA_031425355.1 of Spirosoma sp. Lineage (GTDB taxonomy): Bacteria > Bacteroidota > Bacteroidia > Cytophagales > Spirosomataceae > Spirosoma. Next base: position 9,899 of record JANPJE010000491.1, on the reverse strand, counting down.
ACCGTTTACTCAATCGGATACGTCTCATGTCCCCAATCAGACAGAATCTGTCCCCAATCAGAAAGGGTATTTAACTGCAACCCGCGATATTTGACCTATCCATTGCCAGCGTAGGAGCCTTTCTATTTCAGAAACCAACCCTGTTACGTTGATACAGATAGAAACCACACGATAGGTTACTTCCATCCACACCATTGCTCTTCTGTTAGCGGATTCTCAAAATCTGTTCGGCAGAAGAGCTGTTTTTTTACCCCAAACTAACCAGTTCAGCCAACTCCGTATCGCTCAAATCACCCAGCCATGTCTCGCCGGTTTTTACGCTGAGGTCGGCCAGTTCGCGTTTGGAACGGATCATGGCGTCAATTTTTTCCTCCAGCGTTCCCTGATTCATTAGCCGGTAGACAAGTACGTTTTTGGTTTGGCCGATGCGAAACGCCCGGTCGGTAGCCTGCGACTCGACCGCCGGATTCCACCATAAATCATAATGAATGACGTGGTTCGCCTGGGTCAGATTCAGGCCTGTTCCGCCTGCTTTGAGCGAGAGGATAAATGTGTGATCGCTGCGGTTGCGCTGGAACTGCTCCACCATCCGGTCCCGTTCTGGCCGCGACGTACCGCCGTGCAAAAAGAGGGGTGGCGAGCCAAAGGCCTGCTGAATAAACTGCGACAGTAACTCGCCCATTTCCCGGTACTGAGTGAAAATCAGCACTTTCTCGTGACTGGCGTAAATATTTTCGAGCAAATTGAGCAGCATTGTCGCTTTCCCCGACAATGCCGGAAGGTCCGAACCGCGCTTGAGATACTGGTGCGGGTGATTCCCGATTTGCTTGAGGGCCGTCATTAGTTTGAGTACCAGACCCCGGCGGGCGATACCATCTTTTTCTTCGATGGCCCGCAGACTTTCCTGCACGACGCTTTCATACAAAGCCGCCTGCTCGGTGGTGAGGGTGCAAAACTGGTTATTTTCGATTTTATCGGGCAAATCGGTGATGATACTCCGGTCGGTTTTGACGCGACGTAGCAAAAACGGGCTGGTTACGCGCCGGAACTGATCGAGTTTCTGCTGGTCGCGCTCCTGTTGAATTGGCTTGCCAAACTCTTCGTTGAATTTGCTCGCACCGCCCAGATAGCCCTTGTTCACAAAATCCATAATACTCCAGAACTCCGACAGCCGGTTTTCGACAGGTGTGCCGCTCATCGCAATTCGGATTGGAGATTTCAGGGCTTTAACAGCCTTCGTTTGTTCGGTATCCGCGTTTTTTATATTCTGCGCTTCGTCAATGACCACGACTGCCCAGGTCAATTTTTTGAACGTATCGAGGTCGGAGCGAACAACGCCATATGTCGTTAGAATCAGGTCGTGCTTATCGGTTTCCGGTGGGAACTTACGGGTTGAGCCATGATAAACGCGGGCCTGTAATTCCGGCGCAAACCGGGCAATTTCTTTTTGCCAATTGGTGAGGAGCGTTGTGGGTAAGACTACCAAACCCTTTTGTTTAACGAAGCGGCCTTCCTGCCTGAATTTCAGCAATAATGCAATGATTTGCAGGGTTTTACCTAAGCCCATATCGTCGGCCAGCAGGCTTCCCATGCCGAGGCCCGTGTTCTTGACGAGCCAGTCATAACCCCGTTGCTGGTAAGGACGTAGCGTTGCATTAAGGGTGTCGGGCAGGGGTTGAGCAGCACTTTCGGTAAACTGTTTCACCAACGCCCGTACCTCTTCCGATAAGCCCAGCCGACCGCCTTTGTACTCTTCCGACAAGGCCGCTTTGAGCAGTTCTGACCCGGTCAGTTCGGGTGGATTTTCGAGTTGCTTATAGAGTTTGGTTAAGTCATTCGGGTCAATCAATACGTACTGATCTTTAATTTTGACCAGACCCGTTGTGCGGCCAACTAATTTCTGGAATTCCTTCACGCTTACCATGTCGTCGCCGAGGGCCACCTGCCAGTCGAAAGTCAGCATGTCGTCTAAACGCATAAACGCGCTGTTGGCCGTTACTTTGGCTTTAAGCCGTCCGCCCACCTGCGGCCTGACCCAATGCTGAAGCGACTTGGGCAACCAGAGCGCAATGCCCAGCAACTGCATCCGGGGCAGGGTTTCGAGCAATACCTGCACAAACTGCTCCGGCGAATAGGATAAATACGCCCTGCTCTCGCTGGTTTTGGTCAGTTTTGCCAGATCGGGAAAGTGACGTGATAAAACCAGCAAATCCTGCAAAACGGCCATTCGGATGAGCGCGTGCCGGTCGGTTCCCCGAGTCTTTTTAGCCAGTATTTCCGGTAAAGGAATGGGTGCGGTTGGTGTTCCACCCGTATCGGTTGCTTCGCGGTCGCGTATGAGTAAGCTCAGTCTAAATTCATCGCCGAGTTCGCTGTCTTCAACGGCCAGAATGGGCACGAACCGCTTGTGTGTCAGGAAGAAATCGTTCAGCCAAAGTTGAATTGCCAGCGGCATTTCTTTCCGGCCAAATCCCTCAAACCGCAGCGTTTCAACGCCAAAAAACAATCGGTCGGCATCTTCAAGCGGCCATCGTTCCCATAGTTCGATGGTTGTTGGCTTGATGACCCGGCGCAGAAACAGCGAGCAGAGCGTCAAAATTTGTTGTTCGCCGGGCAGTGCCAGCCAGTCTTTTTGCCAACGTACCGTTAGCAGTGTTGGCGGAAGCTGGGTGGCCAGTAAATTGGTCAGGCGTTTGATTGTTTCGTTAAGCGTTGCCGGAATCCACCGCACCCGATACTGGTCTTCGGCGGTTCCAACGCGCAGCAGTTGCGGCACCACGGCCCCGCGCCGGAGCAATACCGCCGAAAATTGATGCGTCAGGTACAACGCCCGAACGGAGTCGCTCATTTCGGGCCAGTCGGCTTCGGTGAGCGTATCGAGCCAGGCTACCAAATCGCTCATTTTGAAGTTGATGATCGACCGGGTCTCGCCATGTTCGCTGAACATGTTGATTTTCTTCACGGCCATAACCTCATCCAATTGCAACTCAATACTATCGCTGAAATCGGGCCGTTCAGCGTGGGAGTACGGTTTTAGGTCAGGTGATGCCTTGCTAAACAGTTTATACGCTTTGGCCAGTGATTTGTGAAAATCGCCTTTTGTGAACGTAACATCGGTGGAGAGCAAGCCCAGCAGCGGGTCGGCTAAGGACGGAATCGTCGCGAAATCTAAACTGGCTCGGGCTTTCTCATCGGCTTGCCAGTCTTCATCATCAGGGAGATCGTCCGTACCAATATCTTTAAACAAAACGACGCTTCCCATGCTGCCGCCCACGGCTTCGGTCTGGTATTTCTGAAGTTCGACCAGAATATCTAAGCCTTTTAGCTGAAAAACCAGAAACGGATTCCGGTCAATTTCGTTGGCAATGACGTAAATAACAGCCGCGAGGTGTTTACAGGGCACGGCAAGATCGGGGCAGGAGCAACCCATGTCCAGATCCCGAAATGAACGCGGAAATAGCTTGATGTCCCGCCGGTCGGTGAACTCGGTCAGTTCGGGTGGTAGCTGCCGGTTCAGGAGTTGGGCCAGCGTGGCCGGATTGTCGCGGATTTCGGTAAGCAGCCACTCTTTTTCCTGTTCGGTAAACAGCGGCACCGACAGTTTGGCTTTATAAGGCCGGGGTGCAGAGCCTTTAATGGACGCACTAATCTGATTTTTTGAGATGGTCAGCCCCTGCACCGCGCCTTTGTTAGCATACGTTTTGCCGCGCGGCAGCCGATTCGCCATGTCGATGCTTGTCAGGGCATTGAGCCACTGCTGTCCCCACCACGTTTTACCATAACTGATACGTTCCGCCATTGATAGAAATCAAAGATTCGGGTGCAAAAATAGCGCATTCGCCGTTCATGAATCTACAAGTGAAAACGTCAGTCCGTCAGTTTCTCGAAACCGGGCGAATACAATGGGCCAATCCCTCAGTGAATGCTAACAAGAGTGGCCAAAATTGGTTAAATCAATGAGAATTCTATACTAAAAGAAGGAAAACTGTCAGCCGGAGCGATATATAATTGCCAGGCGGCTCCACACACCGAAAATATTCTTAAAACGCTCATTCAGCGGTGAATAGTCAATAAATAGGTAGTACTTTTTGCTTACTTTTACTTACTCCCCACAATCAATTATCCTTCCGTTTCTATGGTTCTGGACACTCCCGCCACCGATACGCCACTTGGCCGAGGCATCAAACATATTGGTATTGGTAAATATGGCAGTAAGCCGCTTACGCCAGAGTTGTTGATTGAGTGCCGTGCTGCCCTGATCGATCCGGCAAGCCATCCGCTACAGCGAGGGGCTTTTTTAGGGGCACTGCTGGCGAAAGGCCCGACGCCCGAAGAGAAAACGTTAGAAGAAGTAATTGGCAAAGGCGCTTTCTCTCATCCAACATTTTTTATCAATAAAGTCTGCCCCGATTTGCCCGTCGGGATGCATCCAATTGCCACGAAACTCGTTCGGGGGGCTAATTTGCAGGTGACAGAAGCCGAGCAGTTGGGCGATTACCTGTTTGGCGACGGTGAGTGCGAAACGTTTCGTGGACTGGCGGCCAGCATTCTGCGCGTTCGCCACGAAACAAACGAGGAATATCAGGGATTGATGCGGGCTGCCGAGCGGACCTTTTCGCCGGGTTTTGGGCCCATTAGCTGCGCCGACCGCCCGTTGGTTCAGCTTGCCGAACCCTTCGATGGCGTTGATAACAGCTACATGATTACGCCCCTGCTCGCCCAGTTTTTTCAGAAACGGGGTTACGGTGCGGTGTCGATGGTTGGGCGGTCGGGTGGGCCGAAGTTTACGCTCAATGCGCTCGATCTGTACATGCACATGGGCTGTCAGTATTTGCAAAGTAACCACGAACTCGACACACCCTTAGCCCATTACGGCTGGGTACTTGATCAGAAAGCCCTCTCGCCCGCGCTTAATCAATGGGTAAATCGTCGGCAGGTAATCCTCAAACGTCCGTTTCTGGCAACACTCGAAAAAGTATTGAATCCCTGCAATGCCCGGATTCTGGTAACGTCAGTATTTCACATCACCTACCAGATGAAAATGGCTGAACTGGCCATGCTGGCGGGTTTCGATGCGGTTATTGTGCTCAAACGCGGTCTGGAAGGCAGCTTGGCGCCATCAACCAGTCGCGCAAGTGGAATTTTGTGTGGCGTCAGAACACCGAAGGGGCATTTATTTTTTCAACATTTTGAGGGAGATACCCCGGCTTTCGCGGCTTTTCGCACCGAGTCGGAAACGCAGCACGAACAGCCATTGGCCCTGGATAACGCCCGCCTTGTTCGTCAATTCATGACCGAAGGGAAAACGCCCGATGCTGACTTCGACAACCGAGTCCGGTTCGCTCACGCGCTTTACGGTCGCGGGCTGGACTGGGTCGAAGCACAGTTGCGGTAACACCCGTTCATCGCGAAACCCTTACCTTTGTAGCCACACGCCGATAGCATTTTCTGCTGTCGGATATTTCTATGACAGACGTAGTAATTATTGGTGGAGGCATTGTCGGATTAGCCACCGCTTTGCAGCTAAAACAGCAACGACCCGGCCTGAAGGTCGTTTTGATCGAGAAAGAACCGGCAGTAGCCCGCCACCAGACCGGCCATAACAGCGGAGTTATTCATTCTGGATTGTATTATAAACCGGGTAGCCTGAAAGCCATCAACTGTATTCGGGGTTATCAGATGTTGATCGATTTTTGCCAGAACGAAGGTATTCCCTATGATCTGTGCGGTAAAATAGTGGTAGCCACAAAGCCCGAGGAATTGCCGCAGTTGGAAACGCTTTATGAGCGTGGACAACAGAACGGATTGGGCGGGCTGAAAAAACTGTCGGTGGCCGAGATGCGTGAAATCGAGCCGCACGTAATCGGTGTGGCCGGTATGTTCGTGCCGCAAACGGGCATTGTGGATTATAAACAGGTGTCGGATAAATACGCCGAAAAATTTCAGGCGTTAGGCGGAGAAATTCGGCTTAATGAACGCGTTGAGCAGGTAACGCCCGGAACAAGTTTAAGCATTGTTGTGACGGATAAGGGCCGCTACGAAACCAGGCTTGTTGTAAATTGTGCCGGTTTGTACTCCGATAAAATCGCCCAACTGACGCAACGTGAAGCTGTTGACGTGCGGATTGTGCCGTTCCGTGGTGAATATTTCAAGATCAGGCCCGAGAAGCAATACTTAGTTAAAAACCTGATCTATCCCGTACCTGACCCAAACTTTCCATTCTTAGGTGTTCACTTTACCCGAATGATTCACGGGGGCGTAGAAGCGGGTCCCAACGCCGTTCTGGCGTTTCAGCGCGAAGGATACGCCAAGTCGGACGTTAATCTGAAAGAACTTTACGAGACTTTATCGTGGCCGGGCTTCCAGAAAGTAGCCGCTAAATACTGGCAGACAGGGCTTGGTGAAATGTACCGTTCGTTCTCGAAATCAGCATTTACCAAAGCATTGCAGGCACTCATCCCCGACATTCAGGAAGCGGATCTCGAAGACGGGGGCGCGGGGGTTCGGGCACAGGCCTGCGACCGGACCGGCGGTTTGCTCGATGACTTCGCCATTCTGGAAACCGACAAAGCCATCAACGTAATCAATGCGCCTTCGCCAGCGGCTACATCGTCGCTGTCCATTGGGCAAACGGTGTCCGAAAAGGTACTGGCACGATTCTGAACGTATCAAAACAATAGCGTTCAAATAGGGTTATTCTGGATGGGATTTCATTGTTCCAAAAACAGACTTACTCATGAGTGCTCTCAAACAAATAGATGCGTTGGATACACCGTCTGACCTCGAGGAAAAAGGCCGGGAGAAAGTAGCCGAGTCATTAAACCGGTTAGTCGCTGATGCCTTCGCCCTATATATCAAGACGAAAAATTTTCATTGGCACATGTCCGGTCGCCACTTCCGCGATTACCATTTGCTGTTAGATGAGCAGGCCGACCAGATTTTCGCCACGATTGATCCATTGGCAGAACGGGTTCGGAAAATCGGCGGTAATACAATCCGGTCGGTGGCGCACATCGCGCAGTTGCAGCGGGTAAAGGATAACGACGAGGATTTTGTAGCTCCGAAAGACATGTTGCTGGACCTGATCGCCGAAAACAAAAAAATGGCGAAAAACATGCGCGATGCTCACCAGGTTGCTGATGATGCCGAAGACGTAGCAACTGCCAGCCTGCTTGAAGTGTACATCGACGAAACCGAACGGCGTGTCTGGTTCCTGTTTGAAACCACGCGGGATTTGAATTGATTCGGTTTGTGTTTTATACAGAAATGCCCAAATCCAGTACTGAATTTGGGCATTTCTTATTCTTATGCTGCTGGTTATCAGCTAATCATATCAAAGCCACAATAAGGCACCAGTACATTCGGAATTCGAACCCCTTCCGGTGTTTGATTGTTCTCCAGAATCGATGCCAGAATACGCGGCAGAGCCAACGCCGAGCCATTCAGCGTATGCAGGAGCTGCATCTTCCCCTCTAATTTGCTTCTCAGTTTAAGTCGATTGGCCTGATACGTTTCAAAATTCGACACGGAGCTAACCTCTAACCAACGCTGCTGTGCTGCCGACCAGACTTCCATGTCATACGTCAGGGCCGACGTAAAGCCCATATCGCCCCCGCAGAGCCGCAGCACCCGATAAGGCAACTCTAATTTTTGGAGTAAACGCTGAACATGTAAACTCATTTCTTCCAGAGCCGCATACGAATTTTCGGGTCTTTCGATGCGGACAATCTCGACTTTATCGAACTGGTGCAGCCGGTTTAATCCACGAACGTGCGCTCCCCACGAACCCGCTTCGCGCCGGAAACAGGGTGTATACCCTACGTTTTTCACCGGCAACTGATTTTCAGGCAAAATCACATCGCGGTACATGTTCGTAATAGGAACTTCGGCGGTTGGAATCAGGTACAACTTGTCTTCGGTTGCATAATACATTTGCCCTTCTTTGTCAGGCAGTTGACCCGTTGCAAAGCCCGAATCTTCGTTGACAACAATGGGCGGTTGTACTTCCATATACCCTGCCTTCAACGCTTCATCGAGGAAGAAATTAATCATCGCCCGCTGAATTCGCGCGCCTTTGCCTTTATACACCGGAAAGCCTGCACCCGCAATTTTAACTCCCAACTCAAAGTCAATAATGTCGTATTTTTTGATCAACTCCCAGTGCGGCTGGGCTTTTTCGTGCAGTGTGGGTTTTTCACCATGTTCAAGCACAACCTCGTTCTCTTCAGGTGTGCGGCCTTCGGGAACACTGCTGTGGGGCAGGTTGGGAATTGTTACCAGAATGTTCTGCAAATCGGCTTCGAGTTGACGGAGCGTATCGGCAAGGTCTTTCGAGCGAACTTTCAGATCGGCGGTTTCGGCTTTGGCGGCCTCGGCAGCGACCTTGTCTCCCGCTTTCATTAACGCGCCAATCTGCCCCGCTTTCATGTTCGATTGAGCCAATACGTCGTCAAGGTCGCGCTGCGTATCACGCCGTTGCTGATCAACCAAAAGCACCTGATCAATCACGATCTCAGCATTAGCGAAATTCCGCTTACGAAGACCTGCCAGCGTTATGTCTTTATTTTCGCGAATGAAATTCAGTTGAAGCATTTTAGTAACTCAAGTAAAATCAGTTTTGTCAATAATCACCCACACCTCCTGGCCTCAGGCTATACCGTCGCCAAAAATAGCCCTTCGTTCAAGGCGTTCAGCGCGTCTGCTTTGTAGCGGCCGTGAATCAGGAGCGACAGATTGCTTTCGGTGCCGCCATACGAAACCATCCGAATCGGAATGTTTTTCATCGCGTTGAAAACCCGTACCGCAACGCCTTCATTATCAGCACTGAAGTTGCCCACAATGCAAATAATTGTCTGGTCATAATCCGGTTCTTCGAGCGTGCAAAACGTACTGAGTTCGTCCGAAATCTCCTGAATACGCTCTATATTGTCAATCGTAACTGATACCGAAACTTCTGATGTTGCCAGCATATCGACCGGCGTTTTGTACTTCTCGAAAATCTCGAAAATACGGCGCAGGAACCCATACGCGTTCAGCATACGGGTCGAGTGGATGTACATAGCCGTGACACCATCTTTCGCGGCAACAGCCTTGAACACTGCGCTTGATGCGGCCGACGCTTCGGGGCGATCGGCAATGAGCGTACCGGGCGCGCTTGGGTCCATCGTGTTTTTCAAACGTACCGGCACACCAAACATCCGGGCGGGCGTAATCGTAGATGGATGCAGAATTTTCGCGCCGAAATACGCCAGTTCAGCGGCTTCATCGAAGGTCAGTTCGCGAACGGGAAAGGTGTTTTTTACGATACGCGGGTCGTTGTTGTGCATCCCGTCAATGTCGGTCCATATCTGGATTTCTTCTGCGCGAATGGCTCCACCAATCAGTGACGCTGTATAATCAGACCCGCCCCGTTTCAGATTATCGACTTCACCACGCGGATTTCGGCAGATAAATCCTTGTGTAACAATAATTTGCTTATCGTCGTGCTGGGGCAGAATTTCGGTCAGTCTCTGCTCAGTATAGGAAATTTCAGGCTCGTTATCGGCGTCGATACGCATAAATTCCAATGCAGGAAGTAGCGTGGAAGGAACGCCTTCTTCAACCAGAAAAGCCTGAAAAATTTGCGTACTCAATAATTCGCCTTCGGCTACTAATTCTTTTTCCTGTTTGAGCGTAAACGGTTTGACACGTGTCAATGACCGGATAAACGAAAACTCGTTCTCCACAACCTGTTGTCCGGCCGTTTTACCCGAATCCGTTTTATACAACTCGCTAATGAAACCATCGTAATGCGCTTTTAGGACATCAATTTTCGCATTTGCCCCGGCGTCATCGTTCGCCTTGAGCGATTCGCCAATGGCTAACAAACTGTTTGTCGTGCCGGACAAAGCCGACAGGAC